>JBJEAH010000104.1:0-2211 GCA_051868815.1 Alloprevotella sp.
GATCTTAGCCAACCGAGAAACATCCACCCGGTAGCGGCTGGAATAAATAAATAGGAACGCCGCCTGCACGATAATTATTGACATTTTCGGCTGCTGCGGGCTGAGAGGAACGATAACGCGCCGCCTGCTTTCATGAAGCAAGATGCAAGCAAAAACCTGTTAATGCCGCTTCGCTGCCTGCGCAGAGCGTCAGCGGCGCGTTTGCAATTGTTAAGACGGAACAGCGTGCAAGTTTAGGAATAATTAAGACAACGGAATTTAGCTCCTTCAAAATTCCTGTGAAAAGCAAGGGAATTTTTACTTTCAAGCACTTCGTGGAAACTATCAAGGAGCAATTTTTCATTATCTTGCTTATAATTTTCACGCTCATATAGGATAATTTTTCCGCTCATATAAGATAGTTTCCCCACAAAAACGCAAAAAGAGGAAGAACCTGCGCTCTTCCTCTTTCTGCTGATGCAAAGATATGATTTTTGTTCGGGTTCGCCAAAACGAGCCCAATTGTGTCACGGGCTGTCAAGGCGCAGGTTGTGCCCGTTGGCCTCCTGCCCTCGCGCGTATATATATAATATTGTGTAGGAAGCAGGGCGCGCGTGCGCTGTGCGGTGCTTTTTAGCCTTTTCCTTATAAGAAACGCCAAAAAATCGGTAAATGCGCTTTGCGGTTTACAATGTAAGTTTGTAACTTTGCACAATTACATATTGTCGGCTACACTCGGCATAATCCAAGTAAACTTGTCTTCTGCGCTCGCTTGCACGCAAACCAAAAGTAAGCCGCAAACGCTTCTTCTCCAGAAAAACACTCGCGCTGATGCCGGCCGGCATCGCGGTATATGACCACTTAATGCCAAAGGTATGGAACCATTTTACCAAGCACATTCTTTCCTCCTTGAACACGTCAACGCTCCAGTGCGCCGTTCGCTGATGGACACGATAGATTGGAGCTACCGCCTGATTGGCATACGCGGCCCGCGCGGCGTGGGGCGCACGTCTTTCCTGTTGCAATACGCGCAGGAGTATTTCGACAACCGCCTGCGCCAATGCCTATACATCAACCTCAACAACTTTTATTTCCAAAGCCGGGGCATCGTAGACTTTGCCGGCGAGTTCGTGGAGCAGGGCGGCACGGTGCTGCTGCTCGACCAGGCGTTTAAGTTGCCCAACTGGCGCGAGCAACTCTGCGAGTGCTATCATAAATATCCCTATCTGCGCATCGTGTACACCACCACCTCCGTCTTCCCCGACGAAGGCGGCGATGCTTCGGAACTTTCCAAGATTAGCCACACCTACGTGCTCCACGGATTTTCCTTCCGCGAGTACGTGAACCTCAAATGCGGCTTGCAGCTTAAAGCCTACACGCTCGACGAACTGCTCTTCTCGCACAAGCAAATCCTGAAATCAATCATCCCGAAGGTGCATCCGTGGAAACTCTTCGGCGACTACCTGCGCTTCGGATATTATCCCTTCTTCCTCGAAAACCACAACTTCACCGAAGCCCTCCTCAAAGCCATGAACAACATGATTGAGGTGGACATCCTGTTCAACAAGCAGGTGGAACTGAAATATCTCTCGCGCATCAAGAAACTGCTTTACCTCCTCGCCATTGACAACGGCAACGCGCCCAACGTGAGCCGTCTCGCAGAGGAAATCGGCACGTCGCGCGCCACGGTGATGAACTACCTGAAATACCTCGAAGAGGCACGCCTTATAAATATGGTGTATCGCGAGGGCGACTCCATGGCCAAGAAACCCACGGTGATTTATTTGCATGATGCCAACCTGATGTATGCCATCGAGACACCGCAGATGGACGAGCAGAGCATTATGGAAACCTTCTTTGTCAACTCCCTCTGGCGGCACCATTCCGTGAAGAAGGGTAGGAGAAAGGGCTTTTTCAATATCAACGAAGGCACGCACATCTGCGTCTGCGACCGACCGCGCCACGTGCGCCAGGGCGAGGATATCATTTACGCCAAGTACAACATAGAACTCGGTCGCGAACAGGAGATACCCCTTTGGCTCTTCGGATTTTTGTATTAAAAAAATATGCGTCCCGCAGAAGAAAAATACATCAGCCTTTTGACCGATTTCGGTTTCAAGCGCATCTTCGGCAAGAAGCCGAACAAGATGCTGCTCATCGACTTCCTGAACGCCCTCTTCGACGGCGAGCAGGTGGTCAGTGACGTGACGTACCTCAACAGCGAGCACGTGG
>JBJEAH010000105.1:0-2207 GCA_051868815.1 Alloprevotella sp.
AAAGTTTGTAACACGTATTACAAACTTTGTAACATGTGTTAGAAACTTTGTAACGCTTGTTACAAACTTTGTAACAAACTTTTTCTTAGCAGATAGAAAAAAATATCCGGCAGACAGTGAAAACTGTCTCCCGGCAAGTAAAAAATATCCGGCGGAAAATAGCATCACCCCCTGTCTGAAAAATCTTGTTTTGGCTGGGCTATAAAAAATCTCGGGGCTGTGTCGCGCTTGGACACAGCCCCGAGGTCGTTTTATACGGGATTGGGCAGAATGTTTAAAATTCTGCGGATTTCGGCGTGCGGGGGAAGGGGATGACGTCGCGGATGTTCTGCATACCCGTAACGAAGAGAATGAGGCGTTCGAAGCCGAGACCGAAGCCGGAGTGCGGGCACGTGCCGAAGCGGCGCGTGTCGAGATACCACCACATGTCTTTCATCGGAATGTGGAGTTCTTCAATGCGTTGCGTGAGCTTTTCGTAGCTTTCCTCGCGCTCCGAACCGCCGATGATTTCGCCAATCTGCGGGAAGAGCACGTCCATGGCGCGGACGGTCTTGCCGTCGGCGTTCTGCTTCATGTAGAATGCCTTGATGTCCTTCGGATAGTCCGTGAGGATAACGGGACGCTTGAAGTGCTCCTCCACGAGGTAGCGCTCGTGCTCGCTGGCGAGGTCGCAGCCCCAATACACGGGAAACTCGAACTTGCGGCCGTTCTTGATGGCGGCTTCGAGGATTTCGATGCCCTCGGTGTAGGTGAGGCGCACGAAGTTGTGCTCAACGACGAAGTGGAGGCGTTCGAGCAGCGTCTTGTCGATCATCTTGTTGAGGAAGTCGAGGTCGTCGGCGCAGTTGTCGAGTGCCCAGCGCACGCAATATTTAATAAAGTCCTCGGCGAGGTCCATATTGTCGTTGATGTCGTAGAACGCCACTTCCGGCTCAATCATCCAGAACTCGGCGAGGTGGCGCGGCGTGTTGGAGTTTTCAGCGCGGAAGGTGGGGCCGAAGGTGTAGATTGCGCCGAGCGCGGTGGCGCCGAGTTCGCCTTCGAGCTGTCCGCTCACGGTGAGCGACGTGGTCTTGCCGAAGAAGTCGTCGGAGTAGTCAATCTTGCCCTCTGCGTCCTTCTTGAGGTCGTAGAGGTTCTTGGTGGTCACCTGGAACATCTGCCCCGCGCCTTCGCAGTCGCTGGCGGTGATGATGGGTGTGTTGAAATAGTAGAAGCCGTGCTCGTGGAAATAGCGGTGGATAGCCATTGCCATGTTGTGGCGGATACGCATCACTGCGCCGAAGGTGTTGGTGCGCAGGCGCATGTGGGCGTGCTGGCGCATGTATTCAAAGGTCTGCCCTTTCTTCTGCATGGGGTAGTCTGCGCCGCAGGTGCCGTAGACGGTAATGGCCGTGGCCTGTATCTCTACGCTCTGTCCTGCGCCCTGGCTCTCCACGAGCGTGCCTTCTACGCAGAGGCAGGCGCCGGTGGTGATTTGCCTGAGGGTTTCTTCGTCGAACTTCTCCACGTCGGCCACAATCTGCACGTTCTTGATGGTGGAACCGTCGTTGAGGGCGATGAAGTTCACTGATTTGCTGCCGCGCTTCGTGCGCACCCAGCCTTTGACGCACACCTCTGCACCGAAGTCGGTGCGGGCGAGGAGGTCGGATATTCTGGTTCTAATCATGATGATTATAATTTATTTGTACGAGTAAAAAAGGTAGGAGGTGCATATAAGGCGGGCGTTTTGCAAAACGCCCCTACTCGTGAGGCCTTAGTTTGAATAATTATTCAAACGCGCCCATGCGGAGCATGTTGACTTCCTTCTCGGTGAGGAAGCGCCAGTCGCCGCGCTTCACGTTCTTCTTGGTGAGGCCGGCGAAATACACGCGGTCGAGCTTCGTGACGTGGTAGCCGAGGCTTTCGAAGATGCGGCGCACAATGCGGTTGCGGCCGCTATGGATCTCGATGCCGATCTGCTTCTTGTCGGTGGGGCTGGCGTATTCGATGGCATCGGCCTTGATGTCACCGTCGTCGAGCGTGATGCCCTCGGCGATTTGGTTGAGGTCGGCTGCCGTGAGGTTTTTGTCGAGGTAAACGTGGTATATTTTCTTTTTGAGGAATTTGGGGTGCGTGAGTTTGGAGGCCATGTCGCCGTCGTTGGTGAGCAGGAGCACGCCAGTGGTGTTGCGGTCGAGGCGGCCTACGGGGTAGATGCGCTCGGT
>JBJEAH010000106.1:0-11971 GCA_051868815.1 Alloprevotella sp.
TTTTCCCCTTACAGGGGATACATCTGCAACAATATTTATTTTGACACACCCTCTTTTTTGTTTATTCATCTTTCGAACTCGAAGCCGCGAGCACGGCTTTCACGCTTTCAATAAAACTGCGATAGGCTGCCTTGCAGCCGCGCCAAATGGCTTTGCCGCCGCGCACGGCCAACTTGCACAGCAGGACGGCCAGTTGTATGAGCAGGGGCAGGAGGGCTTTAAGGGAAAAATCGCAACGGGCGCTTAGCTTGCGCCAGCCTTCGAGCCACAGCAGGGGAATGGCCACGCCGGCAAGGACGTAGAGAAGGAAAAAGAAGGCATTGTTCTCGGGTTGCAGCACATAAGGGTGCCCGCCCATGGCCTGCCACGGCAACCCGTACCACGCCACTTTCACCGCGCCTGCTACCTTGAACGCCAAGAGGTGGAACACGAATATATATAATGTGTGGTTGCCGATGTATGCCAATCCGTTTGCAAGGGTCTTCGGGGCTTTCTCGCAGATGAAGGCGGCAATGTAGCACAGCACGAGAAAACCGCACACGGCCGGTACGGGCAGGGAGAGAAATTCCCACACGTCGGCCTTATAGTTCATGGCCGAAGGGAAGTATGCCGCCGCCAGCACAAGTACCGCCGCTGCCGGCAGGGCGATGCGCCACGTGAGCCGACTCACCGCCTCGTAGCGGGCGAGCAGGAAACCGGCAGCCATGAAGAGCACGCCCATAAGTTCGCGATAGCCGCCTTGCGCCACGCCTGTGACGTTCAGACCCTCCGTGGTTTTCCAAAGAAGTAGCAGGAAGACGGTTCCCAAAATCTCCCAACCTGCCTCGCGGTCAGAACTTTCGGGGCGCAATTTCCTGATGATTTTGAACAGTACGAGGAACGCGAGGCTTGCGAGGAAGAAGGCGCGGAAGAACCAGAATGCGCCGCCGATGAAGGTGTCGTAGCCCGACATGTTGCTCACGATGCTCCAGGCATTTTGGCAAAACTGGTGCCACGTGTAGGGATGGAGCACGCCGCCCGAGGCGTTGCCGTAGGTCTCGCTCAACAGTCCCAGCGGGAAGAGCAGGTTGTGGAGCACGAGGAAGAGGAGGCTCCATTTCACAAACGGCACGTACAGCCCCTTGACGCGGTGGAGCACGTAGGTGCGCTCGTTGCTGAGGTATTTTGTGTGGAAGAAATAGCCGGCGCAGATGAAGAATGCCGGCACATGGAAAATGTAAAGCCCGTTGTTGAGCCATGCCGGCGCACCGGCGTGCGACATCACCACGAAGATGATGGCGAAGGCTTTGACTATGGAAAACTTCTGGTCACGCATAAAGTCTGTCTATTATTATCATGCCCGGAATGCCCTGCCGGCGTTTCGGCGCGTCTACAAAGGGAGTGAGGAAATGGAAGAGCCAGCCTTTGAACTTTTTCCACTTTGGCAGTTGCTTCCAGCGTTCGGGGGTGAGGAGGAAGCAATGTTCGTCGCGGTCGCGGTCGAAGAGGCTGATGAGCTGGTGCGTGGTGGGCGCGTCGGCGATGAGGAGGTTGCACTCGTAGTCGAACGAGAGGCTGCGGCTGTTGAGATTGGCGGAGCCGATGAAAGAGTAGAGGCTGTCTATCATCATGATTTTGCTGTGGTGGAAGCCGCCCTGATAGAAATACACCTTCACGCCGGCACGCATCAGCTTATTCACGTTGTACTCCACGATGCGCGGCGTAATGGGGATGTCTGATTTCTCCGACACCATCACTTGCACGTTCACGCCCCGTGCCGCTGCTTCCTTCAACGCCCGTTTCAGGTGCGGGCAGAGGGTGAAGTAGGGGTTGATGATGCGAATGCTGTGGCGGGCGGTGCCGATGGCTTCGAGAAAGGTGTCGTGAATGATGTTGGGCGTGCTGTGCGGGTCGCGGTTCACCACGCCCACCTGCTTCCTGCCCGCCGTCTCGGTGGTGTCGGGCGCAAGCTGCGGGAAGTAGTCGGCGGCGCGTTTCTCGCCGGGATAGTATTGCGGGCCGCTGATGTTTTGTCCCGTCACGCGGTTCCAAAAACCGAGGAACACGGCTTGCAGCTGCCCCACGGCGTCGCCCTCCACCCGGGCGTGCAGGTCGTTCCAGCTGCCAAACTCGGGGCGGCCCGTGATGTAGTAGTCCGCCACGTTCATGCCGCCGGTGTAAGCCACCATGCCGTCGATGACCACGATCTTGCGGTGGTCGCGATGGAAGGCATGGTTGATGTAGGGGAAGCGCATGGGGTCGAAGTTGTAAATCTCTATGCCTTTGGCTTTCAGGCTGTCGACGTATTTGCGGCGCAACGGGCGGTTGTTGGAACTGTTGCCGAAACCGTCGAACAAGGCACGCACCTCAACGCCCTCGGCCGCCTTGGCGCTAAGAATTTTGAAAAGTTCCTTGGAAATAGAGTCGTTGCGAAAGTTGAAATATTCGAGGTGAACGCTCTTGCGGGCAGCGCGTATGGCGGCGAAGAGGTCCTTGAACTTCTCGCGACCGGAGGAGAAGAGCACCACGCGGTTGTTGCCCGTGAACTTCACGTCAAAGCGGCTTTCGAGAAAGCGCACGATGGCCGTGTCGCTCCCGATTGCGGGCAGGGAGTCGGAGGGCAGGAACACGCTGGCCTCTGCCTTTGCCGCAAGAATAATAGTAAGGGTGGATATGATGAAGATAAGCAGTCTTTTCATGCTGTAATAAAGACCATAGAGGCGTGGATTCGCCCCTATGGTTATACAAAAATATATGTGTATCAATCCTTACAGCATCGTGCTGAACGAATCAACGATGCCGAGCAGATGCCGCTCCTTGTCCGTTACGAGCACGGAGTGGATTTTGTTCTGATGCAAGATGCTTTCGATTTCCGTGATTTTCGTGTCGGGCGACACCATTTTCGGCTGGCACGACATGATGTCGGCAACGGTGAGTTTGAAGAAACTGTCTTGCGAGGTTTCCATAGCGCGGCGAATGTCGCCGTCGGTGATGATGCCGCGCACGATGCCGCCCTCTTCTGCCACGCAGAGGCCGAGGCGGCCGTTGCTCATGTGGATCACGGCCTCGCCAAGTTTCATCGTGGGCGGTATTACGGGCAGGTCCTCCGTGCGCATCACGTCGCGCGCCTTCGTCAGGAGGCGTTTGCCGAGCGAGCCGCCGGGGTGGAACTGTGCGAAATCGGAGGCTTTGAAATTGCGGGCTTCGATGAGTGCGCACGCCAAGGCATCGCCCAAGGCGAGGGCGGCCGTCGTGGACGAGGTGGGCGCAAGGCCGAGCGGGCAGGCCTCGTAGCGCACGGAGGCGTTGAGGTGTGCCGTGGCATATTGCGCCAGCAGGGAGTTGGGATTGCCGCTCATGGCGATGACGGGGATTTTGTTTTCCATCAGATAAGGCAGGAAGCGCAGCAGTTCGTCCGTCTGCCCCGAGTTGGAGATGGCCAGCACCACGTCCTTGCGCTGGATTACGCCAAGGTCGCCGTGGAACACGTCGAGCGGATTGATGAAGAAACTCGGCGTGCCGGTTGACGACAGCGTGGCGGCGATTTTCGCGCCGATGTGGCCGCTCTTGCCCACGCCCGTCACAATGAGTTTGCCCTTGCAGTTGAGGATAATCTCCACTGTGCGGTCGAAGTCGTTGTCGAGAAAAGGTATGAGGTCGAGCAGCGCCCCTGCCTCGTCGCGCAGGCACTTGGCTGCTATTTCAGTCCATTTGCTCATATATATATAATATTGTGTGTCGTTGCAGAACGACTCTATTGTGCCAATTCCTTGATTAACGCAGCCAGTTGGTCGAGCGGCAGCATGTTCGGCCCGTCGCTCAGGGCGTGGTCGGGGTCGGGGTGTGTCTCGAAGAAGAAGCCGTTTGCCCCGAATGCCTTGGCGGCCAGTGCCATAGAGGGGATGTACTCGCGGTTGCCGCCCGTCTTGCCGCCCGCCGCACCGGGACGCTGCACGCTGTGGGTGCAGTCCATCACCACGCGGTCGGTATATTGTTTCATGAGGGGGATATTGCGGAAGTCCACCACAAGATTGTTGTAGCCGTAGATGTTGCCGCGCTCCGTGAGCCACACCTCCTTCGCGCCGGCTTCGCGGCATTTCTCGACGGGATATTGCATGTCGTTGCCCGAGAGAAACTGCGCCTTCTTCACGTTCACGATACAGCCCGTTTGCGAGGCGGCCACGAGCAGGTCGGTCTGTCGGCAGAGGAATGCCGGGATTTGCAGAATGTCGGCCACCTCGCCAGCCGGGGCGGCTTGGCAGCTCTCGTGAATGTCCGTCAGGATAGGCAGTCCAAACTGCGCCTTGATGTCGGCGAGCATTTGCGTGCCCTTTTCAAGTCCCGGACCGCGGAAAGAATGGATTGAGGTGCGGTTGGCTTTGTCGAAAGAGGCCTTGAAATATACGGTGGCACCCGTCTCTAACTTGATTTTTGCCAGTTCCTTTGCCACGGTCTGCAAAACGTCCATGCTCTCTATGACGCAGGGTCCGGCTATAAATATAGGTTTCATGGGATTAGGTTTTTCATAATGTCGGTTGCACTCGGGGAGTAGGGGCGTTTTGCAAAACGCCCGCCCTTCTTGCCGAGCCGCAGCCTAACTTCTGCAAAGTTAGTGCAAGGCGAGCGCAATCAAATAGATTTGAATTGCCGAGCCGCAGCCTAACTTCTGCAAAGTTACGGAAAAAAACTCATCAACTTGCTTACTTTGCTTTATAGTTTATTTTTGTTGCGTCATTTTCTGCCGCCGGAGCATTGCGCTTCTCCCGTGAGGTGTGGGCGTTTTCCTATGTCAGCACGGACATTATCCCCGAGATATTTTTCCCTATATGCGCAGATATTTTTTCCTTTCTGCGCAGATAGTTTTTGTTACAAAGTTTCTAACACATGTTACAAACTTTGTAACGCATATTACAAACTTTGTAATACATGTTACAAACTTTGTAACAAACTTTTTTTGTGCAGATGGGAAAAAATATCTTGCTGAAAGTAAAAACTTTCAGGCACAACGAAAAAAAATATGCCCGTGACAGTCAAGTGTCTGCCCGGGGATAAAGGTTGCAATCATAGCTGCCGCTAACCGTTTATGTGTAAGGTCAACCCGTCACAGCTGACGGGTTCGAGGTGCAAACTATACACGCGTAACTGATTTGTACATAAATAGTTGTTAAGGGTAGTGCTGGGTATGCTGGGTTTTTCAGGATAAAAAATACGTATGGGGAAATCTCCTGCCGCGCGGCGGGCGTATCATGCGCTTCGCAAATGGCTGCCGCGTCGATAGGCACAAAAAAAGGGATGTAACGGCCGTTACATCCCTTTATCACGTTGCGGAGAGAACAGGATTCGAACCTGCGAGCCGGTTTTGCCGGCTACACGCTTTCCAGGCGTGCATCATGCGCTCAAAAGTTGCTGTTTGTCAGCGACTTGCAAAAACCGATGTTTGGACTTTCAAGTTATTTTCAAGTTTTTCGGTTTTGCGTGACTGCTTGTCGCCAAACTTTCATTCAGCATGTCAAAGATGCCGTTATGCACTACAAATGTTAAAATCTACGCTCTGATAGAAATTTCATAGAATTTTCTTTGGATATTCTAATTATTTATACTACCTTTGCACTAACATTTAATAATCACAATGTAAATGTAACCAAAAAGTGCTTGATGGCAAAGTAAAACCAAAGAAAAGTGATGGAAAGAGCACGAAGTTTAACGAAACGTAGCGTTACTGTACCACAATCAAGGTCAAAGAGGGCCGAAAAGCTCTCCAAGATTTCCGATGATATGCGTGGCAAAGTTTACGCTTCGGCATTAGAAAATTCGGCCTACGGGTGCGATAAGTATCAGTCTGGCTGGATATTGGTCAGTATATTCAGAACTGGTGAGGCTGAGGTGTCCGTCATTCATTACAACAAGCATGAGTCACCTGCATTGGAGCAGGCCATCAATGAAAGTATGCCGGACTGGTACGAGGTCAAGGCAGAAGCCGAAAAGGACATGAGATAGGAAGAAGAGTTCCGACACTACTTGTGGCGGAACAGCAGATATTAGTAAATCATCTATAAGGCAAGAGCAATGAAAGAAACAAAGAAGTTGTATGACCTTTGGGAACATGAGACCCAATGGGAGAAAATGACAATCAAGCAGAAACTCATTTCGGTTTGGTTCAGTCTGTCATTCGTAGTGTTAGGCATCAGTGGCAGCAATATGCTGTTTATGATTTTGGCGGTGGCGAACCTCGCTGCCGCTGCCTACAGCGTAGTCAAGTATGTGCCAATGGAGGACGAGTGATGGAAAGAAGAATTTCTACACCCATTACTGGGAAAAAGGTTTTGTTCGTGTATGTAATGCTTCACGACCGCTTCATCTTCACGCTGCGGTATCTGTATTGCCCTTTGTTCAAGCTGGATCTGCAGGACGTGTATTCAAAAGTAATCGAAAAGCGTCCCTCTCTGAAAGGGAAGCCGATAGAAATATGGTTAGACTGATATGGTAAACGAAGAGCCACAAGTATCGCCTACTGCAAGGTTCAGTATCAGCGAGGCAGCGGAAATCTTGGGAGTACACAGGAGCACGCTGCGAAGACACACGAATGTCGGCCCGACGGGCATAAGGTGCTCGTATCGGAAGTCTAACGGAAGGAAGTTCTACACAGGACTGGATATTATCAGATTTTGGAGAGCAAGCGTTTGAACTATGGCAACAACCATCAACGACTTTGAGACGAACAAGAATGCCGTGATATTCCACTATTCGCATTTATATCCGTATGGGCCTGCCTATGAAGGAGAGAAGCCTACGGGTTGCGTGGTGCGCTTTCTCGGATATTCGATAAGCGCATCCATCTACGAGAAAGGTTTCAGAGTGTTCAAGAATAGTGAGAACTTGTCGAAGCTGTTCCCCACAATCAGAGAGGCAAGGAACTTCGTGATCGGCAGGGTGAACAAGAAACGGACGTTGTTCGAATGAAATCAGATATTGGTGCCGTCGGCCTTTGGCTGGCGGCTTTTGTTTCTCCACACCACAGGTTCGGGCTTATCTGTGCCGTCTTGGAACACAGCACCCTCTCCCGTCAGCAGCCACATCGGAGAAACGTTGTGGTGCTTGACGAGGAGCACCAGCGTCTCGGGTTTGAGGACGGTGTTCTCTGGACTCTCGCGTATATGCTGGAGGTTGCGCCTGTTGATGCCGTGCAAGGTTGTGAAAGTCTGCAACCCTCGGAAGTGGCCGGCGGCTATCAGTATCTCGATCGCCTTGAAGAAGCGTCTGGTGATGGCCACACCGTCAGGAGAAATAGTCATGGCCATAGTCAGTCGAATTTGGTTTCGAGCAGGGTGATGAGCCTTTCGAGGTTCTGTGCGTTGAGTTTGTTCGCTTCAGCGTTCATGAGGTTCGCGTCAGCGTTCTTCTTACCGAGTTGTATGAACTCGCCCATCATCTTGACCATGGCCATCATGTTAGGGTCGTTCTTAGAATATTCTACTTCCATTTCGGAACGTAGCATGTCGCCGAAGCCAGTCTTTAGCCAGTCGGTGTTCAGCTCTGGAAAGGCTTTCTCTATTAGTGATAGAGAGCCATCGGTGATGTTGTCACCTATTTTCCCGCAGAAGCCGTTTCCCAGGCCACATGCCTGCTCAAACTTGGAAGCCTTGAGATTTTTGTACTCCAAGAATGAGTATAACCTGTCTTTTATTCCCATAAATGTTAAATAATACTGCAAGATAGAAATTACTTCGAGATTTCTTAGGTTAATCGAAATTAAATGACTACCTTTGCACTACCTTTATTAAATAATACTGCAAAATTAAGCAAAATGACAGAAAGAAACGAAGAAAATCCTAAGAAGATGCCAAAAATGACCCTTCGGGGCTATTATATGGCACTTCCAAATGCTTCGCACCCCAAGACTGACCTCATCAATGAGATAGCCATTGAAGCAGGGGTTTCCCATGCGACGGTTAGAAACTGGGTCAAGTACGGGATGCGTCCGCAGAACAGAGAGCACATCGAAATCCTCGTCAGAAAGACGGGTATTCCAGCGGAAGATTTGTGGGAGGACTGAATTATGGATGGAATAGAGTTTTATACCATTGACGGCGATATTTGGTACGTCACCTCTGACGGAAAGAACGAGCGTCTGGATGAGACAAGCGAGGAGGTGATATCCATGCTGATGGAGAGGTTGATGGAGTGCTACCCAGATGCTTACAAGGCTTTGAAGAAATGCTACGAGAAGAGTGCCTTGAACGTGCAGTACTACCGCTATCTGATTGCCCGCAGATTTGCCAAGTGCAACTTCGGAAAGTTAGACACGCATGAGACAGATTGCAGCAATTCATCATTCAAATTTGAGAAAGTCTGCTGCCCCCTCCGAGGAGAGTGTCAGTTTGAGGGTATCATCTGCATGCCGAAATTCAACACGCAGTTGTCGAAGAAGGAGTTGCAGGTGATGCGCTTGGTATATGATGGCTTCTCCAATGAAGAGGTGGCAGAAAGACTTTTCATTTCTCCATTCACGGTGAAGAACCATATCAAGTCTGTGTATGCCAAACTTGGTATTCACGAAAAGAGTGAGTTCATTCAGTATGCTAACAAGAATAACGTGTTTAATTAACAATATGTCTAACAATCAAAAATTCAAGAGCAATGTCATTGTTTAAGAAACCGAGCGAACTTGAGTTCGTAACGACCATTAAGATGCTTGTCTATGGTCAGCCTGGTATCGGTAAGAGTACCATGGCACTTAGTGCACCTCAACCAGTCCTTTTCGACTTTGACGGAGGTGTTCAGCGTGTAAACGTAGCGTTCCAGTGTCCTACGCTGCAAGTGAAGAGTTGGGAGGAAGCCCTGCAGGCCCTCGATGAATTGAAGGGTGGCGAGGTTGTATGCTCGACCATCGTAATCGACACAGCAGGCAAGATGCTGGACTTCATGTCTGACTACATCATGCGCAACGACTCGAAGATGCGTATGCGTGACGGCTCCCTCTCTCTCAAAGGGTATGGTGCACGAAAGGTGATGTTCCAGAACTTCCTCCGTGATGTGGCGATGATGGGTAAGAACATCGTCTTTGTTGCCCATGAGCGTGAGGACAAGGATGGAGAGACCAAGATTGTCCGTCCGGAGATTGGCGGCTCGTCCGCAGGTGATTTGATGAAGGAACTTGACCTCGTAGGATATGTTCAGGCTGTCGGCTCTGACAGAACCGTGTACTGGACCCCGCAGGAGAAGTTCTATGCGAAGAACACCTGCAACCTCCCTGCATGGCAGAAGATACCTGTCATTGTTGACCAGAACGGAAATGTCACGCAGTCAAACGACACGCTTAAGAAGGTATTCGGCTACTACGAGGCCAACGTCAAGAAGATTGAAGAGACGCGCAAGCGCTACAATGAGCTGCTTGAGGAGATCGAGCATGCTATCGCTTGCATCACCGATGCCAAGTCTGCCAATGAGTTCGCAAAGGCTATCTCGGACACAGAGATTATTTGGGACAGCAAGGTTCGCGCCCGAGAACTGTTCAAGAACAAGGTCGAGGAACTGAAGCTGAAGTGGAATGCCAAATCTAAGACCTACGAAGATGCAGCAGCCTAACTACGCATTATCGCCATCCATTTTGGATGCCTTCCAGCGCATGGTCGATACCAAGGCAGAAGACTTCTTCTACCAAGACGAGACGGGCGCATGGCATCTGAATTGGAACGAGACAGAAGAGACGCTCCACTACTCCGAGGAGGAGGTGGACGCTCTTCTGAAGCAGGAGTTCATCGACAAGGTGAACAAGGTGCCCACACCGCCAAGTGAAGCGGCGAGTAAGGGTACTGCGTTCAACGAGATTGTCGATTGCCTTGTCAAGAAGTGCAGGCCAACAAACGAGGGTATCATCATAAAGACTATACGCAGTGGTCAGGACTTGTTCGATGCAAGGTTGAAGAAAGCCTGCTACGAAGCAGATGTGAAAGGCAGCGATGTCGTACCAGAGGAAATGAAACCTGATGAGAGCCTGGCGCAATTCGCCAAGATAGGTGTTCCATTCATCTATGTGGCTATCGATGGCTTTGAGTTCTTCTTCGACAAGAACTTCTGCCTTGAAGCATCGGAGTATTTCAAAGGCTCTATCTGCCAGTATTACACGAAGGGGTACATTGAGACCGCCAAGGGTCTTGTGGAGTTGCACGGCTATATAGACTATCTGCGAATGGATAGGCTGTTCGATGCGAAGACAACGAAGCGGTATGCCTTTGGTGACTTTCAGAAGAAGTGGCAGCGGTACGCATACCCCTATACACTCATTGAGTCGGGAATGATGAACGACGTTACGAGCTTCGAGTTTACTATCTATGTCCTCAGCGGTGGCGGGCCACGCTCGCCTCTCATCACTGGCAAGCAGTACAAGGAGGTTTACACCTACGACCACGAGCAGGCCCGTAAGATGCTCACGCAGCAATGCGAGAGAGTGGCAGAGTTCCTTGAAGCGAACAGAGAACTGATAACAAACGCTAAAGTATTTGGCAATGGCATTTCAGATAACAGGTAAGATTGAAGTGATAGGGGCAACCACCCCTATCACTACCAAGGCCGGCAGCACGATATATCGCAGGGAGCTGGTGCTTGACTGCACTCGCTTCAACCCCGATACGGGCGAGCCATGGGAGAACCACCCCAAGTTCGAGTTGGGTGGTCAGAACGTGAACATTCTTGACCAGTTCCAAGTGGGTCAGAGGGTGACGGTCGATTTTTCTTTGAGAGGAGCGAAGTACCCAGACCAGACCACTGGAGAGATAAAGTATTTCACGAGTATCAGCGCTTTCAAGGTTGTGCTGGCAGAGCAGCAGCCGAACTATCAGTCGGGTATGCAGCCGACGGGTCAGCAACCTCAAAATCAGCAGTGGCAGCATATGCAAGGACAGCAGCCGTTCCCTCAGCAAGTCGATAACAACGGCAACCTCGCCCAAGGGGATGCAAATAATCTGCCGTTCTGATATGAAAGATGGAAAGGTAACTCAAAAGACTATCCTGCTGCAACACTTGAAACGCTTCGGTAGCATAGAGCCGCTGACAGCACTACGGGAGTATGGTATCTATCGGCTGGGAGCCAGAATTGCGGACTTTCGGAGCGTTGGTCACGACATCGTGACAGAGAACGTGACATCGATGAGCCTAATCACTGGCCGACCCGTACATTTTACTAACTACATCTTACGAAGCTGATATGGCCATTTTCAATCTCCATAACCCCTACGAGCGCCAGCAGTTCAAGGATTACTGCAACAAGGTATATGAGGAGTGCATCAAGGCACACCTCGGCCTTGTTGAGGTAAAGAAGAAGCACCGCCAGCGGTCAGACAGCCAGAATCGGTATCTGCACGTCTGCCTTGGCTACTTTGCATCGGAGTTCGGCTATTCGCTTGAAGAGGTCAAGCAGGACATCTTCAAGAGGAAGCTGAACAAGGACATCTTCGAGGTGGAGAGGGTAAACAGACGCGGGCAGATGGTAAGGCGGTTGAGGAGCACGAGAGACCTTGACACCTTGGAACTGACAAAAGCCCTGGAGCGTTTCCGGAACTGGTCAAGTGCGGTTGCAGGTTTGTATATCCCCTCGCCCAATGAGACGGAAGCCTTGTTTGCTGCCCAGCAACAGATTGACAAATATTTAGAGTATCTATGAAAGAAATTTGGAAAAACATTAAGGACTTTGAAGGCTATTACCAAGTTAGCAGCAAAGGTCGTATCAGATCGGTTGAGCGAGTAGAAGAACTCGGCGAAGCTGCAATCATGAAAAGTCGTTTAAGACGGGAGAAAATTATGACCCCAGCAGATAAAGGGAATGGCTATTTATTTGTCAGATTATGCAAGAATGGAAGTCAGAAGAACTATTACGTTCATCGACTTGTAGCAGAAGCATTCTTGCCAAATCCTCTCAATCATCCCCAAATAAACCACAAAGATGAAAATCGAAAAAACAATAATGTGGATAATTTGGAATGGTGTACTTGTGAAT
>JBJEAH010000107.1:0-2171 GCA_051868815.1 Alloprevotella sp.
CTATGCCTTCCCCGGAGAATATTATAATTTCATTGGCAACTGCATCTGCGTGGGTGATGCCTCATTCGGCACAAAGCAGGCAGAACCTGCGCCCGTGCAGCCTGTGGAAACGACGGCAGCCGAGTTTGCCGCCGCACCGGCAACCTTTACCTACCGCCTCGTGAGCGTGAAGAACGCTACGGGCGTGAACCTCGCGGCAGATGCCTCATTCGCCACAGGCAAGGCCCTCACCTTTACCGACGGCACGGGCAACTTCACCGTGAACCCCTTCCCCGGCACAACGCTCGAAGGCACGCCCGTGAGCAAGGGCGCTATGAACATCACGGGCATCGCCACCTCGGCCGCCGCGCCGGTGCTCCGTCCCCGTATGGCAGAGGATGTGGAAATGTTGCCCATGCTCCTCATTCAGGTAGACGAGTTTGCCCGCGCAGAGGGCAGGGTAGGCGAGAGCACCAAGGTGACCACGCTCCACGTGACCGCCGTGAACCTCCCCGCCGCGCTGCCGCTCGAATGCTCCGGCAAGAACCGCGACCAGTTTGAACTTTCGCTTGCGGAAATCCCCGCCGGCACGGGCGATTATGAAATCGACCTCAACTATAAGCCCACGGCCATCGGCAAGCACACGGCATCGCTCTACATCGAGTCGTCGCTGCTTGAAGACATGATTGCCCTGAGCTTGAGCGGCATCGCCATCGATCCCGCCAACCCGCCCGCCTTCACGCTCACCTCAGAGCAGCCCGCACCCTTTGCCACAAAGGCCGGCACCACGCAGGAGCAGACCATCACCATTACGACTGCCCACTTCCCCGATTATCCCTCGGCACGTATGGCCGTTGGCGGCACATTCCGCATCAGCACAAGCATGTTGATGAAGGATAATGTAGACGCACCCATCAAAGTGACCTTTGCACCGGCCGAAGCAGGCACGTTCCGCGACACCATCATCGTGGCAGGCTATGGCGCAGACACGCTGCGCATCGCCCTCGAAGGCACAGCAACAAGTGCTGATGCCGAAGATAAGGAAGGCGACAACCTGCCGCTCGACGCTACATCGCCCCTGAAGCTGCTCAACGAGCATTTCGACGGCACGGTTAAGAACAAACCTTTCGCAGCCGAGGGCTGGAAGAACCTGGCAATGGAAGGCACGCGCGCTTGGTGGGGCTATGAGTTCCCCGAAACCGATGCCACGGCAGGCGAAAAGGCCGCCAAGGTGACGCCCTACGATTCTAAGGTAGAGGAAGGCAACGAAACGCCTTGCGAGATGCTTTTGGTAACGCCTGCGCTCGACTACGTGAACGCCGCCTCCAAGATGTTTACCTTCCGCGTGCGCGGCGATTATCTCTACGACGAGATGCCCGACAAACTGGAACTCGTTTACATCGAACTCAATAACGGCGAAATGGAAACCTATCCCGTTACGGGCTTCTCTATGCCTGCCACAAAGGACGAGAGCGGCGAATGGCGAGAGTTCCACATCGACCTCGCCCAGCTTGAACCCGCCGACGTGTTCTTCATGGGCTTCCGCTTCACAAGCACGCGCGGCACGGCTAATTCCGCCACGTATTATATTGACGACGTGTCCTTTGGCCGTACCGACCTGCCTGTGATTCGTCCTTCTGAAACCGATATCACGCTGAACGCAATCCCCGGAAAGGTAGCCGAAACGTCTGAAATCACTGTGGAGACGGAGAATCTCGAAGAACCTGTGGCGTTGAAACTTATTGGTTCGCACGCCAGCAAGTTCAGCCTTTCTGCTTCTTCTCTTCCCAAGGAGGGCGGCAAGTTCACTGTTTCCTTCAAGGCAGACAGCGAAGCCATCTATCTGGCAGAGGTGCAGCTCAGCAGCAGAGGAGCAGCCGATCGCTTCATTGCACTTACTGCCAACAACGCAGTGATTAACGGCATTGACCAAGTGTCTGTTGAAAACGGCGCGGCAAACGTGACCTACGACCTTTCCGGCCGTCGCATTACGCTCGTAAACCGTCCGGGTCTCTATATTGTCAATGGCAAGAAAGTTTTGAAGAAATAGTTTCCAGATTTCCTTTGCAATAATCAAAATCCGGGAAGGGCGCAGCGCACTTTTCCCGGATTTTTTCTGCTTTTCCCTTCGCGCGCGTATATATATAATATTGTGTACCCTCCTTAATTTGAAAAAAGTTTAGTTTCTTATA
>JBJEAH010000108.1:0-11757 GCA_051868815.1 Alloprevotella sp.
TAAAGAGTTCTACAAACATTATTTGTAATATTGCACTTGCTTGTTGACTCTATACTTTGCAAATGCCCATTTGCTTACTATAAAAACATTCTGTAATTTTGCAGCTGAAATATTTTTTAGACAAATATATAAGATGGCAACTCCTAAAATAATCCTTACGGGCGACCGTCCGACAGGCCGCCTGCACATCGGGCACTACGTCGGCTCGCTCCGCAACCGCGTGGCCTTGCAAAACGAGGGCGGATATGAAAAGATGTTCGTGTTTATCGCCGACGCGCAAGCACTTACCGACAATATCGACAACCCCGAAAAGGTGCGGCAAAACGTGATTGAGGTGGCACTCGACTACCTCGCCTGCGGCCTCGACCCCGAGCGCGTCACGCTGTTCATCCAGAGCCAAATCCCCGAACTTTGCGAACTCTCGTTCTACTTCATGGACCTCGTGAGCGTGAGCCGCTTGCAGCGCAACCCCACCGTGAAGACGGAAATACAGATGCGCGGCTTCCAGTCGTCCATTCCCGTGGGCTTCTTCACCTACCCCATCAGCCAGGCCGCCGACATCGCCGCCTTCCGCGCCACCACCGTACCCGCCGGCGAGGACCAGAAACCCATGATAGAGCAGGCCACGGAAATCGTGCGCCGCTTCAACAACATCTATGGCGAAACGCTCGTCGAACCGGAAATTCTCCTGCCCTCCAACGCCGCCTGCCTCCGCCTGCCCGGCACTGACGGCAAGGCGAAGATGTCGAAGAGCCTCGGCAACTGCATCTATCTCTCCGACGATGCCGACACGGTGCAGAAGAGCGTCATGTCGATGTACACCGACCCGACGCATATCCATGTAAGCGACCCCGGGCACCTCGAAGGCAACACGGTGTTCACCTATCTCGATGCCTTCTGCCGCCCCGAGCACTTCGAACGCTATCTGCCCGACTATCCCAACCTCGACGAACTCAAGGCGCACTACCAGCGCGGCGGTCTGGGCGACATGAAGGTGAAGCGTTTCCTCGCCAACATCATGCAGGAACTGCTCGAACCTATCCGCCAACGCCGTCAGGAGTTTGCGCAGGACATTCCCGCCGTGTACGACATGCTGCAGAAAGGCTGTGCCGATGCCCGCGCCGTGGCAGCAGCCACGCTCGACGACGTGCGCCGCGCCATGAAGATTAACTATTTCGACGACGCCGCACTCATTGAAGAACAGGCCAAGCGATTTGCCGCGCAAAAATAACCTTTCCTTATAGGAAATTAGGGCAAAAACGCCGCCAATGCTTTGTTAAACAAATTTTTATTCCTAAATTTGCAACCCGTACGCCGAAAGAGCGCATGAATTGCCTTACGGAATAACAAACAAAACAGCATAAACGACAATGAAAAGAACATTTCAACCGCACAACCGCAAGAGAAACAACAAGCATGGCTTCCGCCAGCGTATGTCAACCGCCAACGGTCGCCGCGTATTGGCAGCCCGTCGTGCAAAAGGCCGCAAGAAACTCACCGTTTCTGATGAAATCCACGGCAAGAAATAATCCGGCATCTACTTGCGATTAAGATTAAAAAAGAGAGGAGCAAAACAAACGCCTGTTTTGCCCCTCTCTTTTTTGTGCCTTTAGCCTAACGAAGTTCATAGAATGCACCTTTGGCGGCATCCGCCGTGTGTGCAGAAAGGTTGCATTCGTGAGATTCGTGAGACCGATTAGGTCGCCATTATAATACAGAGGAAATTGCAAAAAATTCGTGTAGATTCGTGAGATCCGTGGGCAACAAAAAAATCGCGGAAAAGATCATGAAATCCGTGGGCAGATTTATTCCACAAACGTCCAGCGCACCGCCAACCGATTGTCCGACACCTGCTGCCCGCCGGCAAGCAAACTGTATGTGGCAGAAAACTCGCCGCCATCGGGCGACACCGCAACCTTAAAGCAGTGGGTGAAGAGCGAGAAATCGTAGGTGCCCTCGGGCGTGGCATAGGGCATCGGCAGCAGCCTGCCCTCCACAAACGTCATGCGCGAACGCACCTGCCCCTTGCGGTGCAGGTCGGCAATGCTGTCGGAGAGCAGCAGCTGTGCCGTGCCCTCATCCTCGGTTTCTGCATAGCGCAGCAGCAAACCGTCGCGGTCAATCACCGCCGTGCCCGTGCTTTCCGTGACAATCACGTCTTCGCCGTTTTCAGTCTGCGCCGCAAGGCGCGTTTCAACTTTTATTTTCTTCAACATATTTTAATATTACGCCCTACTTGTTTCCCACAAACATTTTTTTCGTCACCCCGTCTTTGCGCAGCAGATAGATGCCGGGCTTGTCGGGGCGGGCAATCCTGCGGCCGTCTATCGAATACCACGTTTCCGCGCCGTCGCGCTCTGTCCGGACCATGCCGCCGATGCCCGACGGGTCGGCGGGCAGGGTGAACGATATGCTTTGCGCCACAGGCCAGCGTTCCCGCACCAGCAACTCGTAAGTGCCGCCGGGCAGCAGGTGGCGCAGCGTGAGCGTGTCGCGCTTGCTCCCGCCGGGCGCGATGTAGGCGAAACGCTCGCGCTCGAAGTCATCGAAACTGTCACCCTCGTTTTTAGAATAAATATGGTAGATGATGCTCACCCCCGAGCGTCCAGCCTCCGGGGCGTTGGAGATGGACTGCGAGATGAACGCCGTGCCCGTCTCGGGAAACGATATTTCAGGCACGCCGAACGTCAGCGCGGCAGCCGGGGCATCGGCCACACTGACGGGAATTTGGCAAAGCACGGTTGAGTCGTCGGGCGATACGGCAAAAATGCGGTCGCCCGTTTTCTTGAACGTGGCGTGCACCGTGAGGCGGCGGCTCTCGCCGGGGTTGAGCGTCACGCCCGTCAAGGCGAGGTAGTCGGCCTGCTGGAAGAGAGCCGTGTCGGTAGGCAGGTTCGTGAAGAGTTCGAAAGGCGTGGTCAGGCGCAGGTCCGACGTGTTGCGCACGTAGAGGTCAATCGGCGTGGTGCGCCCCGTGAGCGGTTTCTCGCCGAAACGCACGGAGTCGAGGGCTATTTCATGCCCCGTGCGGTGCAGCGGCTGCGGCAGTTCGCCGGACTGCACATCGGGGTGGAGCAAAATGGCTTCTTGGTTGCAGAAAAAGCCCGACTGGTCCGTCGTGTCGCCGGCGCGTTCCTCCGGCTGCTGCCAGGGCGCGAGCACCGAAGGCAGGAAGTAGCCGTCGTAGTCACCGCCGTAGCCCCAATTCACATGCACGAAGCCCGCGCCGTCCAGTCCGTCAAGCACAAAGGCGTGTCCGCCCATGCGCATGATGCTGCCGGCATAGTAGACCGGCCTGCCCGCTTCAATCTCTCCCGAAATAATCTCCCACCACGTGTCGGCATCGTATTCGTAACTGTCAATATGGTGCACATACCCGTAGCCGAAGGCGCGGCGCATCGGTTCGGCGAGGTCGCGGCTGTGCGCTCCGCTCGACGACAGTCCCCACTGCATCTTTGCCGCCACGCCGCAGTAGTACGACAGACGTGCCACGGCATCAACCGCCTCAGGCGAGGCATCGGGCACGAGGTCGTAGTTGTCGAGAATGAGGCGCGTGTCCACCGCCTCGCCCGGCAGCACGTCGGGAATCACGTAATGCGCCGTTTCCCAACCGTGGAGCGTGTCGCGCAGCGTCACGGGGCGGCGGTAGTAAGTGATGATTTGTTCCAACGCCGTGGCCACGCACCCCACGATGCAGCGCGTCTGCGACGTCACGCCCTTATCGTCTATGTAGTAGGGACAGGCGTTGTTGTAGGGCGCACTCTGATGGCGCACGGTGGTGAGCAGCGGAGCGATGACCTTGGACGTAGTGCGCGGAACATATTCTTCGGCACCATTGCCCCGCTCTGCCGCAGAGCGCAGGGCTGCGAGTGCAGGCGGCAGCGGTGCATCTTGCCTTGCCATACCGTAACCTACAACAACGGGCGCATCTTCCCTGCCCGACAGCCACACAAAGTTGCAATTGCCAACTAACTCATACAATCTCCCTCTTTGCCGAAACTCCATTTCGTCGGGGCAGACGGCCGCCCGTGGCAGTCTCGCCGCTTCTTTTTTGGCGAAAAACTCCCGCGCCGCCTGCCGCGCCCGCTGTTCCAGCAGAATCGGCGATTGCGCCAATGCCGTTTGGCACACAATGGCCAATACCAATGCAGCAAACAGCCGCCGTGGCCTCGCGCACGCGTATATATAATATTGTATGGGGGTTGAAAACATGATTGAAAAAGCGTATATGCCGCAAAAGTAATAACTTTCTTTTATACATCAAGAAAATCCGTGCAATTCGTGGACTAAAAACAACGTTCCCTATACGCAATTTTTTCCCCGAAAAACCCAGCACACCCGTCACTAATGCTGTATCTATTTGAACGTAAATCCGTTACGAGTGTATAGTTTGTCTTCCCAACCCTACACTAATGACGGGTTAACCCGTCACCAATGCCTGCCGCCCTCCCTCGAATTATCAGCAAGATAATTTTCATTATCAGCAAGATAATTTTTCCTGTCCTATAAGAAAGTTTTTGTTACAAAGTTTGTAACGCTTGTTAGAAACTTTGTAACGCATATTACAAACTTTGTAATACATGTTACAAACTTTGTAACAAACTTTTTCTGCGCAGATAGTGAAAAATATCACGGACTTAGGAAAAAACAGCTTGGGGATAGCAAAAAATATCCGCCTCAGAGTTCTTGGGCGGACGGGTATTATAGACAAAAAAACAACCCAGCATTTTGTGCTGGGTTGTGACGGGTTTGGCTCCTCAACTATACACGCGTAAGCCACTTGAATACAGGCAGATAAATGACTTAGTGACGGGTGTGCTGGGTTTTTCGGGGTAAAAAATTGCGTATATAAACGCCGATTGGGAAGGGGAATTTTTCCGGGCGTTTTGCAAAACGCCCCTACTTTACGAATCAATAATTATCAATACGCCCAAGGTCTCACGAGTAGGGGCGTTTTGCAAAACGCCCGCAGAGTGCACCGAATGATATATATCAATTATACCAATAATATGAACGTTTGTGCATGGCAAGAGCAGAAGCCAAGTTTACTTGGATTATGCCGAGCCCCCGCCAATTTTCGTGCAAGCGAGTGCAGTAGAGCTTGCTCATATTGCCGAGCGCCGCCGAAAATGTCAAGAAAAGGTGCATTTATATGAACCATTTCCCGTTCCTTTCCTACAGCGGAGACATTCACGGCACATGGCAGTTGTTTGGGCATATCCATTCCAATCTGCACAACTACAACATCATTGATAAACATCGTCTTGCCATGCTGCAACCCTGTCAATATGATGTGGGTGTGGACAACAACAACTTCACTCCTGTGTCATACTGGCAAGTTGAAAAAATCATAAATAACCGTAACCATGAGCTATAAGATATGTTTTGTATGCACAGGCGATTCTTCTGATGATGACGGAATCGAGACAGAGGAAGACGAAGAAAACAACTAAATTGGAGGAACAGACGATGACAAAGAAAGAAATGGTAATGGAGGCGATAGAAAGTCTCGGTTACAAACCCTACATAGATGACGACGGTGATATTTGCGTCCGCTTCCAGATGAAAAATATCTACTTTATGACAGATCAGGAGGATGTTAAGTATATTTCTGCTATTCTGCCGCAGTTTTACGAAATTGAGGAAGGCGAGGAAACCTTTACGCTGGCCGTCTGCAACAAGTTGACTCGTGAGTTGAAGCTCGTTAAGGTGTACATCGACCAAACGCTGAAAAGTGTGACCGCCAGTTGCGAGTTCTTCTACACCGATATGGAGAGTCTGAAGAATAATGTGGAGCACTCGCTGAACGTCCTTGGCCTGGTGCGTTCCACCTATCACAAGAGTAAAGCCGAGCTTGCTGATATTTAAGAGATATAGTAAGGCAACCGTTGAATGTCCTAATGATGCCAGGCAAAGTCCACTGAACTTGCCTGGCCTCATTAGGTTTAACGGGGATATTTTCCTGACTTTGTTATCGTGTCACTCAAAAATTTTCATCAAAGAGTTTGGCGATGCGTTGATGTCTTTCCATCAACATAGTTTTACTGGACAGCAATAATTCTATTTCTCGATTTTACAATTCGAGGTCGCCGTCGAACACCTCATGCCAGGGCAGGCCCTGCTTGTTGAGCTCGTCCATGAAGGGATCGGGGTCGAACTCCTCGACGTTCCAAACGCCCGGACGCTTCCAGAGGCCGAGCATAAACATTCGGGCACCGATGCACGCCGGCACGCCCGTGGTGTAGCTCACGCCCTGCATGCCCGTTTCCTCGTAGGCGGCGCGGTGGGAACAGTTGTTGTAGACGTAATAGGTGCGTTCCTTGCCGTCCTTCAAACCGCGGATACGGCAGCCGATGCTGGTCTGTCCCTCATAGTTCGCTCCGAGTTCCTGCGGGTTGGGCAGCACGGCTTTGAGGAATTGCAGGGGCACGATTTCGTGGCCTTCGTAGTTGATGGGCACGATGCTGGCCATGCCGATGTTCTGGATCACGCGGAGGTGGGTGAGATATTCCTGACCGAAGGTCATCCAGAAGCGGGCGCGGCGGATGGTGGGATAGTTTTTCACGAGGCTTTCAATTTCCTCGTGGTGCAGCAGATAGCTCTCGCGGGGGCCGATTTCGGGATAGGTGAGCGGCTGGTGAATTTCGAGCGGTTCGGTTTCCACCCACTTGCCGTTTTCCCAGTAAAGGCCTTTCTGGGTGATTTCGCGAATGTTGATTTCGGGGTTGAAATTCGTGGCGAATGCCTTGTGGTGGTCGCCGGCGTTGCAGTCTACGATGTCGAGATACTGGATTTCATCGAAATGATGCTTGGCAGCGTAGGCGGTGTAGATGCTCGTGACGCCCGGGTCGAAGCCGCAGCCGAGAATGGCGGTGAGGCCGGCCTGCTCGAAGCGTTCCTTGTATGCCCACTGCCAGGAGTACTCGAAGTGCGCCTCGTCCTTCGGCTCATAGTTGGCCGTGTCGAGGTAGGAGCAACCGCATTGCAGGCAGGCTTCCATGATTGTGAGGTCCTGGTAAGGAAGGGCGAGGTTCATCACGAGGTCGGGTTTGAACTCGTTGAAAAGCGTGCAGAGTTCTCCCACGTTGTCAGCGTCCACGCGTGCCGTCTTGATGTCGGGGCGGCCGATGGCGTCGCGTATGGCGTCGCATTTCGACTGCGTGCGGCTGGCAATCATTATTTCAGAAAACACATCGCTGTTTTGCGCTACTTTGTGCGCGGCCACCGTGGCCACGCCACCGGCGCCGATGATAAGGACTTTTCCCATTATATATAATATTGTGTAGATGAGACAGAGGACTACTTTTTCTTTGTGGTGCGAGTAGCGCGGCGTTTGGGCTTTTCTTCCGGCGTTTCGGTCTGTATGCCAGCCAGTTCGGGGTCGATGAGGATACGGCCGCAGTATTCGCAGACGATGACTTTCTTGCGCATACGCACGTCGAGCTGACGCTGGGGCGGAATCTTGTTGAAGCAGCCGCCGCACGCGCCGCGCTGCACGTAGACGATGCCGAGACCGTTGCGGCAGTTCTTGCGAATACGCTTGAAGGCGGTGAGGAGGCGGGGTTCGATTTCGCATTCCAGAGCCTTGGCCTTTTCGCGGAGCTTTTCCTCCTCAGCCTTGGTTTCGGAAACGATTTCGTTGAGTTCGGACTTCTTAAGGTCGAGGTCGGCGCGGCGTTCTTCGAGATTTTGCTTTGTGGTTTCGATGTCGGCCTGCTTGGTCTCGATGGCGCGTTGCGTTTCGCCGATGCGTTTGTTTTGCAGTTCAACCTCGAGGGTCTGATATTCGATTTCTTTCATCAGCATGTCGTACTCGCGGTTGTTCTTCACGTCGTGCAGCTGGTTGTTGTACTGGTTGATAGCCTGCTGCGCCGTGTTGATTTTGTTTTGCTTGGCTTCGATGTCGGCTTTGAGATTTTCAACGTCTTCGGTAAATTTGCCCACGCGGTGTGTCATGCCTTCGATTTCGTCTTCGAGGTCTTGCACTTCGAGGGGGAGTTCGCCACGGAGGATTTTGATGCGGTCGATTTCCGACAGCATGGTTTGCAACTCGTAGAGTTTTTTGAGTCGCTGCTCTACGGTGAGGTCTACTGTTTCTTTTTTAGATGTTGCCATTATGGTAAATTATTGGTTAATGTTGTTGTTTCTGCTATTCTTCTCCACGAAGTTTATTTTGGCCTTGAATTATCATTCGTGGGCAAAACGTTAAATGTGTCTCAGCGGATTGGTATTCACGTCCGTTTCCACAATGCGCAGGCCGGGCAGTGCCTCGGCCAGCACTTCGTGGAGCAGGGCAATGGTGTGCCGCTCCGTTTCGTAGTGCCCGAGCGTGGCGAGCCACAGTTCGTCGCCGTGGCCGAAATATCGGTGATAGCCCATTTCGCCGGTGATGAAAATGTCTGCACCCTGACTGACCGCTTCGTCGATGAGGAAATCACCGGCACCGCCGCAGAAGGCCACGGTGCGTATCTCGCTCTGAGGCCCTGCCGCATAGGCGAGGCTATCGCCACGGAATGTCGTTTTCAGAAACTGCAAGAAATCGGCAGCGGGCATGGGACGGGACAGCGTGCCGATGATGCCGCTGCCGCCTTCGCCGCCGGCCACGGGTTGCAGGAAGCGCACGCCCACGAGCCCCAGCATCTTGGCCGCCGCGAAGTTCACGCCGCCCCGCGCGTTGTCGAGGTTGGTGTGCGCGGCATAGATGCCGATGCCGGCACTGATGGCATCGAGCACGCAGCGTCCCACGATGGTGGAGCGGTCGATGCACTTCACGCCGCGAAACAGCAGCGGGTGGTGCGCCACGATGAGGTTGCAGCCCTTGCGGACGGCTTCTGCTATGACCTCTTCGGTCACGTCAAGACACAATAAGACCCCTGAAACATCTTCGGCGGCTGTTAGTCCAATCTGAAAGCCGGCATTGTCATAGCCTTCTTGCAGCGGCAGCGGCGCGAACCTTTCAAGGGTCTCGGCGACTTCCTTTACTTTCATTGCTCTGAAAGATATATGTAAATTTTGGTGGATCAGGAGGGAGTCGAACCCTCGTCCAAACAGGGAACCAATATGCTTTCTACATGCTTATCTCTGACTAAATTTTCGTGCAGCGGCAAGACCAGAGCCACCAACCGTTGCCTTATCCTCTAAAAATCTCGCCGTCGGCGCGAGGCCGCCTCAGGCCAGTCCCGATTTTGCTGCACCACCTTGTCAAGTCGCTTCAGGACATGTAGCCTTGGGTGATGTATCGTTCCGTCACCTTGTGTCGGAATTAAGCCGATAACCTACTGTGCTTCGGTTAGGCAGCGATAGCGTAGTTGTTTTCGCCAGATAAATTTTTGAAAGCCGAGATTTAAGTGCCCACTTTCAGGCGCACTGCATGCTTACACACCGCTTCTGCCCGCTGTCAAATCCGGTCTGACCCGTTGTAGGCAAATAAGCCAAAGCGTATGTTTGAGGTGCAAAATTAGCAGTTTCTGATATAATAGGCAAGTTTTGGGCGGGCATTTCGCCTAAATATGTTCACAGACGATTTCGTTAAGCCAAATGAGCAGAGCTCAAACTCGCTTGAACACTCTGCCATGGCGAGAAATCGCACTTTTAAGAACTGTTTCGTTAAGCAAGTTGCCTCGCGCGCGTTACGCTTTTTTGCCGAAAATACAGCTATAAGATAGGAATTATTTATAAATAAGCGACTTGCGCACTTTCCGCTAAAAGCGAGGTAATGACTTGGCAACGGTCATATAATCTGCGATATGCAGTGCATTCCTGTCAAACAACTCTATGCAAAGGTAACATAATTATCCGACAAACGAAGCACAATCAGTATTTTATTGTTATCACAATTTGCCTAATCACTATTAATGCCGTTTTTAGTATGTATCGTGTCCCACTGTATACCTACCTAAGAGCCTGAAACCCGGACGATAGTGCAGTGGGACACTACATTTATTACAATCAGTTAAGACATGAAAGGTACTGTATGTATCTAATTATTCCTCCAACTTTTTATTGACTCCAAACACCTTACTGACAAACTTATACGCTCTTCTTTCACATGTTGTGGGGTGTGTCCAGTCTGCATCTTTTGGAATAGATATGACAATGATAGCATATTTATAACAGACATCCTCAACATTCAGTTGGTCATAGAAATCTTGGTCTGTCAACGACACTCCTCGCATAGGATAACGCAACCCCCTCCATGTGAAATCAATCTTAGCCTTGCCGTAATCGTTCTTGTAAAGTCTGACATCGGAAACAAACATAATGGACTCTGACGGTTGTGTCACATTTTCCAATTCATCTTTCCGTAAGAACGAATAGCTGTTATTCCAAAAGCCATGATAACCGTATTCCTTGAAAGCCTGCTCAACTCTTTTCATTGACTCTGTACCGACTTTTCGGCAAGAATGATTGTCAATCACCCAGTTCTCCCTTTGCTTGCCTTGCGGCATTGGGCGACCGTCAAACTCTATTACGTCAAGCGGTTTGGCAAAATCAATCTCATGTCCTTGCACAGCACCTGACTGACCATCATCACGTACTATGCGAATCCATTCCTTTGGATTGTCCAAGTCTATACCACCGGGGCATAGTCCTCCATTTTTGCAACTGACAGCAAGAAGAAAAACACGTTTTCTCATTACAGGTTCCCTCCAAATTTAATGTGATTCTCGAATTTCTCAATAAGCATTTCGCTAAGCACTCTTCTATGGCACTTTTCGTTTGTTGGCTCAGAACACAACAAAACAACGTTTTCATACTTTCCAAACTCTTCGACGAAGTTGCCAATGTTGGACTTTGTTTCGAGTTGTTTCCTATATGCCACCTCGAACAATCTGTAGTCCTTGCTCATGGGGCGAGACTTGTCCCTGACCTCTTTCAGCAGTTCCTTAGTCGGTGCCAAGTCTACACGATGCTTATACTTACATCCGTTTGCCAATTCCGAAAGAAAAAACGGAAGGTCTTTCTCAAATGCGAAACGTGACAACTGACCGTTGGGATTGAGACGTATATCCACAAGGCAATCAATCTTGCTTGTCTTGATGATTCCAAAAAACTCTTTTGCAGTTTTTTGTGTGAAGCCAATGTTGAATAACTTAATCATAGTTCTCATTATTGTTATAGTTAAACCTTTTCCAGCCATGCAAGAGATTCCAATATCTGTCACAGAAGTCGTTGATTTTCTCAGACTCAGTTTCTCCGAAATAATTGTATAGGATTTCATCTTTGAGCATCGGGGGTAACATATTTTTCCTCTCACAAACGAAATTCTCAAGTTGCTTATCCAAGTCATAATTTGAGATATAACCGCCATCGGATTTCTCGATGATATGCCTTATTTCAAGCCAATCGCCGTATCTTTGTTCAAGGGCTTTGCTTATCAAGAAATACCTGTGGCAATCCATCGGTTTTTTCTCGCTGCACATCAGGCATAACGTGAAACCTTTGTCGTATGCGTCTTCAATGCGTTTCAATCCACTTATAAAATTCTCATCATGCCTGAATTTGTGAAAGTCCACAATTTCGTCAGAGCCAAGCAATTCTGTTTTCTCCGGGCGGTTGCTTTTTGCTATGGGAAAAGCACTTTGCTCGAAGAATATGTCTGAGGCCTTAGAAAAGACCTCTTGTTCGCTGTTGGCTTTGGCTCCAATCTCTGGCATATTCATGTATGGCACTCCAAAGTCCTTTCCTGCAATCTTCATGTTGTCAGCATTGCATTGCGGATATTGTTTGGAGAATGGTATGGAACGTACGTCAACC
>JBJEAH010000109.1:0-11706 GCA_051868815.1 Alloprevotella sp.
TCTTTCCACAGGGGCAAGCCCCTGTGCTTTGTTATTAAGCCCTTTCAGGGCTACACGAACATTATGACACAGCCCCGTTGCGGTCAATATCCTTTTTATGGTTTATTTCACAAAGAACTTCTTATTGTTCTGGATATAGATGCCTCGGGGCAGGCCCTTGCGGACGGTGCCAACCTGACGGCCGCTGAGGTCGTAAATCATCTTGCCGGCGGCAGTAGTGGTGCTAACGGATGCGATGCCCTCGGGCGTGAAGTACTTGGCTATTACCTGTGCATCGTATTCCACGTTGGGATTGGGGCGGAACTGCCAGCGCGAACCGCTGTCGCCCGTGGTCCAGATGGAAACGGGGTTCGGAAGCTGCGGGGCGGCGCAAACCCAGTCTTTTTCGCTGCCGGTGGCAGAGAAAGCGAACCAACCGCTGCCGAGGTCTGTGGTTTGGAGTGCCACGGGGTTGGTAGAGAGTGTGCAAGCACCCGTTTCGCCGCTGTAGCCCGGAGTGGTGAGGAACTTCTGTGCGCCTACGTTGTAGAGATAGAAATTGCCTTCATACTGAATGGCCATCCAGCTCATCGCAGCCGCCGTAGCGTCGAACTCGCCTGCGTATGCGGGATTGGAGAGCGCGTGGTCGCCGCTGTCGCCACTCATCTCGGCCGTCCATACCTTAGAGGTAGAGTTTGCTTCCGAGTAGATGAGGTAAGCGGTGTAGGTATCGTTGTAAACGGCATAGGTCTCGGTATTGGAGAGTTCTGCCAACGTTGCCACGGGCGTGCCAAGCGGTTTTACGTCGGGCTCGGGTTCTGGATCGGGATCTGGATCCGGGTCAGGGTCAGTCGTTCCGCCGCCGGTCTTGAAGGTGAAGGTGTACACCGTATAGTTCTCGGGATTGACGGAGAAGTCGTTGCCCTTCACGGTAACGGTGAGCACGCCGGTGTTTTCGTCGTAACTCAACTCTTTCGTTGCGCCTGCGCCTTTGGGGGTGCAATAGAAGTCGATGGCACTGTATTCGGCATCAACCGTATAATTGAGCACGTCTTCCTTGAAGTCGATGGTGGCAGGGTCGTAGAGCACGCCGCCGAGGGTGCTGTAATAGATAAAATTGATGTCGTCGATGATGAGTTCGTCGTCCTTGCTGCCGCCCGGTGTGGGGTTGGTGGTGAAAGAGCCGAGCAGATATTGCACTTCGGGCGTGCTGCTCTTGTCGTAGGTGAATGCTCCTTCGTAGTACGTCCATTCTGTGCTGGCATCTATCAGAACAGAGGCCTTACCCACGCGGTTGCCGCTCTGGCTGTCAATTTCTGGGTCGCGATAGTCGCAGTCGTCGTGCAGGATAAACTGTCCGCGTGCCTGTTCGTTGCCTGCACCCGGCGTGAACTTTGCATAGAAGCTCACGGCATCGGGGCGACCGGCGAAGCGCAGGCTGTTGTCGCTGCTGCTGCGGTCGGTGTAGTTGTAGTTGGCGGAATTGGCAGGGCTCATATTACCCATATTGATCTTCCCAGTAGTAAGGTTGCCGTTGGCTTTAACTCCCAAAATGCTATTTGAATAGAGTTTGACTGCCACACTACTGTTGTGGCCTTCAACCTTTGAGGGTTTGGGAGAAGAACCCTTTCCGAAACTTGCCATAGAACCGCCTGCCGAGCTGAAAGAGTTCCAGCCGTTGCCCGGTTCTTCTGAGGAGCGCCAATCACCCTCAAAGCCGGGGTCGGCAAACTGGTAAATGCCCTGTGCGCCTGCGGCAAACGCTACGCATGCCATGGCACAAGTGAGTAAAAGTTTTTTCATAATGCGTTTCAGCTTTAATTTGTAAATAAAATTATTTGACAAAAACCTTTTTGCCATTCTTGATGCAAAGGCCTTTGGCGGTGCTCATGCGCACGCCGCTAAGGTTGTAGATGCTTTCAATGCCACCCGTCTGGCCAGCAGCTATATTGGCAATGCCTGTTGCGGCTGTCTTGTTGCCGTCAAAGCGCACGAAAATAGGTGCAGGCTCGTCGCTGTCTGGCATATTTGTCCACAGGACATCTATATCAGCGTAAAGGCGGTCACCCTCAATATAACTGCTCTCGCTATTAAGTTTAGCTGTTGCTTCAATCGGCTCTGTTCCCAACATGAAATGGAAAGGCTGCATATCGTTTTCGCCAAAAATGATTTTGCCGTCCTTCTCCGTTACAGGGATATTGGGCAGAACGATGTCGCCCAATACGCTTCCCAAGAACGAGAAGTTATAGAGCGCAAACGTCACGGTGTTGTCTTCGTTAGGAAATACTTTGATTTCCTGCCCTTCTAAGGCATCCGTGTCATCTTCAATCTCTTCCATGAGACTGATCCAAAGGTCGCCGTTGTAAACGCCGTCTGCTTTCTTTGCAACGTCCTGTGCAAAAATGCTGTTTGCAGCAAACAGCGTGACTACGAGTGTGAGTAAAAATTTTTTCATAAGCTGAATGGTTTATGGGGTTATTGAATAATTTGTTTTTTAGTTGACGGGTAGGGCGTTCTGCAGAACGCCCGCCGTGTGTGCCGCAAGGCTCAACTAATGCAGGTATTCATCTTTCGGGCGTTTTTCTTTTTTGCAAAGCGCCCCTACTATTTAGAACACGTAGCTGAAGCCCAGCGTGGCGTAAATGGGATAAAGGTCGAAGGTGACGCTCTCAAAATCGCTCGGGAAGATGCCGTTCAGGCCCCATTGCAGGTTGAGCATCACGGAGAGGTGCTTGTAGGCGCGGAACTCGCCGCCTGCCTGCAAGCCCCAGTGGAAGCGGCGCAGGTCGTCCGAGAAATCGTAAATGGCGCGCGATACTTCCGCCTTCGTACCCGTGGGGTCGATGTCGCGGATATAGCCGTCGTGGGCTTCGCCGGAGAACTCGCCGTCGAACATCCATGAAAAATACGGACCGGCCGAAACCATCCAGCGTTTGCCTAAGCTGTAAGTGGCGAGGACGGGAAAGGTGAGGTAGTTGTTGCGCACCTTGGTGCGCACGCCGCCCGTCCATGCGCCCACCACCTTGCCGCTGCCGTCTTCGTTAACGGCTTCCATGTGGTAGTTCTTCACCGTGGCGTCGGTCTTCATGCCTTTCGTCTCAAAGCGCACGCCGACCATCATACCCCAGTTGGAATGTTCGAAACGCTTGTGCGCCCCGCCCTCCACGGAGATGTTCATCGTAGGGTTGTAACTGTCGATGCCGCGTATTTCCTTAGGAAGCGGCAGGGGCGAGGTGCCGCCGAGGTTGAAACCTGCAGCAAGACGCACGTGCCAGCCCTTAAGGGCGGCGCGCAGGAGGTTGAAGTCGGACTCTTTCGGTTCTTTTTCTTTGTTCTCGCCGTCGGCGGCAAATGCCGTTAGCGAAGTAAAAGCCACGCAGAAAATCAGAAGCGTGCGCAACAGTATGCAGTTGGTCTTAGCCATATTCCTTTTCTTTCTGATAAGGTGTCTTTATAAAAATTATTGTCTCGAGATTTCGCGCCACTTGATTTCTATTTCGTCCACGTAGAGCGTGCTGCCTACGCTGCCTTCAAAGTAGGCGCCCTCGCGGCTCGAAGTCATCACCACGGCAATGGAGTAGCCGTTGCGGTGGAAACGCTCTTCGTCGAACGACTTGCCGTTTTGATAGACAAAAGGCTCGCTAAAGAATTTCCAGTTTTGCGGCTCGCCCGGTTCGGCGATGCGTGCCAAAGCCACGATGCGTTCAGACGAAAGCACGTCGTTGCCATTGAGCGGTGTCACCTTGCCCGTGGTAGGATCGGGGTCTACCTCATAAAGCACGGCGTATATGTCGCAAAGATCCTTGCGCCCTTCTACGACATTTTGGCCGATGTCGGTAAAGGTCGGACCGGCAGTATATTTATAATAGCCTTGCAGGCTGATCGGTTCACCCGCCACCATTTGCAGGCCAAACTTAGTAGCCTTGCGTGCGCCGCCCGTGGGACTGGCCGCCTTCGACACATCGAACGTGCCGATAAAGAGGTTGCCGGCGGCAATGGGCATATTCAGATTTTTGCCAAAAGAGCCTGTACTGAGGGTAATCATGCGCACACATCTGCCCTCAACGCCGTCCTCGACGCTCACGGTGGGGAACTGCTCGGGGGTTTGGGCCATACCCGTCAGGGCGTAACCGGCGTTGCCGCTGTCCCAGCAGTAATCGCTCATAAAGGTGTAGCCATGGTAGTCGCAGGGTTGCAGCCACTTGTGGTAGCCGCGCTTGCCCTCGCCCTTATAGTCCTCGAAACTGCAACGCTCGAAAGGCACGAACGGCAGGAACGTCACTTCGTAGTTCTTGCGCCAAACGTTATCCTCCGCCACAACGGTGTAAATCTGCGGCGTAGAGAAATTGCGCATTGCGCCGTTGCCTTCTTTCTCCACGCCTTTGTCAAGATACGTGATGCGTGCGCCCGGCGTAAGCGTGAAGCGCGGGGCGAGCGCGGTGCGGTCGGCGTTGGGGTTACAAAGAAAACTTACGGAGTTGTTCTGTATGTTGGGATTTCCGAGAATGGTGCCTTCGGGCAAACTTTTGAGCCATTCCTCATCAACGCCCGTGATGTCGCACTCCGCATTGGGTGCTTCGTCTTTGATGCAGGCATTGAACAGGATTAGGGAAAGAAGTAAAAAAGAGAAACAAGTAAACTTTTTTACCAAAAAAACGTTGTAGTTTGTCATACAATTTATTGATTTCGCGGTGCAAAGGTACGAAAATTATTTGGCGTTGCACGGCGTTTCGGTTATTTACCGCCCGCATTTACCGCAAAAATGGTAAAATCTTCACCCCTTACCGTTTCAATCATCTCGGGAAATAAGTATAGAACATCAAAAAAAACACCGATTTCATCGGAAAATGCCCTCCCTGCACCTACTATGATTCCATCCTTCCCTCCTTGGCCTTGTATATGTGCCTCACGCATTTTCGCGCAAGCGAGCGCAACTTAGTTTACTTAAATTTCAGAGCAGAGCCAAAAATCTAAAAGCCTCGCGCGCGCATTACGCATTTTTATTGCCCTAAAACCCTTCAGCCATTCAGTTTCCAACCCAACTCTCTGTAATAAAATAGATTGCGCCTGAATGGTTTGCGTCTGAAACCTTTCAGCGATGACGGGTTGGGGGATTTTATGTATTCCTCAACAACTCACATTTACCGATTGATCATCCCGAGCAATTTTTCCTTTCTTCCTTGACATTTTTCCCTTTCGGCAAGATATTTTTTTCTATCAGCGCAGAAAAAGTTTGTTACAAACTTTGTAACATGTATTACAAACTTTGTAATATGTGTTACAAACTTTCTAACATGTGTTACAAACTTTGTAACAAAGACTTTCTTATATGATAGGAAAAAGTATATTGCTGAAAGTATAAATTATCTCGGAGGAAAGAAAAATTTTATCGTTTCTGCGTTTACGTGTGAAAGCCTCCGTTGTGCCGTTGACTACGAAAAAATGATTATTTTTGCGGTAGGCAATCCCGTAGGTATCAAAAAAAATCGTTTTTCCCTGTAACTTTTTACCCGTTCGTCCGTCTTTCAATTAGAGAGCAATGAAAGAAATAGACTTCCGCCACGACCTTTTACCCCTGAAAGATAAAATCTTTCGCCTTGCCCTCCGCATTACGCTCCGAGCCGACGAGGCCGAGGACATCACGGAGGAAACGCTGGTGCGGGCGTGGGAAAAGCGCGGCGAACTCGCGCAAGTCAGTTCTCTCGAAGCCTATTGCCTCACGGCGGCACGCAACCTCGCACTCGACACCGTTGCAAAAAAGGAGCATCAAAACCTCTCGCTCGACGAATACGCTTTCGACCGCCCCGATGCCAGCCGCTCGCCGCAAGAAGAATTGGAACACAGCGAAAAGCTGGCGGGCGTGCGGCAAATAATCAATTCCCTGCCCGAAAAGCAACGCACCGTGGTGCAGCTTCGCGACATTGAGGGGCTCTCTTACGCCGAAATTGCAACCGTGACCGGTTTGACAGAGGACGTTGTAAAAGTAACCCTGCACCGGGCCAGGAAATTTATCAAACTCGAATACTTAAAAAAAGAACATCATGGACTATAAATATATCGAACAACTTCTGGAACGCTACTGGGAGGCGGCCACCACGGCAGAGGAGGAGCGCATTTTGCGCGCTTTCTTCGCTCAGGATATCTTGCCGGCACATCTTGCCCGGTACAAAGATTTGTTTGCCTATCAGTCGGAAGCCGCCGGCGAAGCACTCGGCACAGAGTTTGACGAGCGCGTGCTTGCCCGCATCGGCCAGCCGGCAGCGCAGCCGCAAATCGTGGTGAAGGCGCACCGTATCACGCTTGCCAACCGCCTCCGCCCCTTGTTCCGCGCCGCAGCAGCCGTGGCCATCGTTTGCCTGCTGGGAACAGCCGCGCAGCATTCTTTTGACAACGAGAATGCCGAAGGCGTGCCTGCCGCATCGCAGCAGACCTATCAGGCGCAGCAGGAAAGTATTCCCGCCGACACCGAGCGCACCGGTTTCTACAAGGAAGCCGGCCCCAAGACGGCGGCGGCAGACTCTCTGCGCAAGCAGACTGCCGAATAGTCCAAGAACATTTGATAAGAAATAAAAGGAAAACTGACTTTATAGGTTTGCCGAAACGCGGCAACAGCGGTAAAACAACATTTGCACTATTAAAACACAACGGTTTGTCCAGCGGGATAAACAAAATAAAATCGTCAAGCCTCGCAGACTTGACGATTTTATTTTTGCCTTTAGTTTTGAGCTTAGCTCAAGAATACCAGCAGCACCACTTGCGCCACAAGGATACGCAGGAACATGGCTAAGGGATAGACGGTGGAGTAGCCCACAGCAGGTGCATCGTTGCCGGCCGTCTGGTTGGCGAATGCAAGGGCGGGAGGGTCGGTGTTGGAGCCGGCAATCAAGCCCATAAGCGTAAAGTAGTTCAGCTTCAAAACCTTGCGAGCCACAACGCCCATAATCAGAATGGGGATAATGGTGATGAGGAAGCCCGTCCACACGTAGGTCAGGCCGCCGGCCATAATCGTTTCCCAGAAGTGTGCGCCAGCCTGTATGCCTACGCTCGAAAGGAAGAGCAGCAAGCCCACTTCGCGCAGCATGAGGTTGGCGGAGGTGGAGGTGTAGGTGTTGATTTTGTAGCGATAGCCGAAGGCGCCAATCAGGATAGCCACTACGAGCGGACCGCCGGCGAGACCGAGCTTCATGCCCATGCCCAAGGGGATTTGTCCCACAAGGATACCCAGCATGATGCCGAAGAAAATGGCGCCCACGTTGGGGTGGTCGAGGCGTTTCACGCTGCTGCCGATGGCGCGCTTCACGGCTTCCACGTTCTCTTCCGTACCCGTCACGAGAATGCGGTCGCCCACCTGCAGGCGCAGGTTGCGGTCGGCGAAGAGGTCCATGCCGTTACGCGTCACGCGGGTTACGTTTACGCCGTAAATCGTGCTGAAATGTATTTGGCCGAAGGTCTTGCCGTTGATTTCGGGCTTGGTGATGACGAGACGGTGAGAAACGTACTTCTGCTTCTTGTCGATGTCGTCCTTCCACGTCTTGCCCTCGATGTTTTCGCCAATCAGCACGGAGATAGGCTCTGCTTCGTCCTCTGCGCAGACGAGGTGGATTTCCATGCCGATTTCAAGCTTCGTTTCGCCGTTGGGGATAGACATCACGCCGTCCTTGATGCAGCGTACCACAACGAACTGGCGGTTGAGGAAGTTGTGCAGGTCTTGCAGCGTGCGTCCTGCCACGGCGGCGTTCGTCACGCGCAGCACGAGGTGCTTAGGCGTGGCGTGCGGATTGCTTTCCTGCTCCTTGCGGATTTGCTCCTGCTCCTTTTCCAGTTTGATGTTGCAGAGATAGCGCACGAGGATAGTGGCGAGAATGATGCCCACAACGCCGAGGGGATAAGCGCAGGCATAGCTCGAGGCGAGGTCGGGCACTGCGCCGCCTGCGCCCCAGTCGAAGCCGGGTTTGCTCGTGAAGTCGGCCACTACCGTGTTGGCTGCGCCGAGACCGGGCGTGTTGGTAATTGCGCCGTACATGGTGCCCACCATCATCGCGAGGTTGTAGTTCGACGTGTCGAACACGAGGAAGTACAGTCCCAGCATCACTGCCACGTTGAGCAGCACGATGCCCACGGTGATGAGGTTCATGCCCACGCCGCCCTTCTTGAACGTGGCGAAAAAGCCCGGGCCTACTTGCAGGCCGATACAATACACAAAGAGAATCAAGCCCAATTCTTTTACGAAGTCGATCGTGGCTTTCTGCTCGGCGTGGTCGATGCCGCCGAAGTAGTTGAACAGGTGTCCCGCCACGATACCCATAAACAGGACGAACGTTACGCCGAGGGCAACGCCGCCGAACTTGATTTTCCCCAATTTCACGCCCAGGCTGATAACGATGGCATAAAGCACAACAAGGTGGGCAATGGAACCGGGGTTCGTCAGGATATTAATGAACCATTCCATAAATATTAAAAATTGATTGATATAGCTTTTTCACACAGACATCTTTTCGTCCGTGCTGCAAAATTAGAGATTTTTTAATAGATAGCAAAAGCAAAAAGCGGTCTCTAAGGGCAGATAGTTGCAATTAAGGCGGTTTTGCTTTGACAATGTGCGGCATTTTTTGTTACTTTGCAGAGATTAGGAGCAATCTTAGAAAACTCGTCTACTAATTTATGATGACTTTTTATGAAGAAGCAACTTGTTTTTCTCGTTTTGTCCTTTTGCGCGCTTTTCGCATTTGCGCAGCAAAATCAGGAAACGCGGCGCACCAAGAGCGTCCTGCTCTTTCCCGAGTTTCGTGAGGGAAAGGTCGTGCAGTCATTCGGCAGATATGTGACGGCAAAAGTGAACATCGCCCTTACCAGCGGCAAACTCTGCGACATCAACGGCGGCAAAGTGCGCGAGATCGACGTTTCGCGCATTTTCAGCGTGGAGTTCCCTGATGCCAAGTTTATGAAAGTGCAGGGCGACATGATGGGCGAGGTCGTCGGACAGGATGGCTATAACTTTCTGCTCAAGGTCACCCTGATAGATAAGGAGCGGGTGCGCCGTGAAACGGCAGACGGGCTTGAGCAGAAAGCGTTTTTCGTTGATGGTGCCATGCTCGACCTCGAACGCGAGGGACAGTCTGCCAACGAGGGCTATCCCTTGATTGACAAATACTATTTCAACATTCAAGGCACAGTTATCCCCGCCAACGAAAGCGCGTTCAAGAAGCACGTGGTGCCCGAGCGCAAAAAGGAATTCAAGAAACTGATGAACGAGCATTATTGGAGCTGGCGCGACGAGACTTCGCTCAAGCAGCTGTTCCAGTTTTTGAAGAAATAGATAATAATAAAGAAAGTAGAACATGCCGGAAATACTAAGAATATTCGGATTGAGATTTTTCTTTTTCTCCCGCGAGCACGAACCGATACACGTCCATGTGGAAAGTGCAGACGGCAAGGCAAAATTTAAAATCCTTTCCGACAGCATTGTACTGGTCTATAATAAAGGTATGAAGCAAAAGGATGTACGATGCGCCGAAATGGTTCTTGAAGAAAATAAGGAACTGGCAATTTCTAAATGGCGGGAGTATTTTGGAAGTTCAATGACAGAAGAAGAGGAGGAATGATTATGAAACTGACAAAAATTTGGTTTGCCGACAACCGCATTTATGGTTTGACCGATCAGGGCAACACTGTATGGCAGTCCCTCTTGTGGTATAAGCGTTTGCTTAATGCTACAGAGGAGCAGCGCAACGAATATAAGATGGACGATGAGGGCATTCATTGGAATGCGCTTGATGAAGATGTGTCGTTTGAGAGTTTTGAATATGAAAATCCAGAACCGCAAGGAATATCTTTGGTATTTCTTTCTCACCCCGAATTGAATGCCTCGGCGGTTGCTCGGCGCGTAAGTATCAGTCAAAACTTGATGACACAATATATAAATGGCACAAAGAAACCATCCAAGGAGCGCGAGCGGTTGATACTTGATGAGATCAAGGCCATTGGTCATGAACTTGCAAGCATCGCCCAATAAAGCTGGTGACCATGCTATTTTGCTGTATCCACCTGCCTTGCTCCTATTCAACTTAGACTTAACACACAATATTATATATACACTTTTTCCCAACCCTTTTATGAAAAACTTTTTCTCCTCCGTAATGCTGGCTGTGCTGTTTCTGATGGCTGGCGGTCTCACCGCTGCCGCACAGAACGAAGCCCCCACGCTTTACGGCTACCTGTATTATTCTGATGCGTGGACCGACACCGGCGCACCCGTGCCCGACTACGCTTTCTATTCCATCCCTGCAGACGGCAGCACCTCTGCACTCACGCGTCAGGGCACGGCGAGCGGCACGTTTCAGGAACTTTCCAATAGCGGCGTTTATGCCAAAGGCAAATATTACGGCGTTGATATCGTGGGCGGTTATCTTAGCTACACCACGACTTGGCGCGTCTACGACCCCGAAACTTGGACCCTCGAGCGCAGCGTTGCCGTAGGCTCGAAATTGGAAGAAACCGTGTCGGCCGACCTTACTTACGACCCGATAGAGGATAAAATCTACGCCGTGACGCGCCCCTTCGGCAACACCGAGAAAGGCTGGCTGGCGACGGTAGATCCTGAGACGGGACAATTCACCCGCCTTTGCGAAACGCATTATCTCTGCGCCGTGGCAGCCGACGCCACCGGGCAACTTTGGGGCATTGACGCCAAGGGCAATCTGTGCAAGACGCAGAAGGACGGCTCTTACCAAGTGGTCGGTGCAACGGGCTTTGTGCCCAACGACCTGCCGCAATCGGGCACGATCGACTTCCGCACGGGCAAGTTCTACTGGGCTTTCAAAGGTTTCACCGCTGCCGACACATGGAAAGAGGACAGTTACAGCTACATCTTTGAGGTAGACCTCGCCACCGGTAAGGCTACGCCCGTCGTCACCTTTACCCGTCAGGAGCAGCTTACAGCCCTGGCTATCATCAATGCGCATCCCTCCGCCCCCGACCAGTTGTCCGACCTCACGTTTGCCCCCTCCGCGCCCGGTTCTATGAAGGGCCGCGTGGCTTTCACCGTTCCCTCGCGCACTTACGGCGGCTCGCCGCTCACGGGCACGGTGCAAATCAGCATCAGCGTGGACGGCAAGGAGCCGATCGCCGACGCCGCGCAGGCCGGCACGCAGTTTGAGACGGAAGTCGATGCCGACGCAGGCAACCACACCGTTGCCGTCACCCTCGAACAGGGCGGATATGTGAGCGTGAAGAACAAGGCGACGGCCTACTTTGGCTACGACCGCCCTGCCGCCGTAACAGACCTCACGCTGTCGGTTGACGAAAGCCGTGCTACGGCAACCCTCACCTGGACACCGCCCACGAAGGGCGAAAACGGCGGTTTCATCGATGCGGAAAACCTAACCTACGACATCGTGCGCCTGCCTTCGGGCGCAGTGGCTGCCTCGGGGCTCAGCCCGCGTGCCACCTTTGTAGAGACGGTGCCCGACGAAATGGAAAATATCCGCTACTCCGTCACCGTGAATTGCGGCGGACAGAAGAGCAAGGCGGCTTATTCCAACTACGCCACCGTGGGCGTGCCCTGCCATATCCCTTATATCGAGACGTTCGACACGCAGCACGCCTTCGATGCCTACACAGTCATCGATGCCAACGGCGACTGCACGGGCGACGACTTTTATCAGCCCTGCTGGAAGTTCGACACGCAGTATTATTGTGCTTTCTATTATACAAATATATATGGTTCTG
>JBJEAH010000110.1:0-11658 GCA_051868815.1 Alloprevotella sp.
GCTAACACATGTTACAAACTTTGTAATACGTGTTACAAAGTTTGTAACAAAAAATATCTTATAGGACAGGGAAAAATATCAAGGAGAAAGGGGAAAATATCAAGGAGAAAATAAAAAATTGCTCGGAGGAAAGAGTTGCGATTTGCGCAGACAGTTTGGACGAGTGCCGGCGGAGCCATCTTTTTGCAGACGGAAAAGCCGATATATCGGGGCTTATGCCTATATTTGCAGCGGCTATGTGTCAATAATAATATAACCTGTTGGTTGAATTGATAGTAAAATTTAGTGCTTGAAGGTAATGTCAATAAATTATATTGCACGGCGGGCGTATAAAATACGCCCCGTTGTCCCTGTTGTCGTCATATTCAGCGCTTAATTTGTCTGAACGGAGTTGTCTCTTGTTGTTTATGTTGTCTTCAAATAAAAACGACAACATAGACAACCTTTGACAACATTCTTTTTCAGATTTTCGGCTGCGCTCGGCAATTCAAGTAAACTTGATTGCGCTCGCTTGCACGAAAATTCTGTGTTGCCGTTTTATTGTGACGACAACTGAGACAACTTTTTGACAACTTGCAGTTGTCTTTCTGCACAGCAGGGCTATTTGTTAGTTCAACCAACGCGCATAATATAATATGGTGTCATGAAGAAAAAGGAAAAGTTCACCGACGAGCAGCGCACATACATATTGAAAAAGTTTGTGCAGACGTTTCTGCCGAAGGTGCCGAAATATCACCGCAACATGGCGAACGAACTGCACCATGTGTCAACCACTACCGCACGCCTGATGAAGCGTCTCTTCGGCCTGCACACGGACTTCGCGGAGATGTCGGCCATTTTCCAAAGTCTGGGCTACGCTTTCTTCACCCGTGAGGGCGTTTACAACCCCAAGACGCAGCGCGTCACGGTGTTGCGGCGCGACAGCCTCTTTGCCAAAGGCACGGAAATAGAGGAGCCCGACGTTAACTTCCTCTACGTGAACGTCAATGCGCAGACCGTGCGCATGCTCCGCCTCTGCACCATCCCCACACCGCCCAACACGAGCGAGGACAAGGTGGGCAACCTCGATTATATGAAGCAACTGGTCGAGAAATTCCAAAGGCGCATCATTGCCGAAACGCAAACGCCGCTGTTCTTGGATGTCGAGGAGGAATAGAGGCGTTGGGAGTGGGGATAAAAGCATTGCAGTCTGAAGGTTCGTTGAATTTCGTTATAAGGTCTTACGAGTAAGGGTATTTTTATATGGCCTGGAGAATAATAGTCTCCTTGCCCCTACTCGTGAGACCTTGTATATGAAGCTTGTTCTGCCGTAGCGAATAATAACATAAAAATAGCCCGGGAGATTGCACTAAGATAATCGGAACTTGAAAAGGATGGTCGTGTGCAATCGTCCCGGACCGGAAAAATGGGAAAACGCTTCTTCCCACGAAAGTTCTGTGAAGAGGTGACGTTCGAGATGCTCTCGGTCAGAGCATCTCGAATTTTTCTTTCAGTTTGCTGAAATACCTGCGGCTGGCATAGATTTCTTGATTGTCGAACGGGGTGCAGAGGCGGCAGCGTTGTGTGCTGTTTTCCACAGCAGAGAGATAATTGAGATTTACGATGCAGCTGCTGCTGACGCGCACGAGGGCGGGGTGCAGTTTGAGTATGTCTTCAGCCGATGTGCCCTTGCGCAGTTGGTGCTCGCTGCCGTTGGTAAGGATAAGCCGCCAGTTGCGCGCTGCTTTGTTGTATTCAGTATAAAGTATCTCGTCTACGGTGAGCAGGAGCAACTCGCTAATGGCCTGTACGGCAATCTTGCGCGGTGCGCCGTGGCGAAGGTCGGCACTGTTCGTGCCGATGCCCGGCGCGGCGTGCGCCATGACGAGGCGCTCGATAATTTCTTCGAGTTCTTTTTCCTTGTATGGTTTGAGCAGATAGTCGAAGGCCGAGCGGCGAATGGCATCGAGCATGTAATGGCTGAAGCCCGTGTAGAAGACTATGCGGAAAGAAAAGGAAAGGTTGCCTTGCAGGGAGTCGATAAATTCCAGTCCCGTGCGCCCCGGCACCTCAACGTCAAGAAACAGCACGTCGGGCTGTTGCTCGAGCAGCGGCAGCGTGGCATCGCTGTAATTTGAGAAGGCACATACCTCGCCGATGCAGGGATGCTTCTTCAAGTCGGCGACGAGTGCCTCGCGCGGTCCGGCCTCATCGTCCACGACAAAGACGGTGAGGCGCGTTTGCGGCAAATTGGCAGGCAGGTTCTCTTTTCTCATATAAATATCAATAATGATAAAATCCCTTTTCGACCGCAAATTTAGTTTAATATTTTGTATATAACAGGGAGGCGTGCGGCGTGTATGCACTCAAATGGTTGCTCGTCGTGCTTAAATGGCAAAAAAATGGTTTAATTTGCTTTATTTTTTAATCTTCCATATATGGAAAAGGCGGAAACCGATGCGTCGCGCGTCTGTTGCGTCGCTTTTTCGGGCTTTTTAATCCGTGTCTATAAGCAGCAAAGTGCGGTGAGAAATCAAAAAAATGCATTTTCATATAAGAAAACACGAGAAAAATGAGTAATTTTGTGCGCAATAAAACCTTAGCGCATTTATGATATCTGATTTTATTGCCGACAAAATTGTCATGGACGGCCTTACCTATGACGACGTCCTGCTTGTACCAGCGTACTCGGAAGTTCTGCCCCGTACCGTTTCACTCAAAACCAAGTTCTCGCGCAACATCGAGTTGCAAATTCCTTTTGTCACTGCCGCAATGGACACCGTGACCGAGGGCAAAATGGCTATTGCCATTGCCCGCGAAGGCGGTATTGGCGTGATACACAAGAATATGAGCATCGTGGAACAGGCGCGGCAGGTGGCTATTGTGAAGCGTGCCGAAAACGGCATGATCTACGACCCCGTGACCATTCGCCGGGGCAGCACCGTGCGCGACGCGCTGGCCTTGATGAGCGAATACCACATCGGCGGCATTCCCGTAGTGACCGACGAGGGCTGCCTCGTGGGCATCGTGACCAATCGCGACCTCCGCTTCGAGCGCAACCTCGACAAACTTATCGACGAGGTGATGACCAAGGACAACCTCGTGACCACCACGCAGCAGACCGACCTCGTTGCCGCCTCGCAGATTTTGCAGGAAAATAAAATCGAGAAACTCCCCGTGACCGACAAGAACGGCCGCCTCGTGGGACTGATTACTTATAAAGATATTACTAAGGCCAAGGACAAACCCATGGCCTGCAAAGACGAGAAAGGACGCCTGCGCGTGGCAGCCGGCGTGGGCGTTACCGCCGACACGCTAGAGCGCATGGACGCTTTGGTGAAGGCCGGAGCGGATGCCATCGTAATCGACACGGCACACGGGCACTCTAAGTTTGTCATCGACAAGCTGAAAGAGGCAAAGGCAAGCTTCTCCAACGTAGATATAGTGGTGGGTAACGTTGCCACGGGCGAAGCAGCCCGCATGCTCGTGGAAGCCGGCGCTGACTGCGTGAAAGTGGGCATCGGCCCGGGCAGCATCTGCACCACGCGCGTGGTGGCAGGCGTGGGCGTGCCGCAGCTCTCCGCCGTGTATGATGTGGCGAGCGCCTTGAAAGGTACGGGCGTGCCCCTTATTGCCGATGGCGGCCTGCGCTATTCGGGCGACGTGGTGAAAGCCCTTGCCGCCGGCGGCTATTGCGTGATGATCGGCTCGCTCATCGCCGGCACGGAGGAAAGTCCGGGCGAGACCATCATCTTCAACGGGCGTAAGTTCAAGACTTATCGCGGCATGGGTTCGCTCGAAGCCATGGAAAATGGCTCGAAAGACCGTTACTTCCAGGGCGGCGTGAGCGAAGTGAAGAAACTCGTGCCCGAGGGCATCGCCGGCCGCGTGCCTTACAAAGGCAGCGTGCAGGAAGTCATCTACCAGATGGTGGGCGGCCTGCGCTCCGGCATGGGCTATTGCGGCGCGGCTACCATTGAGGATCTCCATAATGCCAAGTTCGTGCGCATCACCAACGCCGGCGTGCTCGAAAGCCACCCCCACGACATCACCATCACCAGCGAGGCGCCCAACTACAGCCGCCCGGGTGAATAGTAGGGGCGTTTTGCAAAACGCCCGCCCAATCTTATTGCCTATCAATAAAAACCTCACAAAAACCGACATGAAGAAAACTTTGTTTGCTCTCCTCTTCGCCCTTGGCTTGCCCGCAATGGCACAGACCGCCGGCGACCCTGTGCTCATGACCATCAACGGAAAAGACATCACGCGCTCCGAATTTGAATATTCCTACAACAAAAACGGAAACGTAGAGGGGGCGGTAGAGCAAAAGACCATCGAAGAATACGTGCCGATGTTTGTAAACTACAAACTCAAAGTCGCCGCCGCCGAGGCTGCGAAGCTCGACACGCTCGAATCGTTCAAAAAAGAATTCCTTACCTACCGCGACATGCAGCTCACGCCGTACATGGTGGATCAGTTCTTCATCGACTCCATCTGCACCGACGTGTACGCCCGCACCGAGAAGCAACTCGGCGGTATGGACGTGATCAAGCCTGCGCACATACTTATCCAGCTCAAGCAAAACGCCGGCGAGGCTGAGAAGCAGGCGGCCAAGCAAAAGGCCGACTCGATCTACAACGCCCTGCTCGGAGGCGCCGATTTTGCCAAAATGGCAGAGCTTTATTCCGCCGACCCCGGCACCGCGAAGCGCGGCGGGCAGTTGCCCGAACTCGGTCCCGGTGCCCTGGTAAAGGAGTTTGAGACCGCTGCCTACGCACTCAAGAAAGGCGAAATGTCGCAGCCGGTGCTCTCGCCCTATGGCTACCACATCATTAAGATGACCGACCGCCACGCCCTCGCGCCCCTCGACTCTCTGCGCCCCGAAATCATCGAGGCACTCAAGCGTCAAGGCATCGAGGAAGCATCGGCAGAGTACCGGATCAAGAAGCTCGTGGACGCTTCAAACGGCCGCCTCACGCGCGAAACCGTGCTCGACAGCGTGCTCGCCGCCCACGAGAAGGACAACGCCGAGCTGCGCTACCTCGTGCAGGAGTACCACGACGGACTCCTGCTCTACGAAGCCAGCAAGCGCGACGTGTGGGACGTGGCAGCCGCAGATGCCAAAGGCCTGGAGCAATATTACAAGCAGAATAAAAAGAAGTATGCCTGGACTGAACCGCGCTTCAAAGGCTTTGTGTATCAGGTGAAAAACGTCAAAGATGCCAAGCGTCTGGCTAAACTTCTGAAGAAAAGCATCGACGGCGACTGGCGCAAGGAGGTCAAAGAGCAGTTCAACAAAGATTCTGTTACCGTGTTCGTGACCGGGCCTTACATCTGCAAGGCAGGCGAGAACAGCTATGTGGACGCTTACGCCTTCAAGACCAAGGCAGAAGCCCCCGCGCCCATGAAGGGCTATGTGCAGACGGGCGTAGCCGGCAAAGTGCTCAAGCAGCCCAAGAGCTATCTCGACGTTAAGGCGCAGGTGACGAGCGATTATCAGGAACAGAAGGAAAAGGAGTGGGTGGAAGGCCTGCGCCAGCGTTTCCCGTTCTCCGTAAAACAGGACGTGCTCAAAACCGTGAACAAGCATTAAGAAGCGGTTTCCGACATCCTATATATATAATATTGTATGATTAGAAGAATTCTGTTCGTCCTTGCCGCTATGCTGCCCGTGCTTGCCGCCGCGCAGAAAAACGTGGTAGACGAGATAGTTTGGGTGGTAGGCGATGAACCTATTCTGCTCTCCGACATCGAAGAAATGCGCATATCTTCCGAACTGCCCGGCAGCGACCCCGTGGACAATCCCTACTGCACCATCCCCGAACAAATCGCCCTGCAAAAACTTTACCTGCATCAGGCAGAACTCGACAGCATCGAGGTGAGCGAGGGCGACGTGATACGCTCCGTAGACCAGCGCATCAACTACCTCATTCAGCAGTACGGTTCGCGCGAAGCGGTGGAAATTTTTGCCCGCAAGAAGATTTCGCAACTCCGCGAGCAGTACAAGAAGATGGAGCGCGAGAAGGAAATGATGTTCGAGGTGCAGCGCAAACTTGTGGGCGGCGTGACCGTGACGCCCGCCGAGGTGCGCGAATATTTCAAGGAGATGCCCGAAGACAGTCTGCCCTTCATTCCCACGCAGGTGGAGGTGCAAATCATCACCTCCGAGCCGCGCGTCTCGCGCGAGGAGGTGGAGCGCATCGAAGGGAAGTTGCGCGAGTTTGCCCGCCGCGTGAACAGCGGCGAGACGGAGTTTTCTACCCTTGCAAAGTTTTACTCGCAGGACGGTTCGGCTCGCGACGGCGGCGAACTCGATTATGCGGGGCGCAACCAATGGGTGCCCGAATTTGCCAACGTGGCTTTTTCCCTCACCGACCCCAAAAAGGTGTCGAAGGTGGTAAAGACCGAGTTCGGCTACCATATCATGCAGCTCATTGACAAGAAGGGCGAACTCGTGAAAGTGCGCCACATCCTGCTTAAGCCCGAGATTGAGGAAAGCGAATACCAGCGTTGCCTCACGCGCCTCGACTCCATCGCTGCCGACATCAAGGCCGATAAATTTTCCTTTGATATCGCGGCGCAAGAACTCTCGGACGACAAAGACACGCGCTTCAACCGTGGCATTATGGCCAACTTGCAGGAAGAAACCAACACGCTGACCTCGCGCTTCCAGATGAAAGACCTGCCGCAGGACGTGGCAAAGGTGGTGGAAAAGATGCAGGTGGGCGAAATCTCGCCGGCCTTCCGCATGACCAACGCAAAAGGACAGACCGTCTGCGCCATCGTGAAACTCAAAAACCGCATCGACGGACACCGCGCCAATATGACCGAGGACTTTCAGGCATTGAAAAACGTGGTTGTCTCGAAAAAGCGCGAGGAGAAACTCGAAAAGTGGATCCAAGACAAGATTGCCAGCACCTATGTGCGCATCAGCCCCGACTGGCGCGGCTGCGACTTTAAGTATAAAGGTTGGATTAAATAATCAGACCGACCGACAAAAAGGCAGACTGTACCCATCCCCCGAAAGCAAAAGGGTAGGGGCAGTCTGCTTTGGCATACGCCCGCCCATATACATATAATATATATATGACCAAAAAGCATTTACCCCTCCTTACCCTCCTCTTGCTGTTTTGCTGCTGCTTCGCCGCGCGGGCGTGGCAGGGTGCGGACGACAAGCGCAAGCAGGCCGTGAAGGAAGAAAAGGATAAAATACACTGGGAAGCCGATAATCACCGCTTCAATGAGTTTGAGGCCAACGCGGCGCAAAGGCTGAGCGGCAACGTTGTGTTTCGTCACGGCGGCATGACCATGTACTGCGACAGTGCCCTGCTCTACGAAGCCTCGGAGTCGTTCGACGCGTTTGGACACGTGCGCATCGTGCAGGGCGATACCTTGGAACTCACTGGCGACGTGCTGCATTATTATGGTGAGAACCTGATGGCCGAAATGCGCCACAACGTAGTCATGACCCACCGCGAGCAAGTGTTGAAGACCGACAGCCTCAACTACGACCGCCTCTACAACGTGTGCTATTACTTCGAGGGCGGCAGGCTTATTGACGGCACCAGCGTGCTGGAAAGCGACTGGGGGGAATACCACACCGACACGAAACAGTCGGTCTTCAACTACAACGTGGTGCTCACCGATGAAGATTTCAAGCTCGTTACAGATACGCTCCACTACGATACGCAAACGAAATGGTCGAAAGCCGTCGGACCGACGAATATATACAGCAACGGCGACCGCATCTATACGGAACTCGGCTATTACAACACCCAAAGCGAGCAGGCACGCCTTTACGACAGAACTATGGCGTTCGGACGCGACCGCATCATGAGCGGCGACACCGTTTATTACGAAAAAACGACTGGTGTTATGGAGGCCATCAATAATATCTCCTGCGAAGACACCAAAAACAAGAACATACTTACCGGCGACTACTGCATCTACTTTGAGCAAACGGGCGAGGCAATGGCCACGAAGCGGGCATTGGCGCGCGAGTTCTCGCAAGGTCCCGATACGCTGTATGTCCACGCCGATACCATAAGGATGTTTACCTATAACATCGACACCGACTCCGTGTACCGCAAGATCCACGGCTATTTTCACGTCCGCGCCTATCGCACCGACGTGCAGGCTGTGAGCGACTCCCTGGTGTACAACTCGAAAGAGGGGAAACTCACGCTCTACAAGGACCCCATCGTGTGGAGCGATACGAAGCAGGTGCTTGGCGAGGAGATAAACGTATATATGGCCGACTCAACAATCGACAGCATATATGTGGAGCGGCAGGCGCTTATGGTGGAGCAAGTAGACTCTGTGCATTTCAATCAAGTGACCTCGCAGGAAATGCACAGTTATTTTGAGAAAGGCGAAATGCGCGAGAACCAAGCCGTCGGCAACGTGCTGACTATTTTCTATCCCTTAGAGAAAGACAGCACTATCCTCTATTCCAATTATCTTGAAACGAGTATCCTCAAAATGTTCATGAAGGAGCGCAAGCTCGACCGCCTTTGGGCACCCGCCTCGCCCGTTGCTGTGCTTTATCCCATAGGCATGGCACCGCCCGCCCGACGACAGCTTGCCAATTTTGTTTGGTTTGATTATATCCGTCCCCTTAATAAAGACGACATTTACGAATGGCGGCCTAAGAAAGCCGGCACAGAACTGAAACCCTCTATACGGCGCACCCCGCCTTTGCAGAAGTTAGACGGAAAGAAAAAGAAATAAGGAAACTACATGAGCGACATCATACATCTCTTGCCCGACTCCGTGGCCAATCAGATAGCGGCCGGCGAAGTGGTGCAGCGGCCCTCGTCGGTGATTAAGGAATTGGTGGAAAACTCCATCGATGCCGGTGCCACGCAGGTGCAGGTCATCGTGGAGGACGCAGGGAAAAGTCTCGTGCAGGTGATTGACAATGGCAAGGGAATGAGCGAAACCGACGCGCGCCTTGCTTTTGAGCGCCACGCCACCTCTAAGATTTCCGAGGCCAAAGATCTCTTTGCGCTCCGCACTATGGGTTTCCGAGGCGAGGCACTGGCCTCTATCGCCGCCGTGGCACAGGTGGAACTGCGCACGCGGGCCGTCGATAAGGCCCTCGGCGTGAGCATCGTCATCGAGGGCAGCCGCGTGGTGGATCAGCAGCCCGTGAACTGCCCCGTCGGGGCGAATTTCGCCGTGAAAAATCTTTTTTTCAACATTCCCGCCCGCCGCAAGTTCTTAAAGTCCAACCAGACGGAACTTTCCAATATCCTCACGGAATTTGAACGCATCGCCTTGGCGCATCCAGAAACCTCCTTTTCACTCCATAGCGGCGGCGCGGCGATGATGAACCTCCCCGCAGGAAATTTCAAGCAGCGCATACTCGGCGTGTTCGGCAAACGCCTTGAGGCAAAGCTCATACCCGTTGAGGTCAAGACGACATTGATAAATCTAAGCGGCTTCGTGGGCGTGCCCTCGGCGTCGCGCCGCAAGAACGCGCAGCAATTCTTCTTCGCCAACGGCCGCTACATGCGCCACCCCTATTTCGCAAAGGCGGTGCAGACGGCTTACGAAAGGTTGATACCCGACGGCGAGCAAGTGCCCTTTTTTCTGAACCTTGAAGTCGCGCCCGAGAAAATCGATGTCAATATCCACCCCACCAAGACCGAGATAAAGTTTGAGGACGAAACGCCTATTTGGCAAATCCTCCTGGCTGCCGTGCGCGAGGCGCTGGGAAAGCATGGCGTTGTGCCTTCTTTGGAATTCAACACCGAAGGCCGTCCCGACATTCCCGTTTTCACGCCGGGCGGCAACGATGTGCCTGCGCCGCAAATCGAGGTAAATCCCGACTACAACCCGTTCGCCACCTCTCCTTCCTATCTTTCGGGCAAGGGCGGCGGAGCGGGCGGTTCGTCCTATACATATAATAATAAGCCGGCGGTGGACAGGCATTGGCAGAACGCTTATGCTGCGGCTTTTCCTGACAAGAAGGACACCGATTTCGGCGATGTGCCCCACTTGCCCGCCGACCAAGACGCGCAGGCGGCGCAGATGTTCCAAAGTCTGCCCTCCGAAGAACAGGGAGAAATGACAAAGAGCGAGACAGACTACTTCCAGTTTCGCGGACAATATATAATAACGCCCGTCAAGTCCGGCCTGATGCTCATCGACCAGCACCGGGCGCACGTCAGAATACTTTACGACCGCTTTATGGCGCGGTTCGCCGACAAGCCCTCCGTGACGCAGCGGCTGCTCTTCCCCCAACGCCTCACCTTGCCGCCCTCCGAGGCCGTAGCCTTCGAGAAAATGATGCAGGACTTGCAGAGCGTGGGCTTTGAAGTGTCATCGCTTGGCGGCGGCGACTTTTCCGTGCTCGGCACACCTGCAGGGACAGAAGGTTTGGACGCATCAGAACTTTTGCAGGATATACTCCAAGAAACTTTGGACGGGAAAAACGATGCCGCCGACGGCATTCGCCACCGCATAGCCCTCACCCTCGCGCGCCGAGCCGCAATGCCCGTAGGCGAATACCTGTCGGGCGCGGAGATGTCTGCGCTTGTCGACCAATTGTTCTCCACGGGTACGCCCAATTTTACGCCAGATGGACAGACCGTACTGGTCATTTTGACGACCGAAAACATAGAGAAACTGTTCGGAAAATAAAGGAAAACGGAAAAAGTTGGTAGAAATTGCATTTTTCTTATAATTTTCTTGTATGAAATTTTATTTAAGTATTTGTTTTTACTAACTTTGCCCCGAGAAAACGCGGCTTTGCTCCATTTTGATGCTTAGCCGCGCCATAAGTGACGAAAAAAATTATTTGTATTTATTCTTAAATATCCTTAGTTATGAAAAAGTTAATGATTGCGCTTGCATTTGTAGGCTTCGCCTCAACTGCTATGGCACAGGACACTGTTGCTCCTACCAAGAAGTACAGCGTTGCTACAAACTCTTTCTGGGCAAACTGGTTCGTAAGTGCAGGTATCGAGTCTACCGCCGCTTACACCTCTCAGGAACAGTGCTGCAACAAGAACCCGTTCAGCGTTGATCGCACCACACTCGGTTTCAATGTTGCCGTTGGTAAGTGGTTTACTCCCGGTATCGGTCTCCGCACCAAATTCCAGGGTGCTTGGGCCAAGGAAGTCAATACACGCGACAACCACCCCGCTTATGCTTATTGGAACATTCACGAGGACGTAATGTTCAACCTCTCTAACCTCTTCTGCGGCTACAACGAAAAGCGTGTCTGGAACTGCATTCCTTACGTAGGTCTCGGTGTAATCCGTAACATGAGTGGAGGCGGTGACAACTACGACCTGACTTACAATGCCGGCTTGCTCAACAACTTCCGCGTATCCAAGCACTTCCAGATTTTCCTTGATATCTACACCAACTGGTTCGAGGGATCTGTTGACAATGGCTTGAACGACAATTGGGACGGCTATAGCAAGACCAGAAGCCGCTACTGGGACAAGCTCGTCGGCGTTTCTGTAGGCGTTACCTACAACCTCGGCAAGTGCACCTGGGAGAAAGTGCCCGACGTAGACGCTCTGATGGCTATGAACAAGGAGCAGATGGATGCCCTCAACGCTTCTCTTAAGGAACAGCAGGACGAAAATGCCCGCCTCCGCGAAATGCTTGCTAACCAGAAGCCTGTTACCGACACCAAGACCGTTGTTGAAAAGGTTACCGAAG
>JBJEAH010000111.1:0-2112 GCA_051868815.1 Alloprevotella sp.
ATATCTATGACTCTGGCAAATAATCAATTAGCCATTAACTGAATATCCCTAAGTAAGCACTCTGGAAATAAAGCGGTGTGTCAAAACGGGCGAAACGCTCGTTTTGGCACACCGCTTTCGTTTGGGGGGAGTTCTTCTGCTATTGGCAAAAGCCCCTACGCTAATTTATTAGCCCCTTTTCATAATGTCGGCTGCAACAACATTCATTTTGACACAGCTCCATGTTATTGGCCCTTTCAGAGCTACCGGTTGTCGATATTCAGCGACGCCCTGAACTGCTGTTCTTTCAAGGCCGAAAGGATGTAGAGCTTCATCATGGCAATGGCGCGCTCGTTATTGCCGCCGTTGGGAATGATGATGTCGGCAAATTGCTTGGTGGGTTCGATGAACTCGTCGTGCATTGGCTTCAAGATGTTGCGGTACTTGCCGATCAGCATCTCCAGCGGATGCCCGCGCTCCGCCATGTCGCGCTGTATGACGCGCAGCAGGCGTTCGTCGGGCTCGGCATCGACAAATATCTTCAAGTCCATCTGGTCGCGCAGCGACTTGTCGTAGAGCGTCATGATGCCCTCCACGATGATCACGTCTTTCGGTTCCACGTGTACCGTTTCTTGCAGCCGCGTGCAGGTGATGTAGGAATAAGTGGGCTGCTCAATGGCGCGTCCCGATTTCAGTTCCTCGATTTGATGCGCGAGCAAGCGCCATTCGAAAGCGTCGGGGTGGTCGAAGTTAGTAAGTTTGCGCACTTCGAGCGGCAGGTCCGACTGGTCGTTGTAATAAGAATCCTGCGGGATGACCGCCACAGAGTTTTCGGGCAGGCTTTCCACAATTTTGCGCACGACGGTGGTCTTTCCTGACCCTGTGCCGCCGGCGATGCCGATGATAATCATAGTATTGGAGTATTTAGAAAGGGCGTATGGCATACGCCCGGTGGTTTATTGCAGCAAGTAGGGGCGTATTGCAATACGCCCGCCTCGATGTTATTGCAGCCTCTCGAGCAAGAGCAGCGTCATGAAACCCGTGAGCAGGGCGTAGGTAGATTGCTTCTGGAAGCCGTGCGCGTGGGTTTCGGGTATCATCTCGTCGCTCACCACATAGAGCATGGCGCCGCCGGCGAGGGCGAGCATGAAGGGTAGGGCGGCAGCCGATACTGCGCCGGCGGCGTAACCGATCCACGTGCCTGCCACCTCGAGCAAACCGATGGCAATGGAAATAAGCAGCGTGCGCAGCCGGCTCACGCCGCAGAGCAGCAGCGGGGCAACGATGACCATGCCCTCGGGGATATTCTGAATGGCGATGCCGAGGGCAACCGCCTGCGCGCCGCCCGTGTCGGCGCTGTTGAAACCCACGCCGGCGGCAATGCCTTCGGGGAGTTTGTGAATGGCAATGGCGAGCACGAAGAGCAGCACGCGGTTGATGGAGGCATTTTGCCGGTGCGTCTCAGGGTCGAGCCCGGAGAGCTGGTGCAGGTGGGGCGTGAAGAAATCTATCAGGTTGAGGAACGCCACGCCCGCAGCCACGCCTGCCACGATGAGCCAAAGCCCAGTGCCCTCCACCGAGTCTGCTGCCGGCAATATCAGGCCTATAATCGCTGCCGCCAGCATCATGCCGGCGCAGAAGCCCATGATGATGTCGTTCCACTTGTGCGGTATGTTCTTGATGCCGAAGCCCAAGATGGAGCCCAGTATGCTCGCGCCGCAAAGTCCGGCCGCGCTGATCCAGATTTGTTGCATAGTTGATTGCTTAGATATTTGGGGGAATAGGGCACTAATGCTCCATGTTGTTGTGTATCGCCGACATTGACCCTGAAAGGGGCAAATAAATCAGCGTAGGGGCTTGCCCCTACGTGGAGCATTGGCGGGTCGATTGCCCCTGTAAGGGGCTAATAATTCATGGAATAACCTCGTTGGGTTGTAATTCTAAGCCCCTTACAGGGGCAATCGTAACTATTCGCCTCACACAGGGGCAAGCCCCTGCGCTATGTTATTAAGCCCTTTCAGGGCAAGCGTAGTCACATAAATGGTGGGTTCTATTAATTCGCTTTGGCAGATTTCGGTTTTCTTTCGAGGATAAATTGTAAGTCGAAGAGGGAGCGTAGCGGGCTACGTAACC
>JBJEAH010000112.1:0-2097 GCA_051868815.1 Alloprevotella sp.
CCACCATAAATTCTTCGCGTTTCATAGTAATATATTTTTTGTTTGCGGGTAGGGGCGTTTTGCAAAACGCCCGGTTAATGATTGCCTCATTGAATTTGACCATTATATAATGTCGACGCATTCGGCAGCCGTTTAAAAAAACGCCCCTACGCTTTCACGTCTTCGAGTGTCAGGCCGAGCACGTCGCAGATTATGGCCTCGCGGGCATAGAGTCCGTTGCGTGCCTGCTCGAAATAGTAGGCGTGGGGGTCATCGTCCACATCGTAGGCAATTTCATTGACACGCGGCAGAGGGTGCAGGATTTTCATGTTGGGCTTGGCGTTGCGCAGCATGGCGGCGCGGAGGATATACACGTCCTTCACGCGCTCGTATTCCATAAGGTCGGTGAACCGCTCGCGCTGCACGCGCGTCATATATATAATGTCGGCCTTGGCGATTACCTCCTCATTGAAATCGGTCTGCTCCTCGTATTTGATGCCCTGCTCACGGCAGTAGGCCTTGAGTTCCTCGGGCATCGAGAGTTCTTCGGGGGCGATGAAATGGAAGGTCGGGTTGAAATGGCGCATCGCCATGATGAGCGAATGCACCGTGCGCCCGTACTTCAAGTCGCCCACAAGGAGAATGTGCAGGTCGTCGAGCTTGCCCTGCGTCTTGTTGATGCTGTACAGGTCGAGCAAGGTTTGCGAGGGGTGCTGGTTCGCGCCGTCGCCGGCGTTGACCACAGGCACGGGCGACACTTCCGAGGCATATTTCGCCGCCCCTTCGAGATAATGGCGCATCACAATGACATCGGCGTAATTGCTCACCATCATAATGGTGTCTTTGAGCGTCTCGCCCTTTGTGGAACTGGTCACCTTGGGGTCGGTAAAGCCGATGACTTTCGCGCCGAGGCGGTTGGCGGCCGTTTCAAAGGAGAGGCGGGTGCGTGTGGAGGGTTCAAAAAAGAGAGTGGCTACGATACGTCCGTCCAAAAGCTTGCGGTTGGGACGTTTCTCAAATTCCTGCCCCATGCGGATAAGATTGAGGATTTTTTCCTTGGGGAGGTTGGCAACGGAAACTAAGCAACGTTTTTCCATATTGTAAAAGTAAGGTTTTTGCAAACAATCCTATAAGAAAATCCTTGTTTGCGGTGTAAAGTTACAGCAAAATCGCGTATAAGTTGCCTTTTTCGCCCTCGTTTTCGCGCTTTTCCTGCTCTTTTCTTTGTATTTTCTTATAAAAAACTTTCTTTTGCAGCCTGGAAATATCCCTCCAACATAATATTACAAAGAGAAAAATGCCTACAGCCCTCGTTTTTGCCGCCGGTCTCGGCACGCGCCTCAAACCGCTCACCGACACAATGCCCAAGGCCATGGTGCCCGTGTGTGGCGAACCGCTCATAGCGCACACGCTGCGCCGCCTGAAAGCCGCAGGCTTCGGCCGCGCCGTGGTGAACGTGCACCACTTCGGCCAGCAAATCATTGATTTTCTTTCTGAAAACGATTTCGGGATTGAAGTCGCCATTTCCGACGAGCGCGACTGCCTGCTCGACACGGGCGGAGGCCTGAGAAAGGCCGCGCCTCTGCTAACCGCGCAAGAGCCCGACGCGCCCATACTGATCCATAACGTGGATATCCTCTCGAATGCCAATCTCCCGGCATTTCTCGCCGCCGCGCAGGACAACGACGTCACGCTGCTCGTGAGCCGTCGAGATACGAAACGTTATCTGCTCTTCGATGCCGACAACCGCCTCTGCGGCTGGACGAATATCGAAACGGGGGAAGTGCGCACGCCCTACCCCGCCCTCGACGCCGCGTCGTGCAAACGGCTCGCCTTCTCGGGGCTGCATGTGGTGAAGCCCAAGATTTTCGCGCCGATGCAGGCATACCCCGAGCGTTTCCCCATAATGGAGTTTTACTTAGAACAATGCGACAAACTGCGGATAAGGGCTTACGAACAGCCCGGCCTGCAACTGATTGACGTGGGCAAGTTGGACACGCTGGCAAGAGCCGAGGAGTTTCTGAAAAAAAGGGCTGTGTCAAAATGAATATTGTTGTAGATGCGCCCCTGAAAGGGGCTAATAAATTAGCGTAGGGGCTTGCCCCTACGTATAGCGTT
>JBJEAH010000113.1:0-2063 GCA_051868815.1 Alloprevotella sp.
GCAGGGCATTGCGGTCGGCCGTATCAAAGTCTTTTTGCGTGATGCTGCAATAGCCGGTGTTGTATAAGACAATATTATATATAGCCGCCGAAGACAGGTCTTCTTCTAGAGGTATGGAAGTTTCGTTGGTGCTGGGAATAGAACCGATATATTTGTTCGTGCCTACATTCTTGATGTAATAGTCGCCTGCCGTGCCAGCCGACTCTAAAGTCCAGATGCGGGAACTGTTGTAGCCGCCCTCGTCCTTGCCGAGCACGGTGCCATTGGCACGCATATAAGTTTCGGGATAGAGCTTGCTGCGCACCAGCACGCTCCGGCCGCTAATGTCAAGGCCGGCGGCGAGTTTGGTGCTGTGCGTGCTGAAGTCGTCGGGGAGCAAGGCTTGTACGATTCTCAGTTTGTTGCCTCCGTCCAGGGTGCTGTAAGTATTATATATCACGCCGGGGTCTGCGCCGTCGCTCTCCTGCATATTGATCACGTTGCTGCCAATCTTGATTTGCCAAGGATAAGTGGCATCGCCCGTCGCCGTGAATGTGAGGGGCGAGGTGGGCGTGTCTTCATATGTGCCGTCGCTCTTCACATACTTGCCCGCACCGAGCGAATAAAGGAAGCGTTGGCCGAGCGCGTTGCTCAAAATAACAAACTGCTGGTCAGCGGTGCTGCGGCTGGCCTCCGGAGCCTCTGAGAACTTGGCGCTGCCCGACATCTTGTCTTTGGCAGAATTATAATACAGATAGCCTCTGGCACTCCTGATGTTGTAGACCGCGCCGTTGCTGAGTTGCGATAAGTCAGACACGTCGAAAGCAGTTTCAGACCATTTTGCCTCAAGAATTTGCAGGCGGTTGCCGTCGTCGGTGGTACTCCAACTGTCTATCGTGACGCCTTGAGCCGCCCCATTGCTTGTTTGCATATTGATGGTGTTGCTGCCCACCTGTATTTTCCAAGGATAGGTCGAATTGCTGGTTGCCGTGAAGGTTAACTTATTGCCTGCATCAATGGTGGAGGTATAAGAACCGTTGTTTGACACATACTCCTCTGCGCCCACCGAATAAAGATAGGTGTTGCCGTCATCGCCGGTCACGAACTTAAAAAGCTGGTTGCCGTCGGTCAGGCTGGCGGTGCCGCCGCGCGTACCGCTGCCGGCGACTTTTGAAGAATAAGCAGTCTCCGTGGAGTAGAACAGGAAACCGCGTGCACTGCGGATAACGTACACCTTATCGCTACTTAAGGTGCTAATGTCCGTAACGGCGTCGCCCGAAGCGTTCACTGCCGCCACGTCGGCACGGCTTTGCGTGATGAAGCAAAGCAATAGGCCGAAGAGAGATATAACTCTTCTCATAAGTAATAGATTTAAGTAATTTATTAAAATTGTTTAGGTGAAAATTGCTTATTGAAAATTGTGCCGCGCCGCGACTTACTCCGTCCAACGCGCGGTGAGGTGGCGTTCCAGTTCTTCGGCGGAGAGGCGCAGATAGAACTGGCCGCCCTCGGCAATGGAGATGCCGCCCGTTTCCTCCGAAACGATAATGGCGATGCAGTCGCTCTTCTGCGAGATGCCGAGCGCGGCGCGGTGGCGCAAGCCGAGCGACTTGGGGATATCCGTGTCGTGCGACACGGGCAAGATGCAGCCCGCCGCCTTGATGCGCTGGTGGGAGATGATGAGCGCACCGTCGTGCAACGGACTGTTTTTGAAGAAGATGTTTTCTATAAGCCGCTGGTTGATGTCTGCATTGATGATTTCGCCCGAATTGATGATTTCGCTCAGACCCACGCTGCGCTCAATAACGATGAGTGCGCCCACGCGCTGCTTGCCCATGCTCATACACGCCATGACGATGGGCATGATGTCCTCGCGGTGGCCCGTCTCCACTTTGTTGCGGTTGAAAAGCCGGCGCAGGAAGTGCGTGCTGCGGCGCGTGCCGATGCTGGAAAAGAAGTGGCGGATTTCTTCTTGGAAAAGAATGATGAGGGCGATGGCACCCATGTTGACCACCCTGTCGAGCAGGCCGCCCAAAAGGCGCATCTCGAAAATGTGGGACACGAATATCCACACGACGATTAAG
>JBJEAH010000114.1:0-2063 GCA_051868815.1 Alloprevotella sp.
GAAGTCCACCACCATGCCGTTCTCGTCCAGCTCTTCGGAGCAGCAGTAAACGGTGACGATGCCGTTGTGTCCATGCAATCGCTGGCATTTGCTTTCATAATTCAGGCTGAGGCTGTGGGCAAATGCCACTTCTATTCTTTTCTTTACGTAGTACATTTCCTTCAAAAAGTTTCAACTTACTATCCGAACAACTGCCGCAGGGCTTCTTCCACGCGTGCCACGGGCACCAACTCCATGTTTCGCGGCTGTTGTTCCAGTCCCTTAATGCTGCTGGCAGGAACAAGCATGCGCTTGAACCCTAATTTCTCGGCCTCGGCGATGCGCTGGGCGATGCGCGTCACAGGGCGGATTTCGCCGCTCAAGCCCACCTCGCCCGCCATGCAAACGTCCGAACCGATGGCCGTGTCTACGTTGCTCGACAGAACGGCGGCGATGACCGAAAGGTCGATGGCGGGGTCGGAGACGCGCAGACCGCCGGCGATGTTGAGGAACACGTCTTTCTGCATAATCTTAAAGCCCACACGCTTTTCAAGCACGGCGAGGAGCATGTTGAGGCGGCGCAGGTCGAACCCCGTCACCGTGCGCTGCGGCGTGCCATAAGCCGCCGACGAAACGAGGGCCTGCGTTTCGATAAGAAAAGGTCGGAAACCCTCTAAGGCTGCTGCCACGGCAGTGCCGCTCAGTTCGGCATTCTCGCGGGTCAAGAGCAGTTCACTCGGATTGTCCACGCAGCGCAACCCGCTGCCGCGCATCTCGTAGATGCCCAGTTCGGCGGTGGAGCCGAAGCGGTTCTTGATGCTGCGCAATATTCTATATAGATAATGTCGGTCGCCCTCGAATTGCAGCACCGTGTCCACAATGTGCTCCAAAATCTTCGGGCCGGCAATCGTGCCGTCTTTCGTGATATGCCCCACGAGCAGCACCGGCACACCGCTCTCCTTGGCATATTTGAGCAACGCGGCGGCACACTCGCGGATTTGCGTCACGGAACCCGGCGAGTTTTCCAGCCCGTCCAGATAAATCGTCTGTATGGAGTCTACCACAACGATGTCGGGCTGCACTTGCTTGATTTGCGCAAATATTTCGTCCAGCCTCGTCTCGCAGAGCAGCATCAGGTCGCTCTTGGATGTGCCGATGCGGTCGGCGCGGAGCTTGATTTGCCTTTCGCTCTCCTCGCCGCTCACGTAGAGCACGCGGCAGCCGAGGGCAAGTGCCGTTTGCAGCAGGAGGGTAGACTTGCCGATGCCCGGTTCGCCGCCAATGAGCGTGAGCGACCCCGGCACAAGCCCGCCTCCGAGCACGCGGTTCAGTTCGGCATCGGGCATTGCCATGCGCGGTTCGGCGGCAGCGTCTATCGCAGCCAGGCGTACTGCGCCCCGCGCCCTGCCTGTACCGCCCAAAGCAGCGGCGGCACGGGTCGATGCGGAAGGTTTAGGCTCTGCCGATACGGTAAATTCCTTCATCGTGTTCCAGCGGCCGCACGACGGGCAACGTCCCACCCATTTGGGCGAGTCGTAACCACATTCCGAGCACACGAAAGCAGTCTTATCCTTTGCCATCGCCGTCTTTACATTTCAGAAAGTTGGTTGCGTAGTTCCACCAGCGCGGCGCGGGCGTTGCGCAGATGCTCCACGGCCTCTACGGCTTGCGTGGTGCCCTCCTTGTTCTTGCGCAGCAGGTCGCGGGCAGCGGCGATTTTCAGGCCGCGCACTTTCACGAGGTTGTAGATAATGCGGATTTGCTCAATGTCATCGCGTGTGTAGAAGCGGATGCCGCGGCCGCCCTTCTTGGGCGAGATTTGCGGAAACTCTTTCTCCCAAAAACGCAGCAGCGTTTCGTTTACGCCGAACTCTTCCGCCACTTCTTTAATGGAGAAAAACCGTTTCAAGTCTTTTTTCTGTTCTTCGCTCATAGGAGTACAGGCTTTTCTTGTAAGTGGATAAAGCTAATGCAAATATATATAAAACCCACGAACTTTTGCACCGGCAGAATAAAAAAATAAAGACAGACCCTTGTTTCCTTTCCCCTCCGCCGTGCTCTTCGTCACCGTATCACGATATTGC
>JBJEAH010000115.1:0-2042 GCA_051868815.1 Alloprevotella sp.
AAGCCAAGTTTACTTGGATTATGCCGAGCCGCCGCCAAAGGTGCATTTATATGAACAACTTTATTAAGTTCTAATTATAAGCCCCTTACAGGGGCAATCGTATTCTATCATCTTCCCACAGGGGCAAGCCCCTGTGCTTTGTTATTAAGCCCTTTCAGGGCTACATGCACATTTTGACACAGCCCCCTGTTGCTTTTACGCCCTTTATGTTTATTAGGAAAAGGCGAGGGGAAAAAGAGATTCGGTGGTTTGAAGGAGTTGCTCCGCCACAACGTCGGGCGCAAGTTCATAGATTTCCGAAAGCTTCTGAACCACGAGCGGCAGATATGCCGGTTCGTTGCGCTTGCCGCGATGGGGCGTGGGGGCGAGATAGGGCGAGTCGGTCTCTGACACGATGCGCGAGAGCGGCACGGCAGCGCGGAGCGCAGCAGGCAGAGGGGACTTCTTGAAAGTGACCACGCCGCCGATGCCCAAGGCAAAGCCGGGGAACGTTTCAAGCAGTTCGGCGGCCTCGTCGGCCGTGCCTCCGAAGCAGTGGAACACGCCCGTGAGCCGCGAGGCATAGGGGCGCAAGGCTTCTACCGTTTCCCGATGCGCGGAGCGGCTGTGTACCATGAGCGGCAAACCATAGCGCAACGCCCATTCCGCCTGGCGCACAAAGGCGGCAATTTGCTCTTCGCGCCGCGAAGCGTCCCAATAGAGGTCAATGCCGACTTCGCCGACGGCAATAAACTCTGCCGAGTGGCTTGTAAGCATTTGCTCCATCTCATCAAGCACGGGCTGAGGGTCGGGCGGCAGTTCCGTGGGGTGGAGACCCATCATGGGATAGCACAGACCAGGATACTGGCGGCAGAGGCGAAGCATGGGTTCCACTGAAGCGGCATCGATATTCGGCAGAAAGATTTTCTGCGCACCTGCCTCTATAGCACGACCGACGACTTCGGCGCGGTCGGCATCGAAGTAGTCGGTATAGATATGCGCGTGGGTGTCGATGAAAGGGAATGGCAAAACGTTATTAAGAGCCTAAGGGTTATTATGATTTACGGCCGAGCAAGGAACCGGCATATTGCCGCAAGGGGGCAATGCGTTCTGCCGGAAGGGCAAGCTCATCGAGGGCGGCGAGGGCTTCTCTGTAAAGATTGTCTATGGTTTGGAGCGTGAGCTGGCTGATGCCGAGCGCGTCGTAGATGTGCGTAACGGCGGCAATCTTTTCCCCGGCGGGCATTTCGCTGTCGGCAAGGAGCGCGAGCAACCGCTGCTTCCCGGCGGCATCGGCGCGGTTGAGGGCATTGATGAGCAGGTAAGTCTTTTTGCCGCAAAGTATGTCGCCGCCGATTTTCTTGCCGAACACTTTCGGGTCGCCGTACACGTCTAGCCAGTCGTCCTGCACCTGGAAAGCCAAGCCCATTTTCTCGGCAAAGCGATAGAGCGTGCCGGCATCTTCGGGCGAAGCACCGGCAGCCAATGCCCCGGCCTTTGCGGCGCAGCCCAGCAGCACGGAGGTCTTGAGCCGTATCATCTCCATGTATTCGCCTTCCGAAACATCGCTGCGACGCTCGAAATTGACATCATATTGCTGTCCCTCGCAAATTTCGAGCGCAGTGTTTGCAAAGAGTTGGAGGATTTGCTCCTTGCCCTCGCAACGGGCTTCAATGAAATGGCGGAAAGCCAAAATCAGCATGGCATCGCCCGAGAGCACGGCCGTGTTGGCGTCCCACTTCTTATGCACCGTGACCTTGCCGCGCCGCACGTCGGCGTTGTCCATAAGGTCGTCGTGCAGGAGCGTATGGTTGTGGTAGGTTTCAAGTCCTATGGCCAAGGGCAGCGCGGTGTCGATATCGTCCTTAAAGAGCGAGTAAGAAAGCAGCAGCAGCGTGGGGCGCAACCGCTTGCCGCCCATGGAGAGCACGTAGCTGATAGGCTCGTAAAGTCCCTCGGGCTGAGTGGGGTAAGGGATATTCGACAAATATTTTTCAATCTTTTCTTTCAGCGTCATGGGTATATATATATATTATTGTATAGAATTTACTGCCTTTTGGAAT
>JBJEAH010000116.1:0-42459 GCA_051868815.1 Alloprevotella sp.
TCTTTAATCATACTCGTATACTTGTTTACTCTTAAAACTTATATGATGCCGAAAGGCTGAAGGAGCGGCCGGGGCGGTAGCTGCGCGTCACTTCCTGAATGTTGCGCTGCGTGCCGTTGGTGAGGGTCACGTCGTTGATTTGTTTGAACACCACCTTTTCGCCCAGCACATCCTTTACGCCGAGGCGCACGCGCCATTTGCCGAACGTGCGGGCGCAGGAGAGGTCGAGGGCGTTGCGTGGCATCTCGTAAGAGTCGGGGATATTCACGCTCTGGTCGCCCGTTGTGCCGAGGCTGCGCCCCACGCCGATGAGGCGCTTGCCGATGCGGTTGTAGAGCACGGTGGCCTCCCAGCCCTTATGTTCGTAGAAGATGCCGCAATTCACGAGGTAGGGCGACTGTCCCTGCATGGGGCGGTTCTTCTGCCGCGAGCCTTCCTCGAAGAACACGCGGCTCTTGATGAGCGAGCCGTTGAAGAGTAGCGTGAAGTCGCGAAGACCGATGAAGCCGAGGTTCTTGCGCACGTCGAGTTCGAGGCCGAGGCTGATGGCGCGGTCGGCATTCTGATAGGAATACACGAGGTCGGTGCCGCCCGCCACAGTGTAGGTCCATTCGATGGGGTCGTTGAAGTTCTTTACGAACGCGGCGAGCGAAATCTCGTCGCCCTTTGCGGGATACCACTCATAGCGCACGTCGGCATTGTCCACGTGGCAGGAGCGCAGGTTCGTGTTGCCCTGCACAGAGCCGGGGAGGTCGAAATCGTAGAACACGGAGGGGCTCACCTCTCGAAACTCGGGGCGGTTGATTGTGCGCCCGTAAGAGGCACGCAGCTGCTGCTCCTTGGGCAGGCGCCAGGTGAAGTTGAACGACGGGAAGAAGTCGTTGTCTTCAAAAAACTTGCTCATCGGACTCTTCTCATAGTCGCGCGTGTTGCTGATGAGTTCCATGCGGTCGTGCTCGAAGCGCACGCCGGCGTAGATGTTCACCGCGCCGATGGGGAGCGAAAGCCCCGCGTAGCCGGCGGCGTTGAGGCGGCGGCCCTGATAGTCGTTGCGCATCTTTGTATCGTCGATCAAGTAAAAGCCTTGCTCGTCGAGATATTCCTCCTCGCTCAGGAGGGCGGGAATGCCGGCGGTGCGGAAATCTGAAGGCAGGTCGTTGGCGGCGGGGTTGAAGCCGTAGATAAAGCTGCGCGTGCGGTAGTCGCGGCTGCGGTATTCGCCATAGCCGCCCACGCGGAGCTCCGGTTCAATCTTCTTGCCCTCCACAATCTTGAAGCGGTAGTTGAGTGCGGCAGAGCCGATGTGCTCTTTGAGGAAGGTGAACTCGCGGTTGATGTCGTTGCCCGTGGTGAGGCCTATGCTGCCCGTCTCGAGCGCGTCGTTGAGCACGTAGCGTCGGCGGTCGGGGAGGTTGCGGTTGGCAAAGGCGTAGCCCACGCTCCAGTCTATGTTGTGGCGGTCGAGGGCGATTTTGCTCGTGAACTGCGTGTTGTAGACCGTGCGGCTGCTGTAATAGTATTCCGCCTCGCGGGCAGCGTTGCTCTGCGCGTCAACGCCCGTGCGGTCGGTGTAGCGCGACTTGCCGAGCTGGTTGAAGATGTTTTTCCACTCATAGCGTCCTTTCTTGCCGGCAGGCACAAAGGTGAGGTTGAGCATCGCGCCGAGGCGTGCGTCCTCGGAATATTGGCGGTCGGTGTAGCGGTGCATGTAGACGCTGCAGTCGTGGGAGAGGTCGTAAGCGCCGAAGAGCGCGTTCTCCATAGGCGCGTAGGTGGTGCGCGTGTTGGAGTAGTTGAGCGAGGCGAGCACCGCCCAAAGCGCTCCCTTGTCGGTTTCGCGCGAGCGGTTGATGTCGGCGGAGAAGTTCAGGTCGGGACGGAAGCCGCGCTTGCGCACGCGCCAATCGTTGCACAGGCCGCCGCTCAGGGGGCTGACCGCATCGTCGCCCACGGCGAGCGGTTGCATCTTCGTGTCGATGCCTGAGGAAAGACCGCGCAAGCCATTGTCGAAACCGAGGAAGTCCGTGCCGCTGCTCATCGTGGCGAAGAAGTCGCGGAAGTGCGTGCGGTCGTTCACAGATGCCCCGAGCGAGAGGCTCGCCGTGTTGCGGTTGGGCACCTCTTTTGTCTCAATCTTGATAAAGCCGCCGCTGAAATCGGCGGGATATTCCGGCGCGGGCGACTTGACGATTTGCAGATTGTCCACCTGCGAGGAGGGAATAACGTCGAAAGAGAAGGCGCGCTGGTCGGCCTCGCTCGACGGCACCGCAGAACCATTAATCCACACATTATTATATCTCTGCGACAGGCCGCGCACCATGACAAATTTCTTGTCGATAACGGAAATGCCAGGCACGCGGCGGATAATCTCTGAGGCATCCTTGTCCTGCGTCTTGGCAATCTGCGCTGCCGACACGCCGCTCTGCACCACGAGGCTGTTCCGCTCGATGTTCACCATCGCCACCTCCGTGTTGCGCTGTGCCTGCGCCTTCACCGTGGCAGTGCCGAGCATCGATTCCAAAGGCTCGAGGCGAAACACGGTGAGCGTGTCCACATCGGGGCGTTCGGCCGTTTGCTCGAGGCGCTTGTAGCCGAGATAAGTGAATTGCAGTTTCAGCCGCTTCGCGCCGCGTTCCAGCGGCAGCACGAATACGCCGTGCTCGTCTGTCTGCACGACAGGTCCTTGCGGCATTGCCTTTACCGTAACCCCGATGAGCCATTCGCCCGTGCCGGCATCTACCACGCGGCCTCGAAAGGCGGCGGGCGCGGCGGCACGGAGCGAAGCGGCCATCAGCATCAAAATCATAAGAACAAGAACTTTGCTGTTTTTTCTAAAAATCATAAATACACCAGATTGTTTTTTACAAGATTTTCGGCTGCGCTCGGCAATTCAAGTAAACTTGATTGCGCTTGCTTGCACGAAAATTCACGCTGCAAAGTTCGCCCCTCCTTGTAACGTTTGCGTTCCAAATATGTTACATTGGTGTGAAAAGGGCAGGGAGATAAATGAATAAGGAGTAAATTGCTTTTTTGCCGTGCAAATCTCCCTAAAAAACTGAAAAAAACGCGGAGTTTTCCGAGCGCGGGCGGCTGCAATCGGATAAAACCTCGTAACTTTGCGGCACGCATTTTGCAACTATCTTAGCAGAAACCGTAGTTTGGCAAATACACATTATTATATATATATAGACAAGACAAAATGACAGAAACAAAAAATCTGGTAGAAGCAATCATCGAAGGCATACAAGAAAAGAAAGGCCGCGCCATCAGCGTGGCAGACCTCAGCAGCATCGACACCGCGCCTTGCAAATACTTCGTGATCTGCACCGGCGGGTCGCCGCAGCAGGTGGAAGCCGTGGCAGACAGCGTGGAAGAGTTTGCACGCAAGCACGCCGCCGAGAAACCCGCCGCCGTGTGCGGCAAGGCCAACGCCGAATGGGTGGCTCTGGACTACGGCACGGTGATGGTGCACGTGTTCCTCCCTGATGCCCGCGAGCATTACGACCTTGAGCATCTCTGGCACGACGCGCCCGTGCAAAGCATTCCCGATCTGGATTAAAAACATCCTTTCCCCTCTGCACAATAATGGACAAAAACAACAATAAAATCCCCGGCGGCAAGAAAAGCAACATGCCGAAGTTCAGCCTCAGCTGGCTCTACATCGCGGTGATTGCCGCCCTCACCATCATGCTCTTCCAAGGCAACGACAGCAGCGGAGGAGCAAACAAAGAGGTGGACTACACCTCGTTCAAAACCTACGTGGCCAACAACTACGGCACGGAAGTAGTGATCGACAAGACTGCCGGCGAGGTGAGCATGACGATACGCCCCGAACGCATACGCGAAGTGTTCAAGGCAGGCACTGACCGCGTGGGCAAACAGCCCACAGTGTCGACCAAGTACGGCTCCATCGACCGCCTCGACGACTACCTCGCCGAGAACTTCAAGGGCAAGGTGAAATACCGCGAGAGCGACAGTTTCTTCCTGCGCCTGCTGAGCAGTTTCCTGCCCATCATACTGCTCGTGTTCCTCTGGTTCTTCATGATGCGCCGCATGGGCGGCGGTGCCGGCGGCGGCGTGTTCAGCGTGGGCAAGAGCAAGGCCAAACTCTTCGACAAGAACGGGCAGGGCACCAACGTCACATTCAAGGACGTGGCGGGACAGGAAGGCGCCAAGCAGGAAGTGCGCGAGATTGTGGACTTCCTCAAAAATCCCAAGAAATACACCGAACTCGGCGGCAAGATCCCCAAGGGCGCATTGCTCGTAGGTCCTCCGGGCACAGGTAAGACCCTCTTGGCAAAAGCAGTGGCGGGCGAGGCCGACGTGCCTTTCTTCTCCATGTCAGGGTCAGATTTCGTCGAAATGTTCGTCGGCGTGGGCGCCAGCCGCGTGCGCGACCTCTTCAGTCAGGCCAAGGAAAAGTCGCCCTGCATCATCTTTATCGACGAAATAGACGCCATTGGCCGCGCCCGCGGCAAAAATCCCGCCCTCGGCGGCAACGACGAGCGCGAAAACACGCTCAACCAACTGCTCACGGAGATGGACGGCTTCGGCACGAACTCCGGCGTGATTATCCTCGCAGCCACCAACCGCGTGGAAATTCTCGACCCCGCCTTGCTCCGTGCCGGACGCTTCGACCGCCAAATCCACGTGGACCTGCCCGAACTCTCGGAGCGCGTTGCCATTTTCAAGGTGCACCTCGCGCCGCTCAAACTCGCCGACGACCTCGATGTGGACATGCTCGCGCGGCAAACGCCGGGCTTCTCGGGCGCAGACATCGCCAACGTGTGCAACGAGGCGGCACTCATCGCCGCCCGCCACAACCGCACCCACGTGGGCAAGCAGGATTTCCTCGATGCCGTGGACCGCATCATCGGCGGACTCGAAAAGACCTCGAAGGTGATGACCGCCGACGAGAAGCGCAGCATCGCGATCCACGAGGCAGGCCACGCTTCCGTGTCGTGGCTGCTGCAATACGCCAACCCGCTGGTGAAGGTGACCATCGTGCCGCGCGGACAAGCCCTCGGCGCAGCGTGGTATCTGCCCGAAGAGCGCAACATCACTACGAAAGAGCAGATGCTCGACGAAATCTGCGCCACCCTCGCCGGCCGCGCCGCCGAGGAACTCTTCACAGGCCACATCTCCTCGGGTGCGCTCAACGACTTGGAGCGCGTGACGAAGCGTGCCTACGGCATGGTGGCATACCTCGGCATGAGCAGCGAACTTTCCAACCTTTGCTACTACAATAATCAGGAATACAATTTCACCAGACCCTATTCCGAAAAGACGGCCGAGAAGATCGACACCGAAGTGAGCCGCCTCATCGGCGAGCAGTATGCACGCGCCAAGAGCATTCTCACCGACAATGCCGAAAAGCACGGGCAACTGGCGCAGCTGCTCATCGAGCGCGAAGTGATTTTCACGGAGGACGTGGAGCGCATCTTCGGCAAACGCCCCTGGAAGAGCCGCGCCGATATCCTCATGGAGGAGGAAGAAAAGGAGAAAACCGAACAAACAGCGCAGCAGCCTGACGAAACGCCTGCCGACGGCGAAGAAAAGCAAGTGCTCACCAATGAAGAGGTAGAACAACTCATTGCAGAACGTGAGAAACAAAAACAAAGCGACCATGAATAACCTCGTATTACGCACCCTCACGGGCGTGCTTTTCGTGGCAACCCTCGTGGGCGGCACCATTTACTCGCCAGTCACCTTCACCGCCCTCTTCGGCCTCATCACTGCCCTCACCCTTTGGGAGTTTACGGGCATCGTGAACAACCATGCCGGCGCAAACGTGAACCGCCTTATCACCACGGCGGCAGGCACGTATCTCTTTTTCGCCTTTGCCGGCTTCTGCGGCGACTTTACGCCGAGCCGCGCCTTTGTGCCCTATCTGCTCTCGCTGATGTATCTGCTCATCGAAGAGCTCTACCTGCAGCACAAAGACCCGCTGCGCAACTGGGCGTTAGCCTTCGCGGCGCAGGTGTACATAGCCTTAGGCTTCGCCATGCTCAACGTGCTGGCGTTCCGCTACGATGCAGTGACAGGGCAGACGGTCTTCGAGTGGATATTCCCGCTCTCCGTCTTCATCTTCCTTTGGACGAGCGACACGGGTGCCTACTGCTGCGGCAGCCTGCTGAGCCGCTATTTCCCCGCCAAACTCTTCGGGCGCATCTCGCCTAAAAAGTCGTGGGTGGGCAGCATCGGCGGCGGTCTGCTCTGCATCGTGGCAGCCGTCATTATCAACGCCCTTTGCCCGGGCAAGATGGAACTGGTTTATTGGATCGGCCTCGCGCTTACCGTCTGCGTGTTCGGCACATGGGGCGACTTGGTAGAAAGCCTCTTGAAACGGCAATTAGGCATCAAAGATTCCGGCAACCTCCTGCCGGGACACGGCGGCATGCTCGACCGCTTTGACTCCGCGCTCCTCGCCATTCCCGCCGCCGTGCTCTACTTCTTCTGCATAGGCTGTTAAGGGAAATTGCCTAACGGCAAGACTATCATGAAACTGAAAAAACTATCGCGCCGCAGCGGCGAGGAAATCTTCAACACGCTGACGCACTTGGCAGGCGTGGTGTTCACGCTCTCGGTGGCATGGATCATTATCCGCTACGGCTACCGGCAGAACTGGCAGCACGCTTTCGGCGTGACGTTCTTCACCTCCGGCATGCTGCTGATGTACGCGTGCAGCACCCTTTACCACTGGTGGCTGCCCGGGAAGACCAAAAGCGTGCTGCGCATCTTCGACCACTGCGGCATCTACGTGATGATTGCCGCCTCATATACGCCCATCTGCATCGGAGTGGTGGGTGGCGCGCTCGGTTGGACGGTGTTCGGACTGCTGTGGGCGGTGGTCGTGGCAGGCATAATATATAAAGTGAAAGCCTTGGGGCGATACCCGAAGCTTTCACTTTTTCTCTATCTTGCCATGGGCTGGTCGGTTGTCTTTATCGCCGAGCCCGTGGTCAGCAAACTATCCATGCCTTCGCTGCTTTGGATTTTGTCAGAAGGTCTTTTCTATACCGGCGGCACCTATTTCTTTGCCCACGATGACCGCCGCTATTTCCACGGCATTTGGCACATCTTCGTCCTCCTCGGCTCTGCGAGCCACTGGGCCGCCGTTTATTGCATCGTTTCCTAAAACTTAGAAATTCACAACCATGCTGATGCCCCCGCCGTCGCCGAACGATGCCGGGGCGATGCTTACGTCTGCCTTTTTCACGAAGGGACGGGTGTAGATGAACGCTGCGCCCGCGCCGATGGCGGCACCGCCGAGCACGTCCCACCAGTCGTGGCATTTGGCATAAGTGCGTCCCCATGCCACGTAAGCGGCCGCGGCGTAGGCAGGTACGCCCCACTTCCAGCCGTAACGGCGGAGAAGGAACGATGCGCCGTCGAAAGCCACCGCCGTATGCGTGCTCGGGAAAGCGTGATGCCCTGTGCCGTCGGGGCGGTCTTTCTTAATGACGGCTTCCAGCCCGTAATTGATGGCGAGCGTGGTGGCAGAACTGAGGCCGAGCTGCAAGATGCCCTTCTTGTCCTTTTCCACAATCGCCTTGATAAGACCTGTGGCGGAGGGAGCCAGGCACAGTACGTCTGTGGAAGGCTCTACGAATTTATGCTGTGCCGTGAGGCATGTGGCGTGGAGCATGAGGCAGGCAAAGAGGATAAAGCTGATTTTCATAAATGGCGGTTATTTCTTCTTATTCTTCTTACTGGTTTTCGCAGAGTGCGCCGGCTGCGTGACGCTGGCCGTGTCAATAACCGGGGCATTGCCGACCGCGCCCGCTTGGCTCGGTGCGCCAGGCACGAAGAACTGTCCTCGGTCTTCCACGATGCGTATGTCGCACACGTTGCACCAGGCACAGTTGCCGCTGGCTTGCTGCGTTTTCGACTGGTCGCAGGTCACGCCGAACGTAATCGTGCCGCCCGCGTGGCGGAAAGGTCGGGAGGCAGAGAAACTCCAACGATCGGCGCGCTCGGCTATGTCTTCCCAATCATCTTTCGTATAATAAGCCTGCTTGAAATAGTCCATCGTGTAGGCAAGTTCGTAGGGCGTTCTCCCGATGTTGCTCGGCACGTCCTTTATATAGGCCGGCAGGGGCACGAGGTTCGTGTAAACCCCGGCGGAGTCCACTGTGTAGCCGAAGCAGCCCGGTGCACTGGCTTGCGATATGATTTCCAGGCGATAGTTGCCGGCAGGAAGCGTCACCGTCTTTTGCAGGTCGAAAATCATAGGCTGGTTGTCCTGATAGCGCGAAAAGGCCCAGTGGGAGTCTTCCGCTTCATCGTTGAAAAACGATTCGTGCCATTCGTACACCCCGCCCCAGTTGTTGCAGTTTTCCAACTTCATGATGTGTGCGCCGTCCGCTGCGAGGCGGTTGCGGTCGGAGGGTTGCAGATAGATGCCGTTCACCGTATTCTTGTCGCGCAGCACCTTTGCTTCGGCTTTGCTGATATTCTTGATTAAGAAGCCGCCCAGTATGCCGGCCACGCTGAGCGAAAGCACTAAGGAGAGGACGAGGAGCACAATGCGCCCGAGCGAATATGGCTTCCCCGGCGTGCCGCCCGTAAACATACGGACAAGCAGATAGAACAAGATGTTCCCGGCAGCAAGCAGGCAAAAGGCGATGGCGATGAGCGAGATCGTTGAGTTGGGAATGGCTTGCAAAGCCTCGGTAATCGTGGGGTCGCATCCCCAGAAACTCGTCAGGCAGGAAAAACTCGTGGCTACGATTGAGATAACGAAGAAGGCCGTAAGTACCACGCCGATGATAAACATGCCAACAATGCACGCCACGCCAACTTTAAGCAGGATAACCAAGGCGTGCAGCAACGTGTTGATGAGGCTGCGCCCGCGTGCCTCCTTTTGCTGCGGCGCAGCGGAGGGGTTGACGGCGGTGGCGTTGCGGATGATCTCGTCGTTGATGGTCTGCGCGTTCACCGTCTTGCCGCGCATCTGTAACTTCTGCTCGGCCGTCTGCGCCGCCGGCACGAAGAGCCACAGCACGAGATAGATAATGGCCACCGTGGAGAAACTAAGGAAGCAGAGCAGCACCATGGCGATGCGCCACGGCAGCGGGTCGGTGCCGCCGAAGTAGTGGCAAAGTCCCGAGAGCACGCCGCCCAGCATCTTGTCGTCCTCGTCGCGGTAGAGCCGGCGGCGGCGCAGCCAATCTGTCAGGCGGTCGGCTGTGCTTGCCGGTGCGCCCGTTTCCGAATCAGTTTCTTCTGACTCTGTGGCGGCGGCATCGGAGGACTCGGCCGTTTCGCCCGAGTCCATTTGCTCGGGGTCGCCGATGCGGTGGATAATGTTCTGCACATCGTCGATGTCGCAGGCTTCCTTGCCGCTTTGCTTCAATTCTTCCATAAGTTCCGCCACGCGGTGTTCCACGTCGTCGGCGATTTCGTCGCCTCCCTCCTTTTTGGAGAAATAGCGGCGCATGTTTTCGAGATAGCTCTTCAAGAGTGCATAAGCGTCCTCGTCGATGGCGTAGAGCGACCCGAACATATTGATTGTGATATTCTTTTTCATGATGTGGGGTTGTGTATAATATTATAATATTGTGCTTGGCGTATATCCGTCGAGCGTGAGGCGTGCCGGGCTTTCCGCTTTGAGCAGTCCCACGGTGCGTGCCAGTTCGTTCCACGCGCCGTCGAGTTCGGCCAAGGCCAGTTCGCCTTGGGCGGTAAGCGCGTAATACTTGCGCGGCGGTCCTTGCGTGCTTTCGCGCCATTCGTAAGAGAGCATCCCGTCCTTTTTAAGTCGGGTAAGCAAAGGGTAGAGCGTGCCTTCCACCACGATCATCTCCACGCTTTTCAGGCGGTTGATGATGTCGTTGGCATACGAAGGCTCCTTGCGCAGCAACAGCAGAACGCAGTATTCCAGCATCCCTTTGCGCATCTGTGATTTCGCATTGTCTACATTCATGATCCTTGAGAATATTGGTAACAAATTTGCCCCCGGCCGTGGGGCAGTATCAACTATCTGCCGCAAAAGTATGCAAAAGATAAGTACCTTGCAAAGCAAAGTACTAAGAAAATCTTGTTTATTAGTATAAATTTAATATTTTGAGCAAGGAAAGCGCGGTTTTGTCAATATATTTCATTTCATTATGCTTTATCCTTCTTCCTTTTTCCTATATGATGCGCGGTATAAGAAAACTATTTTTGCCAAGATAGTTTATTTTTGTAACTTTGCAGCAGATAATCCCCTGGAAATCATTTTATGGAAAATATGACTGCTACATCCGAGAAGCCAGCCGGCACCGGCGGCACACATAAAGAGGAGGTGCGCCTGCGCGTGATAGAGCAAGCGATGCGCATGTTTCAGACGCAGGGCATCAAAAGCGTCACTATGGACAGCATCGCCGATGCCCTGAAAATGTCGAAGCGCACACTCTATGAACTCTTTGCAGACAAAGCCGCGCTCCTTCTTGCCGGCCTGCGCCGCCACGACGAGCAGAAGACGCAGCGTATGATTAGGCGATGCGCAGAGACGGACAACGTGCTCGAGATTATCCTGAGCGACTTTGCCGACAGCATGCGCGATTTCAGCATGGTCAATCCCACTTTTTTCATCGACATACATAAATATCCCGCCGCCGTAGCCTATTTCGAGGCGCGGCGCGAGGAGCGCGAGACATCTGCCGTGGCCTTTCTGCAGCGTGGCGTAGAGCAGGGGCTTTTCCGCAGCGACGTGGATTACCGCATCGTTTATCGCCAAATCACCAACCTGCTCAACCACCACATCATGGAGGAACTTGGGCGCGACTGCTCGCTAAAATCCCTTTTCTATAATATCGTTATCGTTTACATACGTGGCTGCACCACCCCCGAGGGTGCCCGCTATATGGACGACATCTTAGAGAACATTTTGCAGGCGGAGCAGTTATAGCTTGCCATGTTATAATTTATTGCTGTCTGCGGACAGCATTTTTTTTAGGCAGAAAAGCGGCGCACAATGCAGAAAAAAGCATTGTGCGCCGCTTAACGTATACAGGTCAAAGGTATTACCGAATAATCGTTGCCTCTCTGTCCGGCCCTACGCTGACGATAGAGATGCGTACGGCGAGCTGCTTTTCGAGATAAGCGATGTAGGCGGAGAAGGCGGGCGGGAAATCTTTTTCGTCGCGGATTTCCGTAAGCGGTGTCTGCCAGCCGGGGAGTTCCTCGTATACGGCTTCGTAACCCTCGGTGTCGTAAGGCATTTCCGTCACCACTTCATCGCCCTTCTTGTATGCCGTGCAGACTTTGATGGTCTCGAACTCGTCGAGCACGTCGCCCTTCATCATTACGAGGTCGGTCACGCCATTTATCATGATGGCGTATTTCAGGGCTACGAGGTCAATCCAGCCGCAGCGGCGGTTGCGGCCCGTCACTGCGCCGTACTCGTGTCCGATGCGGCGGAGCGTTTCGCCCGTTTCGTCAAAGAGTTCTACGGGGAAAGGCCCGGAGCCGACGCGCGTGCTGTATGCTTTGAAGATGCCGAAAACGCGGTCAATCGTATTGGGGGCTACGCCCAAGCCGGTGCAAACGCCGCCGGCGGTGGTGCTGGAAGAGGATACGAAAGGATAGGTGCCGTGGTCGATGTCGAGCAACGAGCCTTGCGCTCCCTCGGCAAGCACAGACTTTCCCTCGGCGAGGGCGCGGTTGATTTCTGCCTCGGTGTTAGAGAGCTTGAAGCGGCGCATATATTCCACGCCCTCCATCCATAGTTTTTCTTCTTCCGTAATGTCGTAATCCGTAAAATGCAGGTCGCGGAGGATTTGTTCGTGACGGGCTTTGAGCGCATGGTATTTCTCTTCAAAGTTCTCCTCGATGTCGCCGACGCGCAAGCCTACGCGGGCGGCCTTGTCGCTGTAAGCCGGGCCGATGCCCTTGCCCGTCGTGCCTACCTTGTTCTTGCCCTTGGCTGCCTCGTAGGCGCGGTCAAGCACGCGGTGGGTGGGCAGAATGAGATGGGCACGGCGGCTGATGTGGAGGCGGGGGGCGATGTCGTAGCCGGCTGCCTCAAGTTCGCGGGCTTCTGCCATGAAGAGGTCGGGCGCGATGACGCAACCGTTGCCTATGATGTTGATTTTGCCTTCATCGAAGATGCCCGACGGAATGGAGCGCAACACGAATTTCTTTCCGTCGAAGATAATTGTGTGGCCGGCGTTGGGGCCTCCGGCAAAGCGGGCGACTACATCGTAGCGCGGCGTGAAGAAATCCACGACCTTGCCTTTGCCTTCGTCGCCGAAAACAATGCCCAGCAGGGCATCAACTTTTCCCTTTGTCATATTTTATTTTTTTTGATTATTATATTCCCAAGAGGTTTTTGATAAGGAAGAACAGCATCGGCATCACGAGGGCGGGCAGGAGGTTGATGGTCTTGCAGTCCTTGATGTTGAGCACGCCCAGTCCCGAGGCGGCAATAAGCACGCCGCCCACCACAGAGACTTCTGTGATAAGCTGTTCGGAGATGAACGTTTGCGAAACTTTGGCGATGCCGTAGATGCCCGCTTGCCACAGGAAGATAACGATGCCTGTCACGGCGGTGCCGAAGCCGTAGCTCGAAGCGAGCACGATCATCGTTACGAGATTGAGCGTGGCGGCTGTCATCAGATAAGTGTTGTCGCCGTAGAGCGCGCTCAGCACGGGCCCCATCATCGAGAGCGTGCCCACGCAGCAGAGCAGCACGCCGGTGGTGATGCCTTCCACGAGGTTGGAGGTGGACATGCGGCGCGTGGCGCTTTCCATGCGCTGGTCGAGTTTGAGCACGGTGCCGAGCAGTCCGCCGAGGGAGAGGCAGAAGATGAAGAGCACGGGGTACTTGCTGTTGGCCATATTGGTCATGGCCACGTTGATACCCAGCACGAGGGCTGCCAAGCCCATCGCCGTGTTGAGCACGTTGATGTATTTCTCCTTGATGCCTTTGCGGGCTATTGCGCCGATGGCACTGCCGATTATGGCCGCAAGGGCGTTGAAGACGATGGCGAGCATATTTTTTATTGCTTATTCAATGAGCCGATTATATGCGGGCGATGATGCTGCGGAAGATTTCGGCCATGAGCGGCTGCACGGCGTTGGCGGCCTTCTGCACTTCTTCGTGCGTCACCTCCACGATTTTGCCTTCCACGCCGAGGTCGGTGATGATGCTGATGCCGAAGACGCGCATGCCGCAGTGGCGTGCCACGATGACTTCGGGCACGGTGCTCATGCCCACGGCATCTGCGCCGAGGCGGTGGTACATCTTATATTCTGTCGGCGTTTCGTAAGTGGGGCCCTGGTTGGCGAGATACACGCCTTCCACCACACGGATACCTTTCTCCTTGGCAATTTCGCGGGCGAGGGCGAGGAATTGCTTGTCGTAGGCTTCGCTCATGTCGAGAAAGCGGGGACCATAGGGGAAGTTCTTGCCGCGCAAGGGGTGCTCGGGCAGGAAGTTGATGTGGTCGGTAATCAGCATCATGTCGCCTATTTCAAAATCGGGATTAACGCCGCCGGAGGCATTGCTCACAAAGAAGTTCTTGATGCCGAGTTCGTGCATCACGCGCTCGGGAAAGGTTACTTCTTTCATTGTATAGCCTTCGTAGTAATGGAAACGCCCTTCGAGTGCCATCACCTCTTTGCCGCCGAGACGGCCAAAGAGCAGGCGGCCGCTGTGTCCCTCGACGGTGCTGACGGGAAAGTTGGGGATTTCGTTGTAAGGGAAGGCGTCAACGATTTCTATCTCTTCGGCCAAATGGCCAAGCCCTGTGCCGAGCACGATGGCGGTTTCGGGGCGGAGCGCGGTGTGGCTCTTAATCCACGCGGCGGTTTCTTGAATGGCTTGCAACATAGTTGAGAATAAGGTTGTTGAATTTCTGTTTTTCTGAATTTGAGAAAGTTATTTCTATAGGCTGGTAATACAGCTTTTTCTTCATTTCGAGGGGTAGGGGGAGGGCTTTGAGGCGCATCATGTCCTTTTCGGTGGTGACGATGCAGCTTGCCTCTTGTGCCGCCTCTGCCATTTGCCGGATTTCTTCGGGCGTGAAGGCGTGGTGGTCGGGATAGCGCAGCACGCTTGTTTCTTTCGCCTGTCCTTGCCAGCGGGCTATGAACGGTTCCGGGCGGGCTATGCCGCACACAATCAGCACGCGCCCCGCGCCGTATGCGCTCTGCCATTCCGGGGTCTCGGCGAAGCCGGGCCGCAACGCACCGTAGCCTACGGAGGAGAAGAATACCGGGGCGGCGGAGTAGCGGTCGATTTTATTGCGAATGCCTTCTCGCTCTTCTTCACCCAGAGTTTCGGGGCATTTGGTCACGATAACGGCATCCGCACGCTTCGCTCCGCTGCGATTTTCGCGCAGTCGGCCGGCAGGCAGCACGCAGTCGCCGGTGAAGAGGTTGCTGTAGTCGGTGAGCAAGAGGTAAAGCCCAGCCTTGATGTAGCGATGCTGATAGGCATCGTCGAGCACAATGACTTGCGGCTCTGTGCCTGCGGGCATTTGCAGCAACCTCTTGCAGCCTTCCACGCGACTCTCGCACACGGCAACGCAGGTGTCGGGAAACTTCTGCTTTACCTGCAACGGCTCGTCGCCCACTTCCGCGCCCGTGCTTGCCGCCGTGGCTTCGCGAAAGCCTTTCGTGCGCCGCCCGTAGCCGCGAGAGAGCATGGCGGTGCGCAGTCCCTGCTCGCCGAGCAGGCGCAAGAGGTATTCCGTATGCGGTGTCTTGCCCGTTCCGCCCACGGCGAGATTGCCCACGCAGAAGGTGGGCACGCCGCACGTCGTCTGCTTCAATATGCCCTTGTCGAAGAGCATATTACGAATGCCCATAACGGCGGCGTAAATCCACGAGAGCGGCAACAGCAGGCGGAGCATTGCAATTTTATTGTATGTTCGGCAGATAGGGAATGCGTGCCTGCAGTGCATTATGGCGGTTGAGGTTGCCCACGAAGCGCAGGGGCTGATAGTAGATGCCGAGCGCGTCTTTCACGCGGCTTTCCATATAGTCGCTGCCGGTGACGTTCATGAGGTTGTCCATCCAACTGGACGGGGCGGGGTAGTCCGCCGTGTAGTAGTCCTTGCTCTTGGCGAGGCGGGCGGCTTCAGCAATCGCGTCGTCCAATGTGCCGAGTTGGTCCACGAGTTTAAGTCCCAGTGCCTGCCGTCCCGTCCACACGCGACCCTGCGCAATGGAGTCTACGGCGGCGACGGGCATCTTGCGCCCTGCTGCCACGCGGCTGAGGAATAGTTTGTAGCCGCGCTCGATATAGGCCTGCATCACGGCCGACTCTTTTTCGTTGAACGGGCGTCCCGTTGCGCCGAAGTCGGCTGCCTCGCTCGTCTTGGCCACATCGAAGTGCAGGCCGAGTTTTTCGGTGAGCAGTCCGCTGGCATCGGGAATCATGCCGAAGATGCCGATGCTGCCCGTCAGCGTGGTGGGGTCGGCGAAAATCTTGTTGGCGCCGCACGCCATGTAATAGCCGCCCGAGGCAGCCATGCCGCCCATCGAAACCACTACGGGCTTCTTGGCTTTGAGGAGTTCCACGGCATGCCAAATCTGCTCGGAGGCATACGCACTGCCGCCGCCCGAATTGATGCGGATAACGACGGCCTTCACGTCTTCGTCCTCTGCCAGTTCGTCGAAGTCCTCGACAAGCGTTTGGCCCACAATCTCGTTGTCGCCGCCCATGAGCGAAGCCGTTCCGGCCTCGTCCACAATGTCGCCGTAGGCGTAGTACACGGCGATTTCATCGCCCTTGTCCTTGCTGCCGCCGGCGGCAATCACGTCGGCGGGGCTTACAAGGTTGAGTTTCTCCTGCTTGGAGAGCGTGCGCAGTTTGGCGCGTGCGCCGTCGATGTAGGTGAGCGTGTCGACCAGTTTGTTCGCCACGAAATCTTTCGTCTCGGCAAAGCCGATGTAGGTGTCGGCCAGTTCTTTCAGGCGCTCCGGCGTGAGTTTGCGGTCGGCAGCCACGTCGGCGCACATCGTGTTCCAAATGTCGTTGATGTAAGAGGTGACCTGCTCGCGGTTGGCGGGGCTCATTTCGGTCTGCGTGAAGGGTTCCACCGCACTCTTGTACGTGCCGACGCGGAATACCTGCATTTTCACGCCGATCTTCTCGAGCATCTCCTTGAAAAACATGGGCTGGGCGGCAAGGCCGTGCCAGTCCACCATACCCGAGGGGTTAAGCATCACGGCGTCGGCCGTGGCGGCAAGATAGTAGCCTGCCTGGGTATAGGTGTCGGCATAGGCGGCGATAAACTTGCCCGATTTCTTGAAGTCGAGCAAAGCCTTATGCAGTTCTTCGAGCGAGGCAAAGTCAGAAGCAAGCGCACCCCCGTCGAGGTAGATGCCGCTAATGTTCTTGTTGTCCTTGGCAAGGCTGATGGCTTTCAGGGTCTCGTCAAGGCCGAGCGTGGCTTCTGTGGCGTTGCCCATAAACTCGTCGAAAGGATTGGCCTCGGCGGCGCGTTCTTCAACGACGGCATTGAGCGAGAGGCGCAGCACGCTGCCCTTGTCAACGGAGGCGGTGGTTTGGCTGCCGCCGGCGGCAATCATGGCTGCCAGCATCACGAAGCTCATAAATGCGAAGAATGCGAACACGCAGAGCGTGCCGAGCATCGACGCGAGGAGCATTTTGAAAAACTGTTTCATGGTTTAAGGGGAATTTCTTATAGTGCCTATAGTGTTCTATAGACCCTATATATAATATTGTATGCTTTGAATATTAAAACTCAATGTTTACTTCCACCGGGCAATGGTCGGAGCCGAAAATCTCGGTGTGTATGGCGGCGCTTTGGAGTTGCGGCTGCAGGCGGTTGGAGGCAAGGAAATAGTCGATGCGCCAGCCCGCGTTTTTCTCGCGTGCCTTGAAACGGTACGACCACCAGGAATAAATCTCCTCTTTGTCGGGATAGAAATAGCGGAACGTGTCGGTGAAGCCCGCTTCGAGCAGGAGCGAAAACTTTTCGCGCTCCTCGTCGGTGAAGCCCGCGTTGCGGCGGTTGCTCTTCGGGTTTTTGAGGTCGATTTCCCGGTGCGCCACGTTCAGGTCGCCGCACACCACCACCGGTTTCCGCTCATCGAGGGCTTTCAGATAGGCGCGGAAGTCGTCCTCCCACGTCATGCGGTAGTCCAGCCGGCGCAGCCCGTCCTGAGAGTTCGGCACGTAGACCGTGACGAGATAGAACTGCTCGAATTCCAGCGTAACGGCGCGTCCCTCATGGTCGTGCACGTCGATGCCCAGCCCGCGCGACACTCTCAGGGGCTTGTGGCGCGTGAAAATGGCCGTGCCCGAATAGCCCTTCTTGTCGGCGTAGTCCCAATAAGACTCGTATCCGGGAAATTGCAGGTCTATTTGTCCCTCTTGCAGTTTGGTTTCCTGCAAGCAGAAGAAGTCAGCGTCGAACTCTTTGAATATATCGCGGAATCCCTTACCCTCGCAGGCGCGGAGTCCGTTGACGTTCCAAGAAATGAATTTCATAAGATGTGCGTTTGTATCTTGTGCAAAAATAAGCAATTTCTATTGAAATATAACTTTTGTAAGGCAATAAACTCCCATTATCCTATATGATAGGCCGTAAAACCCGCGCAGCGGCAGCGCGGCAGAGGCGGCGCGTCGCGATTTTCTTGGCGGAGTGCAGACGCTTCAAAGCAGCAATTTTTTATTTTCTCGGAGATATTTTTCACGATCTCCTTGCTATTTTTTCCTCTCCTATAAGAAAGTTTTTGTTACAAACTTTGTAACACGTATTACAAACTTTGTAACATGTGTTAGAAACTTTGTAACAAGCGTTACAAACTTTGTAACAAACTTTTTCTGCGCAGATAGTGAAAAATATCAAGGAAAAACAAAAAAATATCTCGGAGATAGTAAAAAATATCAGGCGGCTCGCCAGCGCGTTTCCCCGTGCAGCCGGCGGCGGAATGCCGGGACAAAGACGCAGTAAGGGCTGAGATAGAGCAGTCTGCTCCAAAGGCCCTGAAGCCCCGCGAGATAATCCACGACCCTTTTATCCTTGAGTTTCTTGGAATTAAGCAGGGCGAGCATTTGTAGATTTTCGGCTGCGCTCGGCAATTAGAGCAAGCTCTATTGCACTCGCTTGCACAAAAATTCCTGAAAGGCGACCTTCAGCAGATGCTGATCAGTAAGTTGCAGCACTTCCTGCTGCAACTGGCAAACAGTATTGCATCGAGAATTAGGCTGCGCTATAGCTTTCGCCCCGAGAAATGCCTCCACATGACTATGCAGGGAGATTGGTGGCACGCTGCAAACCATCTCTCCCAAATGTCCTTGAATATTGTTGATAGTGCAGCCGAGGCCGTTATCAGGGATATCGAGAGCAATAAGGTAATGTAGGGCGATTTTTTGCTTAAAACAAAACTTTTATAGCAAATAGTTTGCTTTTTGCTCGGAATGTGCTACATTTGCAAGCGAAAAGCAATCGTTCTACCAATAGAATAGGCGCATTTATGGCATACAACGCACAGTTTTTCGGCTTTTACTTTTACTTTGCTCAGTAAAGCGAAGCGGGAAAACGCGTGCCAAACATAACATTTGACCATACAACAATTCAATCCCGCTTCCTAAGAAGAAGCGGGATTTTTGTTTTGAAATAATATAGGCATGAAAAAGATAGCCATTCAGGGCATTCGCGGTTCGTTCCACGACATTGCCGCCCATCAGTATTTCAAAGGAGAAGAGTTGAGGCTCGTGTGCTGCGACACGTTCGAGGACGTGTTCCGGCAGATGCGCTCCGACAGCGCCTGCCTCGGTATGGTGGCGATTGAAAACACCATAGCCGGCAGCCTGCTCCACAACTACGAACTCCTGCGCGAGAGCGGCATGAGCATTGTGGGAGAGCACAAGCTGCACGTAGAGCACAGCCTGCTGTGCCTGCCCGAAGACACGGCCGAGGATATTCGAGAAATAAATTCCCACCCCGTGGCCCTTGCGCAGTGTCGCCGCTTCCTGTCGGAAAAGCGCGGGGCAAAACTCGTGGAAACCGACGACACGGCCGGCGCTGCGGAACAGATAGCCCGGGAGCAGTTGCGCGGGCACGCCGCCGTGTGCCACGCCGATGCGGCCGATATCTACGGCCTGAAAGTCTTGGCGCGGGGCATAGAGGACAATAAGCACAACTTCACGCGCTTTCTCGTGCTGGCAGATCCCTGGCAGGCCGAGGCGGTGCGGCAGCAGGAAGAGGCCGACAAGAGCAGCATCGTCTTTGCCCTGCCCCACGAGGAAGGCTCCCTCTCGCAGGTACTCAGCATTTTCAGTTTCTACAAAATAAACCTCACCAAGATCCAATCTTTGCCCATCATAGGTCACGAATGGGAGTACCTGTTTTATGTGGACGTGGTGTACGGCGACAGCCTGCGCTTCCGGCAGAGCATCGACGCGCTGCGCCCGTTGACCCGCGCGTTGAAGATTTTGGGAGAATATAAAGGCAAGTAAATATGGACGCATTACGCAAACCGCAGCCCGCCGACCGCCTGAGCGGCGTGAGCGAATACTATTTTTCAAGAAAACTCAAAGAGGTGGCCCAGATGAGGGCGCAGGGCGCAGACATCATCTCGCTCGCCATAGGCAGCCCCGACTTGCCGCCTTCGCCCGAAACGGTGGAAACGCTCTGCCGCGAGGCGAAACGCCCCGACGGGCACGGCTACCAGCCCACGATGGGCACGAAAGAACTGCGCACCGCCATGGCAGGCTTTTATAGCCGCTGGTTCGGCGTGACGCTCGACCCCGACCGGGAAATCCAGCCGCTCATCGGCTCGAAGGAGGGCATACTCCACGCCACGCTCGCGCTGGCCAACGTGGGCGACAAGGTGCTCGTGCCCAATCCCGGCTATCCCACTTACACTTCCCTCTCTAAACTCCTTGGCTGCGAGGTGGTGCCCTACAACCTGCGCCCCGAAAACGGCTGGCAGCCTGACTTCGAAGAACTCGAACGCCTAACCGACGACAGCCGCGTGCGTATCCTCTGGATGAACTACCCGCACATGCCCACCGGCGCGGCGGCGCAGCGCACCACGTACGAGCGGGCGGTGGAACTGGCGCGGCGCAAGGGCTTTGTCGTCGTCAACGACAATCCTTACAGCTTTATCCTTTCCTCTGAGCGGCAGAGCATCTTGCAAGTGCCCGGCGCAAAAGACTGCTGCATCGAACTCAACTCCATGAGCAAGAGCCACAACATGCCCGGCTGGCGCGTAGGCATGCTTGCCTCGAACGCCGAGTTTGTAAGTTGGGTGCTTAAAGTAAAGAGCAATATCGACTCGGGCACCTTCCGCGCCTTGCAGCTCGCGGCAGCCACGGCCTACGACAATGCCGCCGCCTGGCACGAGGAACACAATATATATATATACGCGCGACGCCGCCGCTTGGCGGAAGCTATCATGGAGGCACTCGGCTGCACCTTCGACCCCGCGCAGGTGGGCATGTTCCTTTGGGGGCGTATTCCCGAAGGTATGGGCAATGCCGAGCAGCTTACGGAGCGCGTGCTGCACGAGGCGCACGTGTTTCTCACGCCCGGCTTTATCTTCGGCAGCAATGGCGACCGCTACGTGCGCATCTCGCTTTGCGCCTCCGAAGAAAAGCTCCAGGAAGCCCTGCAACGGATTAACGCAATTCACTGATAATATCTTTTTTGTCTATTTTCGGGCGTTTTGCAAAACGCCCCTACTAATCTCAAAAATATGGAACTCAATATTACTCCTTTATCGCTGCCCGGCATAGAGATGCAGCGTCCGCTAATCATAGCCGGCCCCTGCTCGGCCGAAACGGAAGAACAGGTAATGAATACAGCGTGCCAACTGGCAGGCAAGGGCGTGCGCATCTTTCGCGCAGGCATCTGGAAACCCCGCACCAAGCCCGGCGGTTTTGAGGGCGTGGGCGAAATCGGCTTGCCTTGGCTCACGCGCGTCAAGAAGGACACGGGGTTGCTCGTGGCAACCGAAGTGGCCACGCCGCAGCACGTCGAGGCGGCACTGGCGGCAGAAGTAGATATCCTCTGGATAGGCGCACGCACCGTGGCCAATCCCTTTGCCATGCAGGCCTTGGCCGACGCGCTGAAAGGTACAGACGTGCCTGTTTTTGTGAAAAATCCCGTCAATCCCGACCTCGAACTGTGGATCGGCGGCATAGAGCGGCTCAACGGCGCAGGCATCACGCGCTTGGCCGTTATCCATCGCGGCTTTTCTTCTTATGAGAAACGCCTGTACCGCAACACGCCGATGTGGCATATACCCATAGAATTGCGCCGCCGCATTCCCAATCTGCCCATCTTCTGCGACCCGAGCCATATCGGCGGTGTGCGCGAACTGATCGCCCCGCTTTGCCAGCAGGCCATGGACCTCGGTTTCGACGGCCTGATGGTGGAAAGCCATTGCACCCCCGACTGCGCATGGAGCGACGCGAAGCAGCAGGTCACGCCCGACGTGCTCGACTTTATCCTCTCAAAACTCGTGGTCCGCGAGCTTGCACCCACCACCGAAAGCCTTGAAGTGATGCGCCGCCACATCGACGAAATCGACAACAACCTTATGGAACTCCTTGCCAAGCGTATGCGCATCAGCCGTGAAATAGGACAGTATAAATTGGAACACAACATGACCGTCGTGCAAACGCGCCGCTACAACGAAATCCTCGACAAGCGCGGCGCACAAGGCGTGCTCTGCGGCATGGCGCCCGAATTTGTGAAAAGCATCTTTGAGGATATTCACGAAGAAAGCGTGCGCCAGCAGATTGAATTGATGAATAAGAAATAAAGCAATAACTCCCATGCGCATACTTATTCTCGGAGCCGGCAAGATGGGCTCTTTCTTTACAGATATCCTTAGTTTCGACCACGAGACGGCGGTCTTCGACACCGACCCCAAGCGGCTGCGCTTCATGTACAACACGCAGCGGTTCACTTCCGAGGAAGAAATCAAAGCCTTCCGCCCCGAACTCGTGATCAACGCCGTGTCGCTTAAGTACACCTTAGACGCGTTCCGCAACGTGCTGCCGCTCCTGCCGCAGGACTGCATCTTGAGCGACATTGCGTCCGTCAAGACCGGGCTGAAAGACTTTTACGAAGCCAGCGGCCGCCGCTACGTCTCGACCCACCCGATGTTTGGCCCCACCTTTGCCAACCTCGGTGCGCTCCACGATGAGAACGCCGTGATTATCACCGAGGGCGACTACATGGGGCGCATCTTCTTCCGCGACCTCTATAAGAACCGCCTCGGACTGAACGTGTGTGAATACACTTTTGAGGAGCACGACGAAACGGTGGCCTATTCCCTAAGCATTCCCTTCGTTTCCACGTTCGTCTTCTCGGCGGTGATGAAGCATCAGGACGCGCCCGGCACAACCTTCAAGCGGCACCTGCGCATCGCCCGCGGCGTGCTCGGCGAGGACGACTGCCTGCTGCGCGAAATCCTTTTCAATCCCTACACCATTGGGCAGGTGCGTAAGATCGGCAGCGAGATGGAAACGCTCGCCCACCTTATTGAGCAGAAAGATGAGGAAGGACTCAATGCCTTTATCCGACGCATTAGAAAAAATGTGTGCGAGGGCAAGTAGGGGCTTTATGATACAAGAAGAGAGGAATGTCATGCGACATTCCTCTCTTCTTTAATGAAAAACTCGGGGCGTAGCCCCTTAATGCGTTTTAGGCTTCTGCCTGAGGCTCCACGGAGACAACGCTGCGGTCGCGGTTGCCGCGGTGGAAAGTTACCGTACCGTCAACGAGGGCGAAGAGCGTGTGATCCTTGCCCATGCCGACGTTCTTGCCGGGATAGTGTACAGTGCCTCTCTGGCGAACGATGATGTTGCCTGCGATGCAGGTCTGTCCGCCCCAGATTTTAACGCCTAATCTTTGTGAAGCTGATTCGCGGCCGTTCTTAGAACTACCGACACCTTTTTTATGTGCCATGTTTTCTTCTGTTTTTTAGATTAAGCAATAACTTGTTTGATTGTGAGTTCCGTGAACTGCTGACGGTGACCGTTCAGCTTGCGATAGCCTTTGCGGCGCTTCTTGTGGAACACGAGCACCTTGTCGCCCTTTACGAGCACGGTCTTCACCTCGCATACTACCTTTGCACCCTCTACCACGGGAGCACCTACTTTAACTTCGCTGTCTGTGTCGAGCAGCAGCACTTTCTCAAATTCAACAGTCTGACCGGCTTCGGCTTGCGGCATGTGGTTCACGAAGAGCTTTTTGCCTTCTTCGGCCTTGAACTGCTGACCGTTAATCTCAACGATTGCGTACATTGTTGTTTTGATTGTGTATAAACGGTTATTCCGGGAGGCGTGCAGCACCCGCTGCCCCTTGTCCAGCCCCTTCGGACTCTAAAAGTGCCGCAAAGTTACTAATTCTTCTCGAATTAAGATGCCTAGCCGCCCTTTTTCTTATAAGGAAAGTGATTTTTTTAACGTTGAAAGATTCAAATCCCTCTTTTCTCCTGCCCGTTTCGCAGCAACCGGCGTGTAGTGTCGGCAAGATATTTTTCATTATTCCCGAGCAAAATCTTACTTTCTGCCTGCAATTTTTTCCTATCCTATAAGAAAGTTTTTGTTACAAAGTTTGTAACATGTATTACAAACTTTGTAACATGTGTTAGAAACTTTGTAACAAGCGTTACAAACTTTGTAATAAACTTTTTCTTATAGGATAGTGAAAAATATCAAGAAGAAAGGGAAAATTATCTCGGAGAAAGTAAAAACTTTCTTGCGGATAATGGGAATTGTGTGCTAAGAGCCTTGGGAGTGCGGCGCGGCACAATTGCGCTTCCCAGGTATAAGAAGTTGCGTGCTAAGATGAGTTTGATTGCTAGTGCGCCCCTGAAAGGGGCAAATAAATTAGCGTAGGGGCTTGCCCCTACGTAGGGTGTTTTAAATAAGATTGCCCCTGAAAGGGGCTTATAATTAAACTCATACTCTCATTAAGTCGTAATTATAAGCCCCTTTCAGGGGCAATCGGAAACCATTACCTTTACACAGGGGCAAGCCCCTGTGCTATGTTATAAAGCCCTTTCAGGGCACTGCCATTTAGGATAAATCAAAATTTGCGTGGAGGTTATCTCACCAATACCTTGCGGCCGTTCACGATGTAGATGCCGCTGCGGCTGATGCCGCCGAGGCGACGGCCGGAAAGGTCGTAGATGACGGCGGGCGTGGTGGCGTTGCCGTTTTCTACCTTTTCGATGCCCGTATCGTCCGAGGCGTAGGTGAGCGTCACGACGGTGTTGTCGGCCACGGAGGAGAGACCTTCGTCGCCTTCGGTGGTCTTGAGGTAGTAGCCCTCAATGGCGGGCGCAACGAGCGTGTAGGCATCGCCTGCCTTGACCCATTCGGAGGCGGAAGAAAGGACAGCGGCGGTCTTCTCGTTTACGGCGTTGACCGTTACGGAGAAGTAAGGCTGTGCGTAGTATTCGTAAATGCGGTAGGGGTGTCCGGGGTCGTTCCAGCCTACGAGTGCGCCGGCTGCAAGACCGTCCCAGCATACGTTGTTAGAGCCTTTGATTTTCCAAGAACCGTCGGCGTTGCGCGTGAAGGCGAAACTGTCGCCTGTGGCGCTAAGGAAGGCGGCGGTGGAGTTCTGCAAAGAAGGCACATACTTGCCTGCGCCGTTGTTGAGCACCTTATATTTCGTGCCGCTTGCCTCGAGCGTCCAGGTGTAATAGGGCGTTTTGTCGTCGATGCTGTTGTCCTTGACCACTGCGCCGGTCTTGGCATTGGCCATGCGGTAGCCCTTGCGGGCGGCTTCGGTGGTGCAGTCGTCGTAGATGATGTAAGACTTGCCTGCCTCTACGGCCGTCACTTCCTTGCCGAGGCGCTTCACGCCGTTGGTGGCGCGGGTGGTGTAAACGGCGTTGATGGTCATGTCTTCGGTCGGGGAAATGGTGGCCTCGCCCGTGTAGTCGGAAGACTCGTAAGCGTAATAGGGCAGATTGGGATAGGCTATGGTGTAGGTTTCGCCGACGGGGCAGCTCGTTTCGCTTTCATCGACGATGGCGCCATACTGGTCGCGGCTGACAATCAAGATGCTGTAAGCCGAACGCTGGTAGGTGACGTTCACGGTCTTGTTTTCCGCCAAATTCTCAAACTCGGGAGCGGTGGCAGTGCCCGTGAGTTCGTAGGTCTTCACGCTGTGGTTCTTGATTTCGGGGGCGGCGCAGGTGTAGGTTTTGCCTGCGGGTGCGCTCTGCACGTAAGTGCCGATGGGGTTGCCCTCGGTGTCCTTGCAGACATAAGCGACGGTGTAGACCTGTTCCACATTCCAGGCCGCGCCCTGCGGGCGGACAGCATTGCGGGAGTCGTCGATCGTAGAGCCGGAGCTGATGATGCCGGGAAGCGTATTGGAGGTGGCGGCAATGGGGAAGAAGTTGCGGGCGTTGAGCGCAAGGGCGTAGTCGCCGTAAGCGGGGTCGAAGGTCAGGGTCACGTCGCCTGCCGTCGCGCCCATGTAGACGGGATAGGCCATGCTGCCGCTCTTGGTGGCGTTGGTGGAGATGAAACGTCCCGTGGCGGCGTTCTTGAGTTGTACGCTCTGCGTGCCGTCGGTTGCCACCGTGCTCTTCGTCACGAGCCAGGCATCGCTCTGCCAGGTTTCGCCGGCGTGGCGCAGCATGGTGCTTTCGCCGTCGTCGACAATCGCCGTGCCGGCAAAGGCTTCAACGGCGTTGGTGAAGCGGTAAGTCTTACCCTCTTCGAGGAAACCGAAGGAGGCGAGGAAGGCAGCGTATTTGGCATCGAGCTGCTGCACGAAGGTTTCGAGTTCGGCGGCGGTGAGCGCTTCGGGGTCTACGTCCTTGATGAAGTCTTCAAGTTCCTGCTTTTCGGTTGCGCCGTACAGACCCGGGGCCTTCGCCTCTGCCGTGGCGTAGGTCTTGGCCTTGGCAAGATGTGCCTTGACGGCGGCGAGCTTAGCCTTGGCATCGGCTGCACCGTCGGCAGCCTGGAGCATGGCAAATTCCCAAAGACCGCCGTTGCCGTCGGCAGGATTGTTGTAGAGATTGACGGCATAACCCTGTCCGCCGAGCGAAGCGTTCATCCAAAGGTTCTCAATCTGGTCGCAGCGGATAGAATAATAATAGTTGCCATTGTCGAGGCGGCCGTAGCCGGAGGCGTGGTCGGCAAGCACGAAGTTGTAGTTTTTCGCAGCAACATCGTAGTTCCAGCGGCCGGTGTTGTTCTGCGCCGTGGCGTTGGGGTTAACGGAGCCTGCGGGCACGGCCTTGCAGACGAGGGCGTAGTGGCCGGGATTGGCGGCATCTTCCTCAAGTGCCCAGAACTGGTAGTCGTAGGCCGCGTCGCCCTCGGCAGCCTGTGCGTTGGTCCAGAGGCGGTTGGCGGCGGCGTTCTTGGCAGAATATTCGGTGATGAGCGGAGAGCCCTCGCGGAGCAGTTCTATGCACTTGCCGGCGCGTTCGCCCGTGGCGCGGGTGATGATGCGATACCACGTCTTGCTCTCGTTGGTGGACACCTTCGGCATTACCTGCCCCGTTTCGTTGCCGCTCTCTTCACCGGAGAGGATGTAGTGGCGGCCGTAGTTATAGCCTCCATAGTTGAGCAGGAGCGTGTCGGCAGTGATGCGTTTCTGGAAATCGGCGAAGTCCTTGCGGGCCTTGGGCGTCCAGCCGGCTTCGGCAATGGCGATTAGGCGCGGCAGGGCGAGATATTCCATGAGGTTGCGGTCGGCCACGTGTTCCGTCCAGAATGTGCCTTGCACGCCCGTGTAGTGGGCGGCTTGGGCGGTGGTGATGTCGGTGGGCACGGCTTCCTGTGCATAGGTGTTCGCCACGTTGTCAGAACCGTCGCCAGGGAGAGTGGCCTCGCCCGCATCGTTGCTCTGCTTGCGGTTGATGTAGTAGGGGCCCCAAGGCGTGAACACGTTGTCAAGACCAAGCTCGGCGGCCTTGCGTGCGCCGGCTGCGGCGGGCTGCCAGCAGAACACGGTGGCGCCCGTCTCCTTAATCAGTTCGGTGTCGGCGTTGCCGGCCGTTATCGCCTCGTTCCACACGATGGTCTTCTTGCCGTTTTCTTTCAAAAACTCTGCCATCTCCTTGATGAAGTGGCTCTGCAACTGGCGGTAGTTGGTCAATCCTAATTCCTGGTATTTGGCCTGGCAGTCGGCGTTGCTTTCCCATTGCGAGGTGGGGCATTCGTCGCCGCCGATGTGGAAGTAGTCGTAGGGGAAGAGGGGAATGAGTTCGGAAAGTATGTTTTTGGCAAACTGCACGGCGGCGGGGTTGCCCACGTTGAGCACGTCGGAAGAAATACCTCCGTTGACCCACACGCTGGGAGCGGACTCGGGGTGGCAGCAATATTCGGGATAAGAAGCCATGGCGGCAACGAAGTGGCCCGGCATGTCCACCTCGGGAATTACCTCGATGTGGCGCTCCTTGGCATAGGCCACGACTTCCTTAATCTGCTCTTGCGTATAGAAATAAGGGCCATAGACCTGATTGGTCCAGTAGGGACCGTATTCGAGGTCGGTGACGTAGCAGTTGGAAGCCGTTGCGCCGATGGTGGTGAGCTTGGGATATTGCTTGATCTCCACGCGCCAGCCCTGGTCGTCGGTGAGGTGCCAGTGGAAGCGGTTCATCTTGTAATACGACATCACGTCGAGCATGCGCTTCACCTCTTCCACGGTGAAGAAGTGGCGGGATACGTCGAGCATGAAACCGCGATAGGCAAAGCGCGGCTCGTCCTGAATGGTGACGCAGGGCAGGGCGTACTTAGTGACGGCGGCGTCCTGCTTGCCGGCCATGACATTGGCGGGCAAAATCTTCTTGACCGACTGGAAGGCATAGTAGAAACCGAGCACGCTCTTGGCACGCACGGTTACCTTACCCTCGTTGACCATGAGGTTGTAAGCTCCTTCGTTCATCGTGCCGGCATAGAGCGCCACGTCAAAAAGCGGAGCCTCAGCATCGGCCTGTGCCACAGCGTTGTAGCCCGTAGCGGCGTTGAAGTCGAGCACGAAGCGCTGCACCTCTGCCACCATGTCGGCGGAGAGCGCACTGCTGTAACCTACCACAAAGTCCTGTGGCAGAACCACCTCTCCCGAGAGCGCGGTCATAGCCTTGGGTCTCGGCGTGAGGTTTACGAAATTGTCGGCGGACGCGATGCCCGTAGACAAAATCAAGGACATAAGAATCCAGAGAATTTTGTTTTTCATAGTAACTATGTTGGTTATAAAAATGTTTTTCCGTCTGCTAATATATTACGCGTTGGTCGAATTAAGATAAAATCCAGAAAAAACAACTTGTTCAGTGTGGACTAACGCTCGCCTTAGCGAATAAATCCCGAGCCTAAAAGCAGAGCTTTTGGCTCGTGCTTTCTCCGCTGCGGCAGCGGTCGGTTCCCGCCCGCCCCACACAGAACAAGGAAAAAACAAGGAAAAACCATTTTCTATAAGACACCAAAATAGATGCTTATCGATTGCATCAAGGTCTCACGTGTTTTTACAGGTTTTTATCTAAACCCCTTTGAATAATTCAACTAACAGGTAACTATCTTTTGCAAAAGTATGAAAAATAAAGTATGTCCGCAAACCTTTTCCCTTTTTCCTTAGCAGATAAGCGGCTTTTGTGGAAAATGCGTAATTTTGCAGCATGTCCGAACAAAGCCTGAAAGACAAAACAGCCAAGGGACTGCTGTGGGGAGGCATCAGCAACGGCGCACAGCAGTTGCTCAACCTCATCTTCGGCATCTTCCTCGCCCGCCTGCTCACACCAGCCGACTACGGCATGGTGGGGATGCTCACCATTTTCTCCCTTATCGCCAACGCGCTGCAAGAGAGCGGCTTCATCTCCGCGCTCAACCAAAAGAGCGAGGCAACGCACCGCGACTTCAACGCCGTGTTTTGGTTCAACGTGCTTTGCAGCATCGCCATATATATAATATTGTACTTCTGCGCCCCGCTCATCGCGCTGTGGTTTCGGCAGCCCGAACTCACGCCTCTGGCGCGGCTGTCGTTCCTCACGTTCGTCATCTCCTCTTTCGGCACGTCGCCCCGCGCCTACCTCTTCCGCAACCTGCGGGTCAAGGAAACAGCCTATATGTCGTTTGTCGCGCTGGTCGTTTCCGGCATCACAGGCGTGACGCTCGCCTGTCTCGGCTTTGCGTATTGGGGCATCGCCATACAGAGCCTCACCTATTGCCTGTGTATGACCGTGACCGCGTGGTGGTTCTCCGGCTGGCGGCCCACGCTGCACATAGATTTCAGTCCCTTGAAAGGAATGCTGTGGTTCAGCTCGAAACTGCTGATTACAAATATCTTCACCCATATCAACAACAACCTCTTCTCCCTCTTCTTCGGCCGGCTCTACGGCGAAAAGATGGTGGGCTACTACAACCAGGCAAACAAATGGACGGGCATGGGCTACACCACCCTGACGGGTATGCTGTGGAGCGTGGTGCAGCCCGTCTTCGCGCGACTGGCCGACGACAGCCGCGAGCGGCAGTGCCGTGCCTTCCGCAAGATGCTGCGCTTCACGGCCTTCCTGTCGTGCCCCGCGCTCTTCGGGCTGGCGCTCATTGCTCCCGAGTTTATCACCTTGACCATCACCGAGAAATGGCTGCCTGCCGCCCGGCTGATGCAGGTGCTCTGCGTGGGCGGCGCGTTTATGCCCGTGGCGAGCGTGTTCTCCAACTTCGTGATCGGCAGGGGGCGCAGCGATGTGTATATGTGGAGCACCATTGCGCTCTGCCTGTTGCAGACGCTGCTGCTCGTGCTGTTGCACCCCTACGGCGTGGAGGCGATGGTGTGGGCGTACGTCGTGCTCAACACGCTGTGGATAGGCGTGTGGTATCGCTACGTGCGCGGCATGACCGGGCTGAGGTTCATAGATTTGCTTAAAGACCTCCTGCCGTTCGTTTGCCTCGCAGCGGCAGCGGTGGCTGGCGGCGGCGCGGCGGCCATGGCGCTTGCCGGCGGCACGCTCACCTCGCTCAGCATCAAGATGGCCGTCACGGCCGGCATCTACCTCGGTGCGCTTTGGCTGCTCAAAGCGGCTATCTTACGGGAAAGTTTGGAATACCTTTTGCATAAGAAGAAATAGACGCTCGCGTGTGCCCGTTGGCAACCATACAATATTATATATACGCGCGCGAGAATTGTTTTACTATTTACCCATCAATAATCACAATTATGATTTACTGGATTTTATTTATCGGCATTGCCCTTGTGAGCTATTTAGTGCAATCGCAATTGAACGCAAAGTTTGAAAAATACGGCAAAGTGCCCAACGAGGCCGGTCTCACGGGACGCGAGGTAGCAGAAAAGATGCTGCGCGAGAATGGCATCTACGACGTGAAGGTAACCAGCACGCCCGGCATGCTTACCGACCACTACAATCCTGCCAACGGCACGGTGAACCTTTCCGAAGGCGTTTACAACAGCCGTTCCGTGGCCGCTGCCGCCGTTGCCGCGCATGAGTGCGGCCATGCTGTGCAGCACGCCGTGGCTTACGCTCCGCTGCGGCTGCGCAGTGCGCTCGTGCCCATTGTGCAGTTCGCCTCTACGTGGGTGCAATGGGTGCTGCTGGCAGGCATTCTGCTTGTGGAGAGTTTCCCCTCGCTGCTGCTCATCGGCATTGTGCTCTTCGCAATGACCACGCTGTTCAGCTTCGTGACGCTGCCCGTAGAGATCGACGCCAGCCGCCGCGCCACGGCATGGCTCTCCAACGCCGGAATGACCACGGTGCGCACGCACGACATGGCAGTCGATGCCCTGCGCTCGGCAGCCTATACCTACGTAGTTGCCGCCCTTAGCTCGTTGGCCACACTCGTTTATTACATCATGATATTCTTGGGGCGCAATAGAGATTAGACCGCACAAGCGGCGGCGGTCAGCCTCTGCTGCAATCTATTAAAAATAGAATGGAAAAGTTCAATGTCCTCGGCGAAGCCCCCGTGGGGCGACTGCTGGCGCAGTATGCCTTTCCCGCCATCGTGGCGATGGCGGCTTCGTCGGTCTACAACATCATCGACGGCATCTTCATCGGGCAGGGCGTGGGCGCGGAGGCTATTATGGGCTTGGCGCTGACGGCTCCCGTGATGTCGCTCACGGCGGCGTTCGGCGCAATGGTGGGCGTGGGCGCGTCCACGCTGATGAGCGTCAAGCTCGGACAGCGCGACTACGAAACGGCGCAGCGCATCCTCGGCAACGTGGTGATTATGAACATCGTCATGGGACTGTCGCTCGGTCTGCTGCTGCTCGCCTTCCTCAACCCCATCCTCCGCTTCTTCGGAGCGAGCGATGCCACGCTGCCCTATGCCTACGACTTCATGAGCGTTATCCTGCTCGGCAATGTCGTGACGCATCTCTACCTCGGGCTCAACGCCCTGCTGCGCTCCACCAACCGCCCGCAGAAAGCCATGCTCGCCACCTTCGGCACCGTGGGGCTTAACTGCGTGTTCGCCCCGATTTTCATCTTTGCCTTAGACTGGGGCATACGCGGCGCGGCATTTGCCACCATTCTCTCGCAGCTGGTGATGCTTTGCTGGCAGTTGAGGCTCTTTTCAGACAAATCAGACCTTATCCACCTGCATCGCGGCATCATGCGCCTGCAACGCAAGATTGTGGGCGAGTCGCTGCTCGTGGGCCTGCCGCAATTTCTCATCAACCTCTGCGCCTGCATGGTCACGGTAGTCGTGACGCGCAGCATGGCAGAGTTTGGCGGCGACGTTTCGGTCGGCGCATTCGGCATCTGCAACCGCCTGGTGCTCTTTGCCGTGATGGTCATCATCGGCCTGAACCAAGGCATGCAGCCCATCGCCGGCTACAACTACGGGGCGCAGCGTTACGACCGCGTGCTGCAAGTGCTCAAAATCGCGCTCATCGCCGGCGTGTGCATCATGAGCATCGGCTTCTTGGTAGGCACGTTCTTTGCCGAACCCTGCGTGACACTCTTTGCGAAAGACGCGCCCGAACTGATAGCCGGCGCGGCGCATGGCCTGCGCATCATGGTGATGTTCTTCCCGATTGTCGGCGTGCAGATCGTTTCCACCGCCTTCTTCCAAAGCATCGGCATGGCGGGCAAGAGCATCTTCCTCTCGCTCACGCGCCAGCTCATTTTCCTTCTGCCCTTGCTCCTGATTTTGCCGCACGTAATGGAAAATCCGATTGACGGCGTGTGGTATGCCTCGCCCTTTGCCGACGGCATCGCCTCCATTCTGGCCATGACGCTCCTGGGCATTGAAGTCAAGAAGTTTCGCAAACGCATCGCTTAATTGTTTCCCCTTATGACGACCCCCTTCGTAATCACCATAGGCCGCCAGCTCGGCAGCGGCGGCAGGCAAATCGGCAGGCTGATTGCCGACAGGCTGCAAATAGAATACTTCGACAAGGAAATCCTCGACCTCGCCGCCCGCGAGAGCGGCTTCCGCCCGGAACTTTTTGAGGAGAGTGATGAGAAAAACAGTTTTCTGCGCTCCATATTCGGCAATATCATTCCTTTCTTCGGCAGCCCTTCCGAAAAGATTTACCCCGACGCGCTGAGCCGCGAGAACCTCTTTCGCTTGCAGGCAGATTCCATTCGCAAGGCGGCGGCCGAACGCTCGGCAGTCTTTATCGGCCGTTGCGCCGACTACGTGTTGCGCGACCACCCGCGCTGCCTCAATGTGTTCCTGACTGCCAATATGGAAGACCGCATTGCGCAGGTGATGCGGCGTGAGGGCATCGACCGCGCGGCAGCCGAGCGGCGCATCGAAAGCGGCGACCGCCAAAGAGCATCCTTCTACAACTTTTACAGTTCCGGCACGTGGGGTGCAGCTGCCACCTACGACCTCTGCATCAATTCCTCCCTGCTCGGAATGGAAGAGACGGCAGAACTGATTATCGGCTTTGCCCGCAAACGTTTTGAGAACTTATGAAGCGCATCGGACTGCTTTCGGATACACACAGTTGCTGGGACGAGCGCTTTGCAGACTATTTTGCCGACTGCGATGAGATATGGCACGCCGGCGATGTGGGTTCTATGGAAGTCGCCGACAAACTCGCGGCGCTACACCCCCTGCGCTGCGTGTGCGGCAACTGCGACGGCGGCGACTTGCGCATTGTATATCCGCCTTTGGCGCGTTTCCGCGTGGAGGAAGTAGAAGTGATGATGACGCACATCGGCGGCTATCCCGGGCATTACGCGCCGCATATCCGCGAGCGGCTGATGAGCCGCCCCACCGACCTGTTTGTGTGCGGTCATTCGCATATTCTGAAAGTCGTGCGCGACCCTGTGCTCAATCTTCTGCACATCAACCCCGGCGCGGCTGGGCATCAGGGCTGGCATTTGGTGCGCACCCTTGTGCGCTTCAGCATTACGGGCAAGCGGATCCACGACCTCGAAGTCGTGGAGTTAGGAGGAAGATAATAATGACAATAACGAGGGAGGCACGCCGATTGGCGTGCCTCCCTCGTTATTGTATGCCTTTGCGGCTAAGTGGTTAGGCAATGGTGAGTAGCGTGGTGCCTTCCATCACGCTGTCGCCTGCTGCCACGCACACGGCGGACACCGTGCCGGCCGACTCGGCGCAGATGTTGTTTTCCATCTTCATGGCTTCCAGCACGAGCACCACGTCGCCTGCCTTCACGGCCTGACCAGCTGCTACGTTCACTTTCGTCACTACGCCAGGCAGGGGGGCCTTCACGGGCGTGCCGCTGCCGGGTGCGCTCTTGCCTGCTGCGGGTGCGGGGGCTGCGGCCGGCGTTTCGGCTGCCGGCTGTGCGGCGGGCGCGGGAGCGGCTGCGCCGGTGGCACTTTCGGGCAGGTTCTCTTCAAGCAGCGAAGAGCCGTGCATCTGTACCTCAAAAGGCAGGCCGTTCACCTCAACCTGTGCCTTGTCGCCTTGGATGCCGCGAATGGTAACGTCGTACTCGGCACCGTTAATGGTATATTTGTATTGCTTCATCTTTTTGAAATCGTTGTTTTAGAAATTATTGTTTACGGAACTGCATTAAAGCCTGTTCATCAGCTGCGAGGGATGATTCCAGCTGCTTTCCTGCGGCATGAAGGTGATGATGCCGGTTTCGTCGTCGTGCACCACTTCCACTTCGTGCTCAATCAGCGCGAGGGCAATGGCCGCAGCATAGGAGGGCATGCGTTCCTCGCTCACTTCCGGGTGTGCGCCGTCGACGAGGAGGTCGGCTATCGTGCCTTCGCGGTCATCGAGGCGAATGCTCACGGCGTGTCCGTTGATTTGATATTGAAAAGTTTTCATTGCTTGCTTTTTGCCTTTTGTTTACAAGGGGATATTGCCGTGCTTCTTGACGGGGCGCGTTTCGCGCTTGTTGGCCAACTGCGCGAGGGCGCGGCAGATGCGGAAGCGCGTGTTGCGCGGCTCGATTACATCGTCCACATAGCCGAACTCGGCTGCCTTGTAGGGGTTGGTGAAGAGGTCGTTGTATTCCTTTTCCTTCTCGGCGAGGAATGCCTTGGGGTCTTCCTTCGTCTTGGCTTCCTTACCGTCGAGAATTGCCACGGCACCCGATGCACCCATCACGGCGATTTCGGCAGAGGGCCATGCATAGTTGAGGTCGGCGCGGAGCTGCTTGCAGCCCATCACGATGTGCGAGCCGCCGTAGCTCTTGCGCAGCGTTACGGTTACCTTGGGCACCGTGGCTTCGCCGTAGGCATAGAGCAGTTTTGCGCCGTGGTCGATCACGGCGTTGTATTCCTGACCCGTTCCCGGCAGGAAGCCCGGCACGTCCACGAGGCTCACGATGGGTATATTGAAGCAGTCGCAGAAGCGCACGAAGCGAGCAGCCTTGCGCGAGGCGTTGCAGTCGAGCACGCCGGCGTAAACGCTGGGCTGGTTGGCCACAACGCCCACGCTCTCGCCGTTGAAGCGGGCGAAGCCGATGATGATGTTGCGGGCAAAGGAGCGCTGCACTTCGAGGAACTCGCCGTTGTCCACCACAGCCGAGATAACCTTATACATGTCGTAGGCCATGTTGGGGTTGTCGGGGATAATCTCGTTGAGGCTGTCTTCCTTGCGGTCGATGGGGTCGTTGCAGGCAACGCGCGGGGCGCGTTCCATGTTATTCTGGGGCAGATAGGAGAGCAGGCGACGGATAAGGGCTGCGAACTCCTCTTCCGTCTTGGCCGTGAAGTGGCAAACGCCGCTCTTCGTGGAGTGAACGCCTGCGCCGCCGAGGTCTTCCTGCGTCACGTCCTCGCCCGTCACGGTTTTCACCACCTTCGGACCGGTGAGGAACATGTAGCTCACGCCTTCGAGCATCACCACGAAGTCCGTGAGGGCAGGGGAATAAACCGCGCCGCCGGCGCACGGGCCGCAGATGCCGGATATCTGGGGCACCACGCCGCTGGCCTCAATGTTGCGCTGGAAGATGTTGCCAAAGCCGGCAAGGGCGTTGATGCCTTCCTGTATGCGTGCGCCGCCTGAGTCGTTAAGACCGATGCAGGGTACGCCCATCTTCATGCTCTGGTCCATGACTTTGCAGATTTTCTCTGCCATTGTTTCGGAAAGCGAACCGCCGTTTACGGTGAAATCTTGTGCAAACACATAGACGAGGCGGCCGTTGATAGTGCCGCTACCGGCTACCACGCCGTCGCCGAGGAACTGCTTCTTCTCCATGCCGAAATAGTGGCAGCGGTGAAGCTTGAACATGTCCATTTCCTCAAACGAACCTTTGTCGAGCAGCATGTCGATGCGCTCGCGTGCGGTGGCCTTGCCTTTTTCGTGTTGCTTCTCAATCGCTTTTTCCCCGCCGCCGAGGCGTGCCTTCTGGCGGAGTTCCACGAGTTGCTTGATTTTCTTTAATTGTTCACTCATAATGTGTAATTGTGTGATGATTTCTATTCGGGCGAGACACACAATATTATATATATGTATCTCAAAGCGGGGCAAAGTTATGAAAAAAACGGCACACTTATAGGGCGTTTTGTGCGATTTCGTACATTTGCTGCGCAGAAAGTATGCAAAAAGTGACGGATGTTTAGATTATTTATGTGCGGAAATAGCATCGGAAAGCTGGAAACATTGTATTTTTGCAGTCGAGAGGTTATCCTCTTTTTATAATCAAAATCATATCCACCAAAAACTAAAACTTATCCATTATGAAGAAGTTAATGATGCTTGCCACCATGGCAATTTTCTGCGTCAGCATGAACGCGCAGGAACCCCAGAAGAAAGAATGTTGCAAGAAGGAGAAGACCGAATGCTGCAAGAAGGACAGTGCCTGCTGCAAGAAGAAAGGCGACTGCCCCAAGCAAAAGGCAGATGGCTGCAAGAAGGACAGCACTTGCTGCAAGCAGAAAGGCGAAGGTTGCAAGAAAGCCTGCGACAAGAAATAATGTTTTAGAAAACCAATATTGGAAAGAGGAGGCCATCAAGCCCTCCTCTTTTTTGTTGCGTCCCATTCTATCGCGCGTTGCCTTCCTTTCGTATTTCCCACCCGCCTTTTGGGACACATCAAAATCCTTTTACACCCCCCCCCCGAAAGCAAAGACTTTTCAAAAAAATACACACTTTTTTTGCGCTTTCAGAAAAACGCTATATCTTTGCCAAGACAAACTATCTGCGCAGAAAGGTGACAACGGGTCCGACTTTCATAGCAGACAAGCACATCAGTTTTTTTACGGACTCATCCTTAAATCTATTTCCTATATGCTTAAACCCATTAAATCTGTCAGCATGGCGCTTATGGCGGCAGCAGTGACGGGCATGCCCCTCTTCGCTGCACCGATCGAAGCACATGCCGAGGTTGCCGCTGTGCAACAGACAGGCGTTGTGAAAGGTGTCGTCAAGGACGATGCCGGACAGCCGGCTATCGGAGCCGTTGTCTTCGTGGTAGGAACGAAAAACTCAACCACTACCGACGTTGACGGCTCGTTTACATTAAAGAATGTGCATAAAGGCGCAACCATCCGCATCTCCCTGATTGGCTACAAACGTCAGGACATCAAGTGGGAAGGGGGCACCCTTAATGTTACCCTCGAAAGCAACGACAACTCTTTCGAAGAGGTTGTAGTTACCGCCATGGGTATCGCCCGTAAGGAAAAGTCGCTTACATACGCCACCCAGCAGATTAAGAACGACGAATTCATGAAAGTGCAGGATCCCAACCTCGTGAACTCTATCGAAGGCAAGGTTTCCGGCGTTACCATCACCCCCAGCGCAGGTGGCGCGGGCGGTGCCTCCAAGATTATCCTCCGTGGTAACAAGTCTATTATGGGTAACAACCAGCCGCTTATCGTTGTGGACGGTATACCTATGACCAACAACACGCGCGGGCAGATGGACGGCACGGGCGACATCGCCGTGCTCAACTCCACCGCCGTGAGCGAAGGCTCCGACCCCCTCTCTCAGATTAACCCCGACGACATCGAGTCGATGAACATCCTGAAAGGCGCTAACGCCGCCGCACTCTACGGCTCGGCTGCCGCCAACGGTGTCGTGATGATTACCACGAAGAAGGGTAAGGAAGGCAGGCTCGACGTGAACTTCACCTCCAATGTTACTTTCGACACCCCGCTCCTCACGCCTGAAATCCAAAACCGCTACGGCGCGTCGATCAACGGCACGAGCATCAGTAAGGACAGCTGGGGACCCGCGCTTGGCAACACTGGTAACCATTACACTTTGCAAAGTGCTGACGGCAAGACGGTTTACCTGCGCGACCAGGCTTACGATGACATCAAGGACTTCTATCGCCTCGGTGTTACTACGAACAACTCCATCTCGCTCTCCGGCGGTACGGAAAAGATACGCACCTACGTGTCTTACGCCAACTCGCACGCCAACGGTATGATCCGCACGAACAGTTACAACCGTAACACGTTCGCCTTCCGCCAGTCATACAAGTTCTTCAAGCGCGTGACCATTGACGTAAACGCCAACTACGTGCAGACAGTGACGAAAAACCGTACGTCCGGCGGTAAGGTGCTCAACCCCATCTACGACCTCTATACCGCTCCGCGCAATGTGGATATGCGTTATTATAAGGACAATTATCAGGGCTACGGCACTTGGACTTCCGCTCCGCAAAACGGCTGGCTCATGGATCCCACAAAGGGTAACAACTACGTTTGGGGCAGCAAGACCTATCAGCTCACCGGTCTCATGCAGCAGTGGGCTATCAACAACGCCGGCAACAACAACCCCTATTGGCTCATGAACATGAACCAAGGCAAGGACAAGGAAGACCGCTTCTATGGCTACTTCCAAGGAAAGGTTGACATCTGGGACGGTCTCTCTTTCCAAGCCCGCGTATCGCTCGACCACACGAAGTTCAACTCCGAAAGCCACCGCTACGCCACTACGCAGTTGCCCAGCTCTATGGACGATTTCGGCCGCTATTGGCTCAATAACCAGAAGACGAATGAACTCTATACCGACTACCTCCTCAGCTATAACAAGAAGTTTGGCGACTGGAGCGTATCGGCTACTGCCGGCTACGTAGGCCACACGCTCAAGTCGCAGAGCGTTTCAACCGATGTGACCGCCACGCAGTTCGACGGACAGCGCAAGTTCCTCTCCGATGACAAGGTCGTCATCAACCGCTTCGAGCCGAACTCCGGCGGTGACGGCGCAACCTCCAAGTCCGAAGACTCCAACTGGGACAAGGCCGCCCTCGTTACGGCGCAGATTGGTTGGAAAGACTACGTTTACGTGGACGGTTCTTACCGCCGCGACTGGTACCGCGCTTTCAAGCAGTTCGCTTACATGGGTACGCCCGACAACTATGGCTATTTCGGCTTCGGTGCCAACGCCATTCTCTCCTCGCTCCTCAAACTGCCTGAATGGTTTAACTATGCCAAGTATCGCCTCAGCTACTCTGAAGTAGGTAACTCCATTCCCAACAGTGTCTACAACCTCGCCGTCAGCAACAACGTGCGCGGTACGACCACGCTCTCCGGCTACAACAGCTTCTGGCCCATTCCTGAAAAGACCAAGTCGTTTGAAACGGGTCTGGAAATGCAGTTCTTCAACAACCGCCTCAATGCCGACATTACTTATTATAACTCGGCCATGCACAATTCCTATCTCGAAATCTCCGGCACCAACGGCCGCACGCAGCCTGTCAATACGGGCGTTATCCGCAACCAGGGTGTTGAACTGACGCTCGGCTACGACTGGAAGATTTCTAAGGACTGGCGTTGGAAGACTTCTGTTAACTTCTCGTTCAACAAGAATAAGATTGTCGAAACCTACCGCGACGAGCAGGGTAATCCCAAGATGCTTACGCAGAGCCTCGCCGGCGTGCAGGTGCGCTATGTCGAAGGCGGTTCTTACGGCGATATGTACGTGAGCGATTTCCGTCGTTGGCAGACCGATGTTTATCAGTATGAAGTGCCCGACGTGAATGGCGGTGCCCCCACCGTTTATTACACTAATTCGCCCACGGCCGATGCAGCTGGCAACCCCCTCGCCGAAGGTATTACCACAACTAAGATTCACAATGCAGGCGACATCTACGTCAACTCCGAAGGCAAACCGACCATCGACGGTAGCTTCGCATACGTGAAGCCCAGCGGCACGATCAGCAACACGCCGAGCAATCCTTACAGCAAGTACATCGGCAACATGAACTCCAAGTTCCAAATTGGTTGGTCGAACTCATTCCACTTTAAGGACTTCACGCTCTACTTCCTCATCAACGGTCGTATCGGCGGTAAGGTGATTTCTATGACTGAAGGCTATCTCGATGCACTCGGACAGTCGCAGCGCACGGCCGATGCCCGCATGTACGCAGAAAACAACGGCATCTACGCCGACAACGGTCAGCTCGGCATGTACGTGCCCGACGGCAGCGGACAGATTGTACCCATTCAGACTTGGTATGAAACGGTCGGTCAAAACAATCCTGCCGACTACGTTTACGATGCCACCAACTTCCGCCTCCGCGAGCTCTCATTCGGCTACACGTTCCGCAACCTCCTCGGCGACGGCAAGAACCTCACCATCTCGTTCATCGGACGTAACCTCTTCTTTATTTATAAAGATTCTCCCGTTGATCCCGATATTTCTCTCTCCAACGGTAACGGCCTCGGTGCATTTGAAATCTTCAACCTCCCGTCCGCACGTTCCTACGGTCTGAATCTCAAACTTAATTTCTAAAAAGCAGAAATGATGAAACGCAAAATATTCTTTTCAGTCCTGGCTGTGGCAACCGCTTTCAGCTTGCAGTCCTGCCTCGACTACGATGTGCCCGGCGATGAATTGAACTCTGACCAGTCGCAGCTCTCCAATGACTTCCAGGGTGACATTGACCAAGTTAATTACCACCACCAAACGTCAGAGGAAGGATTTGAGGCAGCCTATACCGCCTTGGCCCCTTATCTCGGTTCGTGCAAAACGGCGCAGTATTGCCTGCGCGGCGGTAAGAACGGCGACGTGCCCGGCGCACACGCCTATCAGCGTCAGTATGGCCTCGGTACCGACTGCTACGCCAACTACATGACCATTCCTCACCGCGACTTCATGTATGGCACGTGGACCTCTACCTACAACAACTCCAACGACTTCAACGGCGACCCGCGCGGCAGCTACACCATGGTGAAAAACGGCATTATACCCGTGCTCAACCACCCGCAGATCGACAGTATTCCCGAAGTCAAGGCCATCAACCTCCTTTACTACTGCATCTCCGCACAGGAAATGGCCGACATCTCCGGTCCGTTCACCTATATCGAAGACAAGAAGAACATAGAAAATCCTTCTGTCTACAACGATATGGAGACCATTTACAAAGGCATCGTGCAGAACCTCGATACAATCGTGGCTTGCCTGCGCAACTTCTCCTCCCGCCCCGAATGGTACAAGAACCGCGTGGGTGACGTGCTGATGTCCAACAACGAGACCAACCGCGACCTGCTTAGTGGCTTCAGCGGCATGACCACTTACATCAAGCTGGCCAACTCCTTGAAGCTCCGTATGGCGATGCACATTGTGAAGGTTGAGCCTGGACTTGCACAGAAATGGGCAGAAGAAGCCGTGCGCGACGGCGTGGTAGAATCCATTGAAGAACAGTCTGGTTTGTTCCCCATGGTCAGCGGCTTCTCGCACCCTATGGTTACCATTATCGACTCTTGGGGTGACTCCCGCATCTCCGCATCGTTCGAGAGCTTGCTCATGAGCCTTGACCATCCTTACACAAAGTATTTGATTCAGAAAAATTCCAACGAGATTACCAACAAGAAGACAGGCGAAGTGCTTCCCGCTAACTCCAAGATTGTTGGTATTCGCAGCGGCACGCTGGTCGGCGATGGCCAGAGCTACGGACAGAACCAGCGTCAGGCTTACTCAGGCATCGACCGCAACTACTTGAATGACGCTCCGCTTTACCTTGTGAAGTTTGCCGAAGTAGACTTCCTGCGTGCTGAAGGTGCGCTGCGCGGCTGGAACATGGGCGGCACCCCAGAGTTCTTCTACGAGCGCGGCATTCGCAACGCGTATCTCGAAGAACCGTGGTTTGTGTTTGAATACAACGACCTCGTCGAGGAATACCTGCAGCGCGAAAAGCCCGTTGAAATAGAGGACGAGAATGGGAATAAACATTGCTACATCCAATCTGACCCTATGGGCGACGGCGAAGATTGGCCGAGCCTTACCACGATTGGTGTGAAGTGGAACGAAGCCGACTCCAAGGAAACGAAGCTTGAAAAGATCATCACGCAGAAGTACATCGCCCTCTTCCCCCTCTCCACAGAGGCATGGACGGAACTGCGCCGCACAGGTTATCCCAAGTGCTTCCCCGTGCTTAACACGAACGACGGCGACGGTTCTATCCCTCAGGGCGAACTGATCCGCCGCGTGCCTTGGCAGAGCACCGACCCCATTGAGATACAGAACATCAACAACACGGGTATCACGGCCCTCGGCGGACCTGACTTGCAGGCCACGCGCCTCTGGTGGGACGTTGATGCACCTAACTTCTAATACACTATAATTAATAGGGGCGTATAATATCTATGCGCCCCTATTATAAAAGATACCCGAAAGGAAAACAAAAACCGTTTTGTTGCCCTGAAAGTGAATATTTTCCGAACGGTTGCCCTGAAAGGAAATAACCACATGGTTGCCCTGAAAGTGAATATTTTCCGAATGGTTGCCCTGAAAGTGAATATTTTCCGAACGGTTGCCCTGAAAGGGCATAATAACATAGCACAGGGGCTTGCCCCTGTGGAAAGGTGATTGCGGTCGATTGCCCCTGTAAGGGGCTAAAAATTAAAAGATCAAACAATAATAATTATAAGCCCCTTACAGGGGCAATCGAACGCACAACGCCCTACGTAGGGGCAAGCCCCTACGCTAATCTATTAGCCCCTTTCAGGGGCGCATTATCACGGAATAATCCTTTACCGGGGCGCATTATCACGGAATAATCTTTAGGGTCGCGTTTTCGCGGAACTATATACCTCAAACGTTATCCCCCTCAATGTCTCAATCTCTGTCAAAAATTTACGTTCACCTCGTGTTTTCCACAAAAGGACGCACCGAAACGTTACCTAATAAACATTTGACAGAAGTGCATTCCT
>JBJEAH010000117.1:0-11110 GCA_051868815.1 Alloprevotella sp.
CCCTGCCGCGTTCTTCGCTGTCGCTGCGCCGTTTGAAGTCGCCGCCCTTTCCGCGTTTGAAGTCTTTCTCGCCCTCAAAGCGGCGCGAGTTTTCGCTGCGGCGTTCGCGAGGTCCGAAAGTGTTTTGGAACTCGCGGTGACGCTTGCGCAGCATCTCGTATTCGGGCGTAAAGTCCTCGTCAGGCACACGCTCTTCATCGGCGGGGCGGCGGTTGAACTCGCCACGGTTCTGCTTAAAGCGGTGCTTCTCGCCCATGCGGCGGCGTTCCTCTACGGTTTTCACCTCGCCGCCGGCAGCGCGAAAGGCGTTGAGCTTGCCGTCGAAGAGCTGGTATTTGCGGAACTCGCAGTCGAGCGCGCCGTTGTAAAGGGGAATTTTGAAACTCGGCTTCAAGCCGATGGCTTCAAAGCATTCCTCCTTGTAACTGATAATCCAAGCCTCGTTGCCGCAGAAGGAATGTTTCAGCGTCTTGCCGATCATCTGATACAGCCCCGTGAGGTCTTCGGGCTTAAGGCGTTCGCCGTAAGGCGGATTGGTCACCATAATAGCCTTCTCGGCAGGCTGCTCGAACTTTTGGAAGTCGCGCTGCTCGAGGGTTACGATATCGCTCACACCCGCTGCCTTCACGTTGGCATCGGCTGCCTCAATGGCACGCAGGTTAAGGTCGTAGCCGTAAATCTTATGGTCGAAAGCGCGTTCCTGCGTGTCGTCGTCGTAGATTTCCTGTAACAGTTCGGGGTCGAAATCCTTCCAATTCTCAAAGCCGAACTTCTTGCGGAACACGCCGGGGTGGATGTTGCGTGCCATGAGGGCGGCCTCCACCAAAATCGTGCCAGAACCGCAGAACGGGTCGATGAAATCAGACTTAAAGTCCCAACCCGACAACTTTATCAAGCCTGCGGCGAGCACCTCGTTAATGGGCGCGTCCACCGAAGCCGTGCGATAACCGCGCAGGTGCAGGCTCTCGCCGGAAGAGTCGAGCGACAGCGTGCATTGCGTATCGGCAATATGGATATTCAGGCGGATATCGGGGTTCGTAATGCGGATATTGGGGCGTTCGCCGTGCTTCTCGCGGAAATAGTCCACGATGGCATCTTTCACTTTATAGGCCACGAACTTAGAATGACGGAACTCTTCGGAATAGACTACAGAGTCGACCGAAAAAGTCGTTTTGAGGTCGAGAAAGTCATCCCATTCCACGCCGCGCACTGCATTGTAGACATCGTCGGCATCGGTTGCCTTAAAAGTTTTGATAGGTTTCAAAATTCTGACGGCGGTGCGCAGGCAGAAGTTGGCGCGGTACATCATTGCCTTGTCGCCTGTAAACGACACCATGCGCCGTCCGATTTCGATGTTGTTGGCACCGAGTTCGGTCAGTTCTTGCGCCAAAACCTCTTCAAGGCCTTGAAAGGTTTTGGCAATTAGCTGAAATTCTTGCATTGAAAAAAGGTAAGGATTATAATCCGTGTTAGAAAACAACGCGCAAATTTACGAAAATATGCGCTTATATGCGCAGATAATTAGTTTTTTAGTGAAAGCGGGGATATTTTGTAGGCGAGTTTACCCGTTTACTTGTCTACTTGTTTACTTGTCTACTTGTTTACTCGTCTACTCAAACAACATCTATATATAATAATGTGTACCCCGAAACGGGGCGGAATGCGTTTTTTTATAAGACGATACATTATATAATGTCTTTTTTCCCTACTTTTGCACGCAGAAATTAAAGTATCATATATTACAATGCCCAAAAACTTAGTCATTGTGGAGTCGCCCGCAAAGGCAAAAACCATTGAGAAATTCCTTGGCGAAGACTACAAGGTAATGTCGAGTTACGGCCATATCCGTGACCTGAAAAAGAAGAATTTCGGCGTGGACCTCGACACGTTTGCGCCCGACTACGAAATACCTGCCGACAAGCAGCACGTGGTGAGCGAGCTGCGCTCGGCCGCCAAGAAGGCCTCCGCCGTGTGGCTCGCGTCCGATGAGGACCGCGAGGGAGAGGCCATCTCCTGGCACTTGGCGGAGGTGCTCGGCATCGACCCTAAGACGGCGCAGCGCATCGTGTTCCACGAAATCACGAAGCCCGCCATCCTCGCCGCCATAGAGCACCCGCGCTCCATAGACCTCAACCTCGTGGACGCGCAGCAGGCCCGCCGCGTGCTCGACCGCCTCGTGGGCTTCAAGGTGTCGCCCGTACTGTGGCGGCGCGTGCGCCCCAGCCTTTCGGCAGGGCGCGTGCAGAGCGTGGCCGTGCGCCTCATCGTGGAGCGCGAGCGCGAAATCGCCGCGTTTAAGGAGCAGACCGCCTATCGCGTGAGCGCCGTGTTCACGCTCGGGAACAGCGGCAAGGAGGTACGCGCCGAACTCGACCGCCGCTTTAAGACAAAGGCTGAGGCGGAGGCATTCCTGCTCAGTTGCAGCGGCGCATCGTTCAAAGTGGCGGAAGTGGAAACGCACCCCACGCACCGCTCGCCCGCGCCGCCGTTTACCACCTCGACCTTGCAGCAGGAAGCCGCGCGTAAGCTGGGCTTCAGCGTTTCGGCCACGATGCGCGTGGCGCAGACGCTCTACGAGGCGGGTCTTATCACCTACATGCGTACCGACTCTACCAACCTCTCCGCGCTGTGCCTCAACGCTTGCGGCCCCGTAATCGAGGAGAGCATGGGCAAGGAATACCACAAGCGCCGCACCTACCACACGCACACCAAGGGAGCGCAAGAGGCGCACGAGGCCATTCGCCCCACCGACATGCGCCGCGCCGAAATTGAAGGCACTGCGCAGGAACGCCGCCTCTATGGCCTTATCCGCAAGCGCACGCTGGCGTGCCAGATGGCAGACGCGCTGATTGAGAAGACCACGGCTGTAATTGCCATCGACGGCAAGCCCGAAACGTTCGTGGCCAATGGCGAAGTAGTGAAGTTCGACGGTTTCCTGCGCGTCTATGCCGACAGCCGCTATGCCGGAGAAGGCGAGGCAGAGGCCGCTCCCGGCATGCTGCCGCAGATGTCGGAGGGTGAAGCCGCCCTCGCCACGGAGATTTCTGCCCGCGAGCGTTTCTCCGCCGCTCCGGCACGCTACAACGAAGCCTCGCTCGTGCATAAGCTCGAGGAACTGGGCATCGGCCGCCCGTCGACCTATGCGCCCACGATTTCTACCATCCAGCAGCGCGGCTATGTGGCGAAAGGCGACAAGGAAGGCACGGAGCGCCCCTACGCGGTGCTCATCCTCGCCGGCGACAAGGTGCAGGAGTCCACGCGCACCGAGACGGTGGGCAGCGAGAAAGGCAAACTGATGCCGACCGACGTGGGCCTCGTGGTCAACGACTTCCTCATGGAGGCCTTCCCGGGCATTATGGACTACAACTTCACCGCCAACGTCGAGAAAGAGTTCGACGAGGTGGCAGAAGGCAAGAAGGACTGGAAGAAACTCATTCAATCGTTCTATAAAGATTTCGAGCCGGACGTGGAACGCTCGCTCGAGCAGCAGTCTACCCACAAGGTGGGCGAGCGCAGCCTCGGCACCGACCCCGCCAGCGGCAAGCCCGTGGTGGTGAAGATTGGCCGCTTCGGGCCAATGGCGCAAATCGGCGAAACGGGCGAGGAGGAAAAGCCGCGCTTCGCACGCCTCGCCGCAGGGCAGAGCATCGAGACCATCACACTCGAAGAAGCCCTCGACCTCTTCAAGCTGCCGCGCGTGTGCGGCGCGTTTGAGGGCAAAGACATCGTGGTGTCGACGGGACGCTTCGGCCCTTACGTGATGCACGACAAGAAGTTCGTGTCGATCCCGAAAAACATCGACCCGCTCGAAATCACGCAGGAGCAGGCCATCAACCTGATTGTGACGAAGCGCAACGCCGAGGAACAGTCTATCCTCAAAACCTTCGAGGAACAGGAGGGGCTGCAAATCCGCACGGGCCGCTTCGGCCCCTATATAGCCTGCAACGGCAAGAACTTCAAGATACCGCGCTCCATGGCGGAGCGTGCCGCAGAACTGACCATCGAGGAGTGCCGCAAAATCATGAGCGAGCCGCCCAAGAAGAAAGCGAAGAAATAAAGTTTTTTAGTAGACGAGTAAACAAGTAGACCAGTAAACGAGTAAACAAGACAAGTTACTCATATAAAATATAGTTTGCAAGACATATCTGTCTCGTCTACTCGTTTTACTTCGTGATTTTCGGCTGCACTCGGCAATATGAGCAAGCTCTATTGCACTCGCTTGCACGAAAATCTCCTCGTAAACTCGTCTACTAATATACTAACCAATACCAATGAAAAGCATTATCCTCATAGGCTACATGTGTGCCGGCAAGACCACCGTGGGGCGTGCCGTGGCCAAGAAACTGGGCTGCACGTTCTACGACCTTGACTGGTACATCGAGGAGCGTTTCCACACGAAAGTGGCGCGTATCTTCGCCGAGGAAGGTGAGGCGCGCTTCCGCGACCTCGAACGGCGTATGCTCCACGAGGCGGCAGAGTTTGAGAACGTGGTGCTGGCCTGCGGCGGCGGCACGCCGTGCTTCTTCGACAATATGGACTATATGAACTCCGTGGGGCATACCTTCTATATGAAGGCCTCTGTCCAAACGCTCTGCGACCACATCGGCATGAGCCGGGGCGAACGCCCGCTGCTGAAAGGCAAAAGCAGCGAGGAACTTAAAGAGTTCGTTGCCGCCCAGCTCGCCGAGCGCGAGCCTTTTTATAGCCAGGCACAAGAAATCATAGACGTGAACGTGCTTGACTCTTTCGACAAAATCGACCACGTAGCCGACCTTATTTGCGAGCGGCTCTAATATCATCATCCATCTATCCCACACAACCTTACTGCCAATGAGAAAATGGAGAATTGAAGATTCCGAGGAACTTTACAACGTGAAAGGCTGGGGCGTAAACTATTTCGGCATCAATGAAAAAGGGCACGCCTACGTGTCACCGCGCAAAGACGGCGTGAAAGTAGACCTCAAAGAGGTAGTGGACGAACTCAACTCGCGCGACATCACCGCGCCCGTCCTGCTGCGCTTCCCCGATATCCTCGACAACCGCATCGAGAAGACCGCAGAATGCTTCGACCGCGCCGAAAAGGAGTACAACTACAAAGCCGACCACTTTATCATCTACCCCATTAAGGTAAACCAGATGCGCCCCGTGGTGGAAGAGATTATCAGCCACGGCAAGAAGTACAACCTCGGCCTCGAAGCCGGCAGCAAGCCCGAACTGCACGCCGTGCTGGCCACGAACATGGACAGCGACAGCCTGATTATCTGCAACGGCCACAAAGACCAGAACTTTATAGAACTTGCGCTCTTGGCACAGAAAATGGGCAAGCGCGTGTTCCTCGTCATCGAGAAGATGCCCGAACTCGTCAGCATTGCCCGCGCCGCGCAGAAACTCGGCGTGCGCCCCAACCTCGGCATTCGCATCAAGCTTGCCTCGTCGGGCACGGGCAAGTGGCAGGAGAGCGGCGGCGATGCCTCTAAGTTCGGCCTCAACTCCGCCGAACTGCTGCAAGCCTTGCAGACGCTCGACGAAATGGGCATGCACGACTGCCTGAAACTCATTCATTTCCACATCGGTTCGCAAATCACGAAAATCCGCCGCATCTCCACCGCCCTGCGCGAGGCGGCGCAGTTCTACGTACAGCTCCACGCCATGGGCTTCAACGTAGAGTTTGTGGACTGCGGCGGCGGCCTCGGCGTGGACTACGACGGCACGCGCTCAAGCAACTCCGAAAGTTCGGTGAACTATTCTATCCAGGAATACGTGAACGACTGCGTCTATACCTTTGCCGACGCAGCCAACAAAAACAACATTCCCCACCCCAACCTCATCACCGAGGGCGGCCGCTCGCTGACGGCGCACCACTCCGTGCTTATTCTCGACGTGCTCGAATGCGCCTCGATGCCTTACATGCCCGAGGACTTCCAGCCGGCCGAGGGCGACCACCAGCTTGTGCGCGACCTTACGGAGATTTGGGACAAACTTTCCTCGCGCTCCATGCTCGAAGACTGGCACGACGCACAGGATATCCGCGACGAAGCGCTCGACCTCTTCCGCCACGGTATCATCGACCTTAAAACCCGCGCACACATCGAAAGCCTCTATTGGAGCATCACGCACGAAATCTCCGACCTCGTGCACCACCAGAAGCACGTGCCCGACGAACTGCGCAACCTCGACAAGACGATGGCGGACAAATATTTCTGCAACTTCTCGCTCTTCCAGTCCATGCCCGACTCCTGGGGCATCGACCAGCTCTTCCCCATCATGCCCATCGCGCGGCTCGACGAAAAGCCCACGCGCTCGGCAACCTTACAGGACATCACCTGCGACTCGGACGGCAAAATCAGCACGTACGTCAATTACAACCAGCAGACGTCGTACCTCCCGCTGCACCCCATACGCGAGGGCGAGCATTATTATATCGGCGTGTTCCTCGTGGGTGCTTACCAGGAAATCCTCGGCAATATGCACAACCTGTTCGGCGACACGAACGCCGTGCACATCACCATCGACGGCGACGACTACAACATCGAGAAGACCATCGACGGCGAAACCGTTGCCGACGTGCTCGAATACGTGCAGTACGACCCCAAGCGACTGGTGCGCCGCCTCGAAACGTGGGTGAGCAAGGCCGTGAAGGAAGGCAAAATCACGATTGAGGAAGGCAAGGAGTTTATCTACAATTACCGCTCCGGCCTTTACGGATATACTTATTTGGAATAAGATTCATGAAAAAACTTTCATTGCTCCTCATCTGCGCCCTCTGCGCCCTCTGCGCCCTCGCCATTTCTGCGAAAGGCAAGAAGGCAAAGGTCGTTAAGCAACCGGCGGTTGCCGCGCTGATCAACGGCAGCACCGCCCCCGTGGCCGTGACGCTGACAGATACCGCCACCGTGTTGCATTTCGTAAAACCTTTTTTCTGGTCGTGGGGCATTATGGGAGAGGCCGCGCTTGTATGCGAGGGCAAGGAATACAAAGTCCGCAGCGGCAAATGCTTTAAGCGCAAAACAGTTGTGCCCGACTGGACACAATATATTATTAAGGACGAAAAGAACGACCGCATCTCCATCGACCCGAAGGCGGTGAGCAACGAGGTGGCATCTGCCTTGCCCATTGTCTTTAACCAGCTGATGCCCACCGTTGACCTGAAAGACCGCAGCGCGGTGCAGGACTCTATGGTGCTTGTGTTCGAACCGCTGCCCAAGAACGCAAAAACATTTGACTTCATTGAGGAAAAAGTAAATGACTGCTGGCAGGCCTACGGCATCCGCCTCGACGGCAAGCAGTACGCCCCCGCAGCCTTTACGCCCGAGCCTGCCGCGCCCGCCACGTTCGGCCCTTACGACGGCAGAATGCAGCGCAGCCGCATTTTCATCAAACTTTTGGGCGACGTGTCGGAAGAGGCCTTGAACAGCATCGACTTCTCCCTCCACACCTTTGGTTCTTACACGCAGTGCTACCCGTTTTATAGAATCGTAGCCGACAGCACCACCGCGCCCGACAGCCGCACAAAGGTCATTACCCTCGATGCCTGCTATCCGTTCAATGCCAACATCAGGTCGGGACTTACGAATTTCGATATATTCGTAGAACCGGGAAAGGACCTTACTATTGCCATCGACATACCTGCACTGACACGCACCCTCAACGGCGATGCCTCCGCAGATTTTATCCGTTTCTGCAGTCCTTACGCCGCACTCTGCGAGGATTATTTCACCCGAAAATACTTCGGGCAAATGACGAGGCAGATACCCGTGCCGCGCAATGCGAAGGCCGCAGCACCGATGACGTTCCCGGTTTACAGGGACAGTTGCCGCGCCGCCCTCTCACGCGACCTTGCTTACGCAAAAGCCCTCACCGGCGTGGACGCTGGCACACGCCGCTACCTCCTGCTTTATGCCGAGGCGTGCTACGTTGCCAAATTGACGGGCTACCGCCGCTGGCTGCATCAGTTTCTGTATGCTCAAGGCGAGACTTCGGGCGAAAAGCGCGACTCGCTCTTTAAGGCACACTATGGCAAGGACTTCACGCTGAAAGAGGCGGACGTGGCTGCCACGCTCAACCTGTTCCGCAGCCCCGAAGCCGTAGCCGTATTGAACGATGCCCGCACAACTGACGCCTATGCCCGCGCCAACGGCTTGGAGCAGTCGCCACTCGGCAAATGGTGCACAGAAATCAAAAGGGTAATCGACGTGAAAGAGCGGATTGGCAAGATGCAGGCAGTATCGGACGAAGAGATTGCCGCCCTGCCCGAGGCCATGCAAACCTTTGCGCGTGCCGACAACGAGAAATTGAAAGCTGCGCTGAAGCGTTTGGCCGAAGAAGCCACCGACCGCATCAAGCCCACGCCTGAGGTTACTGACGGACGCATGCTCGATGCCATTGCGGCGAACTACAAAGGCAAGGTTGCGGTTGTGGACTATTGGGCCACGTGGTGCGGCCCTTGCCGCCAAGGCATCAAGGCTATGAAACCGCTGAAGGCAGAATTTGAAGGCAAAGACGTCGTTTTTGTGTATGTCACCGATTTCAGCAGTCCCGCCGATGCGTGGAGCGAGGCCGTGCCCGATATTCGCGGCGACCATTACCGCTTCGATGCCAACCTATGGAAAACGCCAGAGGTGCAAGGCATTCCCCGCTACTTCGTGTTTGACAAGAACGGCGCAATGCAACTCGACGAAACCGGCTTCACGCCCGAACTGATTGACAAGCTGCGCGAACTGATTGGCAAACTGCTGGAAGAATAACGCGCTGGCATATCTTATTTTACACGCCATATCGCCGCACAGCCAAAAAAATCAGAAGAAAAACGACTGTTGAAAACGAATACATAGGACATGACAGGAAATAGGACCTTGGCAGGAAATAGCGATTTCAAAAATTGGGTGTCGCGATTGAAGCAAGATATTCGGAGCGCACAATTCAAGGCGGCAATAAAGGTGAACACAGAATTGCTCCGCCTTTATTGGCGCATGGGTGCAGACATTTGCGAGAAGCAGAAATCTGCTTCTTGGGGAGACGGATGGCTTAAGGAACTAAGCCGTGAACTTATGGATGAATTTCCAAATATGAAAGGGTTCTCTCATAGAAATTTGAAATACATCAAACAGTGGTATCATTTTTATAATGAGCGCATTAAAATTGGGCAACAAGCTGTTGCCCAATTAGGCGAGGCAAATGTGCAACAAGTTGTTGCCAAAATCAACGAAGATATTTTCTTCTCTGTTCCTTGGTGACATCATTTATATATCATTTCTCAGTGCAAGGATGTTGACCGTGCCGTGTTCTACCAAAAGAAGACCGTTGAAAATGGTTACGACTTTCGGGATCTTTCGTGCAAGCAAGCTCAGAGCCAAACTTGTTCGGGGCGGGCGTTTTGCAAAACGCCCCTACTGCCGAATGCAGCCTACATTATAAAAAATCCTTTCCCCCATGTCCGTCAAAATTGAACCCAGTTGGAACGAGCGGCTGCGCGACGAGTTTGCCGCGCCTTATTTCAGGCAGCTCGTCGACTTTGTGCGCGCGGAGTACCGGCAGGGCGTGTGCTATCCGTCCGGGCGGCAGATTTTCAATGCCTTCAACCTTTGTCCGTTCGACAAGGTGAAGGTGGTTATACTCGGACAAGACCCTTATCACGAGGAGGGACAGGCGGAAGGCCTGTGCTTCTCGGTGGCCGACGGCGTGGCTTTTCCTCCGTCGCTGCAAAACATCTTTAAGGAAATAGCCGACGACCTGGGACGCCCCGTGCCCTCATCGGGCAGCCTGCGCCGCTGGGCGGAACAGGGCGTGCTGCTGCTCAACGCCACGCTCACCGTCCGCGCCCACCAGGCAGGGTCGCACCAGGGGCACGGCTGGGAGACGTTTACCGATGCCGTCATTCGCCGCCTCGCCACGGAGCGCGACGGGCTGGTTTTCATTCTTTGGGGCAGCTACGCACAGAAAAAAGGTGCTTTCATCGACCGCTCGCGCCATCTCGTGCTGCAAAGCGCCCACCCCTCGCCCCTATCCGCCTATCGCGGTTTTTTCGGCAATCACCATTTCTCTCTCACCAACGATTACCTCATCCGACAAGGCAAAACGCCGATTGAGTGGTAACTTCTTTCAAATAGCATTTCTAAACGAATGACTCCCCAAAGACTTCCCTTGCTCCAAGTGGGCGACGTATTGATAACGCCCGACCTCCTCACCGAATATTTCTGCTGCGACCTCGCGGCGTGCGGCGGCGCATGCTGCATAGAAGGCGATGCCGGCGCACCCTTGCAGATCGAAGAGGTGACAGAGATTGAAGACGCGCTCGATGCGGCATGGCCCCACCTCTGCGCCTCGGCGCAGGCAGTGATTGACAAGCAGGGCGTGGCATACGCCGACCCTGACGGCGACCTCGTGACGAGTATCGTGGGCGGCCGCGACTGCGTGTTTACCTGTTACGACAACAGCGGCTGCTGCCTCTGCGCCCTCGAAAAGGTATGCCGCGAGGGCAAGACGGCGTGGCCGAAGCCCATATCCTGCGCCCTCTACCCCTTGCGCGAGAAACGCCTCTCCAACGGACTCGTCGGCCTCAACTACCACCGCTGGCGCATTTGCGACGGCGCGGTCAAGAAAGGCCGCGAACTGCGCCTCCCGCTCTATAGCTTCCTCAAAGAGCCCCTTATCCGCCGCTTCGGCGAAGCGTGGTACGAGGAACTGGAAGCTGTGGCAAAAGAAATAGATTTCAAGGATATTGACTGAAACAACACAAGTCTGCTGGCTCAAGCAGACTGAATACCCGCGCGCGCGTAACGCATTTTTTTTCCCCGAAAAACCCTTCAACCCTTCACTTTTGCGCATAACCATTTGTTATCAAGCAGGTTATGCGTGTATAGTTTGCACCTCAAACCCGTCACTTGTGACGGGTTTTGTATTGTCCTGAAATAGGTTGACCCTTTTTTATACTATTTCCTGAATACGGTTGACCCTTTACTGGTTTTGCTGCCTAATCCCGCAAATGCCGTAAACCTCTCCCCCACTCTCTTACGTTGCCCGAATGATTATCTACGGGCAATTTTTTGTTTCCTTGCTGAAAGTTTTCCATTTCAGCAAGATTTTTTTTACTATCTGCCAAGAAAAAGTTTGT
>JBJEAH010000118.1:0-2014 GCA_051868815.1 Alloprevotella sp.
AGACATAGAAAAAAGGCGCACCGACAGGGTACGCCTTTATATATAATATAATAATGTGTAAGGGAGTTGCTAAGACTTATTTTGCATACAGCAGCCAGGCACCGGGATATGTGGCTTTGAGGCTCTCGCGCGACTGGATAGCGGCATCTTTCGTGTCGAAAGAAGAGGCAATGACGCGATACCAGGGCGTCTGGTTGTTGATGGTTTCGTTGGTGCGGATTACCGTGGAAGTGTAGCCGGCTTGACGCAGACCGTTCATAAGACCTTCGGCATTGGCCTGCGTGAGGAAGCTGCCCACAACCACGCTGTAAGCCTTGACCTGCGCACCGCCTACTACCGTGAAACCTTCATTGATGGTGCGCACTTCGGCATCGGCAGACGAAGGTGCGGAGGGCGTTACAGGTGTAACGGGGGTAACGGTAACGGTTTCCTGGGCAGGGTTGCCGCTCACGCTGACAACGGTTGTGTTGTCGGCCGTCTGGGCCTTTTCCTGCGCCATGGCCTGCTCGTAAGACTTGCGATAGGCACTTTCCTGCGACTTACAGCCGGTGAGGACGAGCACTGCGCCCAGACCGATGGCAAATAATAAGTTTTTCTTCATTACTTTGAGGTGTATTTAAGTGAAGTTCTAAAAATAATTCTGTGGTAAATTGTGCGCAAAGCAACGGCCGCGCCCTTGTTTGCAATGCAAAGTTAATAATAATAGCGGCTCATGCGACATTTCTGCTTGTTAAAACACATTAATAGGGGCTTTTTCGGCGTAATTTCTCATAAAAACACGATTCTTTCTTAGGTAATACGAAAGAAATGCCGTAACTTTGAGGCGTAATTACCGAAGTATAACCCCTAAAATATTATTATCATGAAAGGACTCAGCATTCTCGCAGCATTTCTCGGCGGCGCAGCAGTAGGCGCAGCCTGCGGTATTCTCTTTGCTCCCGAAAAGGGCAGCGAAACCCGTCTCCGCATCACCGAAGCTATCCGCAAGCGCGGCATCAAGCTCAACTCCAAGGAAATGGAAAGCCTGGTAGACGACATTGCAGACGAGCTCAACCCCGCTAAGTAAGGACGGACAAATACAAGTACCATTTAGTAAACAAGTAAACGAGTAAACAAGTAAACAAGACAAGTTACTCTTGAAAAATCAATTGCACGACATTCTTGTCTCGTCTACTCGTTTACTCGTCAACTCGTAACTATCAAAACAAGAACAGATGTTTTCCTCTGATAAAAACATAGAGATTATCAGCCAACTCTTCGCAGAACTCAAGAAGTATGCGGAGCTGAAAGGGAAATGCCTGCAAATCGACTTTGTGAGCAAGATGACTATCCTGCTGTCGGCGCTCATCGTGGGGGCAATCCTCTTCGCGCTGTCCACGATAGTCATCTTGTTCCTTTCCTACACCGCCGTGCTCTTCCTCGCCAAGATGATGGGCAGCATCACGTGGGCCTGCTTCCTGATGGTGCTCTTCTACGTGGCGCTCGGCGTGCTCGTCTACGCGATGCGCCGCCGCTGGATCGTCAATCCCTTGGCCAACTTCCTCGGACGGCTTTTCCTGTCGGACGAAACGGAACAAGCAGATAAGAACTTATGATGAACTCTTACGCCCATACGCCCATAACCCTCCAATCGCTGGCCGCGCGGAAAGCTGATTTGAAGAAAGAACTCACGGAAACCTCCGAGAGCATACGCGACCACTGGCACGCCCTGATGGACCCGACCCCTGCCGACACGAAGGTGCAGCAATGGGTGAACTCCGCCGAGCGCGTCGTCGCTGTCTACGACGGGGTGATGATGGGCTACAAGCTCCTCCGCCGCTTCCGCAGCCTGTTCTCTCACAGAAAGAAAAGGCGTTAGCCCCCTTCGCCTTGAACGCCTGTTTCAGTATAAGAAAATTTTTTAGCGGACTGGCTGCCGATTTCGGCCGGCTCATTTTTCCGCGCTATTGCAGCGTTTGCAACGCCCGCCTCTTGGGCAGCGAACGCTTTATTTGTACCACCTGCCTCATGGACT
>JBJEAH010000119.1:0-11067 GCA_051868815.1 Alloprevotella sp.
TGCCCCTACGTATAGCGTTGCAAGTACGTTTGCCCCTGTAAGGGGCTTATAATTAAAAGTAACTTTATTAAGTTCTAATTATAAGCCCCTTACAGGGGCAATCATATTCTATCGTCTTTCCGCAGGGGCAAGCCCCTGCGCTGTGTTATTAAGCCCTTTCAGGGCAATGTCGGCTACATGCGCATTTTGACACAGCACCTTGCACAAACGTTGCTGAAAATTTTTCTCTCGGCCTTACTCGCTGCCGCCACTTCGCGCATGGCGGATTCGGCGCAGCCTTTGGGCGCGGCGGAAACCGCCGAGCACCTGCAAGCCCACGCGCGGCCAAGTTTGCATATGCTTCACGCGGCGGCGCACGCCGGGTATGTCCCAAAGCAGCATCAGCAGGGCAAAGAACAGGGCGGCATAGAGCGTCCAGCCGAAGAGTATCTTAACGCTCTGCGCCAGCAGGTTTTCCACCATTTGCTCCATATATCGGGCAAAGTCTACGGGCGTTTGCGAGAGGCGCACCTCGTCGAGGTAGCCCGAATAGCGGGCAAAGCCGTCTGCCACGTAGTAGTTCAGTCCCCGGGCGTGGAGAGCGGCTCCGGCAAGGCCGCCCACAAACATGTGGAGGATATTGAAAATGCTCAGGGCTTGGAAGAAATGCTGGAACGACATGATTTCGTGCAGGCACCACATCAGAGCGATGCTCAGCACGGCGTAGGAAAAGCCGCGAAACACGAGCGGCAGGCGCAGGGCTTCGCTGTTGAGCGAGTTGTCCGCGAGGAAATAGAAGCCGGCAGCGTAGAGCGAGAAGACCGCCAGCCCCACGGCGATGAGTTTGTAGGCGTTCCAACGCATGAGGCGCAGCCAAACGAGCGAGAACAGGCAGCCCGCCCAGATGCCCGGCAGCGACCATTGGTTGAGCCGCTCGTAGACGTGGTCGGCATAGTGCATCACTTCTTCATAATACACCATTTCCAGCACGTGCTCGCACGAGAAGAGCATCTCCACAACGCCGATGAGCAGAATAACCGGCACAACGTGGCGATAGCCCCACATGGCAGATTCGAAATAGGGTTGCGGGTGATACCACATTCGTTGCAGGCAAGCGGCGAGCGTGAGGAGCGACGTGCCGCAAAGCAGCCGGATTTGCGGCGAGTGCCACCAGTAGAGCCAGTCGCCGTAGTTGAGGATATAGGTCACTTGCAGGCAGAGTGCCGTCCATAGCAGCAGCCCGAGCCAGTCAATACCTTTTAGCGGCACGATTTGCGGCATGGCGTGGAAAGGCTTGGTGAGCAGCACTTGCACGCAGAGCACCAGCAGCATCAGCCCGCAGACAAACCAGTGCATCAGCGACCAGTGGTGGAGAAAGGCAAACTCGGCGGCGAGGAAGGCGGAGACTTCTATCGAGGTGAGCAAGATGATGTGCAGAATGGGGAAGAAAACGCCGAAGTCGCGCTTGGGCGTCATCCATAATTGTATGTTCGACATGTTTTCAAACGTGCCCTGTATCTTTGCCATGCCGCACACCACGCATATTGCCCAAAGCACGGGGCGCGGCAGGGGCAGCAGGGCAATGAGGTTGCAGGCGATGACGACCGCCGCCGAGACGCAGAGCAGGAGTTTGTTGGTGAAGTGGAACTTCATGCGGAAGAGCAAAGGGAAGTAGAGGGCCATGCCGATGAGCGTGGCGTAAAGGCACATCAGCACGTCCTCGCGCATCCATGCCCGCTCTCCAATCATGTTGTTCATCGCACCCATATACAGGCCGCTCGAAAACTGGAAGCAAAAGGCCTGCACCACGTAAATCCACGGCCGCACCCATTTGGGCACAAACGCGCGGAACATGGGCATCGAAAACGGAGGGGGAGTTTCGTGAGACATTATTAGAGTTATATATTTGTAGACGAGATTTTATTTTTGACGACAACTGGGACAACTTTTGACAACTTTCAGTTGTCTTTCTGCTTGCGAGGCAGGCGTATAAAATACGCCCTGTTGTCTTTGTTGTCGTCATATTTAGCGCATAATAGTCTAACGAGGAGTTGTCTCTTGTTGTCAATGTTGTCGTTTTAACTTTACTCGTTTACAGGTTTACTAAATTCGTTAGATTTTAGATACAACTGCCCACATTAATAAATAATCGTGCATTCCACGTTCATGCCTGCGCGGAGTTGTTTGATGTGTTCGGAAGGCTTGATGCCGATGCGCACCGGCACGCGCTGCTCCACCTTGACGAAGTTGCCCGTGGCATTGTCCTGCGGAATAATCGAGAACGCCGCGCCCGTGGCATCGCTGATGCGTTCCACCTCGCCCTCAAAGGTTACGCCGGGCACGGCATCAACCTCCATCTTAACCTTCGACCCCACGGCGATGTGCTGCAACTGCGTTTCGCGATAGTTGGCCACGACCCAGAGTTCCGCGTTGTCCACAATGTTCACCATCGTCTGCCCGGGGTTTACCAGTTGCCCCTCATGGATTTCCTTGCGCCCTGCCGTACCGTCGGCCGTGGCGATGATGACGGTGTAGGAAAGGTTGAGCCGTGCGAGGTCTACGGCTGCCCGCGCCAGTTCGATGGCTGCGGCGTTTTGGCTGAGGCGGTGCCCTTGCTCCGTGCGCGTAGAGGCAAGCGTCTGCTTGCGGCGCGAGAGTTGCTCGTAGCGTGCCTTGGCGGCGAGATAGGCCGTATTCACGTTGTCGTATTGCTGCTGCGTGGCAGCGTCGTCGCGCAAGAGTTGGGCATAGCGCGCTTCCTCGCGCTGCGCGTTTTCGAGTTGCACGCGTGCCTCCTCAATGCCGGCATCGGTGACCAGCATATCGGTCGCGGTGGTGTTCATGCCCTGCGAAGTGACCTGCTTGCCGGCGAGGGCGTTGGCGAGGTCGGCTTCCGCCTGCGCCAGCCGCAGGCGAAACTCGCTGTCTTCGATAATCAGCAGCGTGTCGCCCTTGTGTACGGGCTGGAATTCTTCGAAGCGGATTTCCTTGATGAAGCCCTGAACGCGGGTGTTCACGGGCGTGATGTGCTGCCGCACTGTGGCATTGTCGGTAAACTCCACGTTGCCGAAGTGCACGAAGTGGTCAATCACGAGGTAGGCGCCGCCGGCAAGCAGCAGGAAGATAATGGCGTTGTAAGTGACGCGCAAGATGGTTTTATGTTTCATTGGGAAAAGTTTATTAGTGTCCGGATTATCCGGAAAATCCGGGATATCCGGGAAAGCCTGGAATATCCGGGCTTTGCGGGGCAATCACATTGCCCCGCAGGCGTATTTGAGTTTATAAAGGCAATAGATTAAGTTGATGCGGGCATCGGCAAGCGCCAATTCAGCGTCGAGCTTCATGCTCGCGGCATCGGTGAGGTCGGTCACCAACGCAAGGCCGCCTTCGTAGCGGCGGCTCACCACGTCGTAGTTTTCCGAAGCCAGTTGCACGTTCTTGCGGCGCACGGTCAATTCGGTGCGTGCCGTGCCGAGGTTTACGTAAGCCTCGTGTACCTCGTCGCTTACCTGGCTGCGCAGCACGGCGTGCTCATCGGCGGCGAAGGAAGTGGCGAGGCGCGTTTCGCGCAACTTGCGGCGGCTCTTGTAGAGCGCGGAGAAATTAAACGACACGCCGACTCCCACAAACCAGTAGTTGATGTTCTTGTTGATGGGCGGCACTTCCGTGGTAATAGGTCCGTCGAGGTGGTTCTCTGCCAGCAGCGTCACGTGCGGCAGCAGGTCGGAGCGCACGAGGCGTTCCTTGGTGCGGCTCATATCCACCGACAGCGACGACCTTTGCAAACCTACGTGCTGCGTGCCTGCCGCCTGCTGCCAAGCGGCTTCGCCCTCAACGCTGACGGCGGCATCGTCGAACGCCGCCTCGGAGAGCAGCGCGACGGCGGCCGTGTCCGTGCCGAGTGCGGTGAAGAGCTGCTTGCGCACGATGCTTTCGCGGTCGCGCAGCGTCGTCTCGCCCAGGAGCATCTGTTGCAGTTGCAGTTCGTAGCGCGTGATGTCGTTGCGCAGCGAGACACCCTGCTCGCGCCGCTTGTGCATCTGCTCGATGAGTTGTCGGGCCAGCGCGGCGTTGGCGGCATATACCTCTCGGCCGTTGCGCAGGTTATGGAGTTGCAGATAGAGGCCGGTGAGCAGGAAGCGCACGCGCTGCTTGCCGTCCTCGGCGTTGAGCTGCGCCAGCTTGCCTCCCTGCCGGGCAAGCTGTATGCCCGCGTTGATGCCTCCGCCGCCATAGACCACCTGCCGGGCGGCAAGGGAAAAGTTGTTGCCGAAGTGCGGCATCGGCGCGGCGGTGCTTTCGCCAAACTGCCGGTTCCATAAGCGGGCGTTGCCGAGATACGACACGGCCGCCTCGCCCGTGATGTCGGGCAGCTTGGCAGCCTGTGCCGTGATTACCCCGGCTTCTGCTGTTTGCAGGGCAGTTTCAAGGCTACGGAGCGTGGCATTGTGCTGCTCGGCAGTGGCGAACAGCTCCGCCAACCCTTTTTGCAGTTCCGCCGTCTGTGCCTGCACGGCGGCAGGCAGGCACGCCAAGACTGCGCTTAGCGAAAGCGCAATCCGACGCCTCATTTTTTCAGTCATAAAAATGGGGTTTTAAGAATAAACAATAAGATAGAATGATGCTATCGCCTCGGAAAAGGCCGCAAAAGGCGGCGAGGCGACAATGTGCTTAAAACAGAAAGGGGAAAAAGGGAAAATCAGATTTGTGCGCAAACGCCCCAGTGGTGGAAGCGGTGCACCTTGTTCTTAACGCGAACCAGAACGAAATAGTACTTGGAGTACATATAAAAAGCCTTTCTTAAACCGCCCGGGCTTCATTGCCCATAACCCCCTTTCGGGTGCGCGGGCGGCTTGAAATGCGCTGCAAAGTTATAAAAAAATCGCTATTGCCTGCCTTGAAAAGGCGCAAAAAGGGCAATAGCGATATTTGTGGTAATTGGAAATGAAGCGGCACGTGCGCCCCCAAATTTATCCTTTGTTCTTGCCAAACAAGCGGCCTCTTAGGCTGCGGTTGCGATTGCCGACTGCATAGCCGTAGCCATAGCCGTAAGAGCAGGAATAGCGCGGGTCGGCAATGTCGGCATCGTTAAGCACAATGCAAAGGTTGTTGAAACGCTTGTTCTGGTACATGCGTTCGAGGTCGGGGAGGAAGGCCTTGTCCTGAACGCCCACGCGAATAACGTAGAGCGTCACCTCTGCCACGCGCGAAATGATGCCGGCATCGGCAACGGAGAACATCGGCGTGGTGTCGATAACGATATAGTCGTAACGCTCCGAAGCACTGCGTATCAGTTCCTCCAAACGGTCCGACATAAGCAGTTCGGTGGGGTTGGGCGGCAGCATGCCGGCAGGAATAAAGTCCACGTTAGTGTCTACGGCGTTGGGAATAACGATGTCGTCGATGGTCACGCTCGAGCCGTCGTCGATGAGGTATCCCGTAAGGCCACCGTTCTTGCCATACTTGTGGCTGATGGTGCGCTTGCGGATGTCGCCGTCGATGAGCAGCACTTTCTTGCCCGTCTTGCCGAAGATGACGGCAAGGTTGGTGGAGACAAAACTCTTGCCCTGGCCCGGCGTGGAGCTGGTGGTGACAAACACGCGGGCGTTGCGGCGCATGAAGTTCAGGCCGTAGCGCAGCATACGGAACGCCTCGACAATGGGCGCGTCGTTGTTGCTTGACGAGATGTTCGGGTGCTTCTCGTTGACTTTCCAGCGCGGCAGTTCGCCGGCGATAGGTATGTCCGTATACTCCTCGATGTCTTTGCGTCCGCTGACGGAGATGTCGAGCAAGGTGCGCAGCCAAAGCACCATCGCGGGAATGGCGCAGCCGATGATGAGGGCGATAAGCATGATGATGCCGCTGCGCGGCGAAACGGGGGCTGCTGCGCCGAGCGGGGCTTCGACAAGGCGCACGTTGGCCTCATTGATAGCGAGCTGCATGGCTACTTCCTCGCGCTTGTTGAGCAGATAGGTGTAGAGTGCTTCTTTTAGCGACTGCTGGCGCTGAATGTCAAGCCCTTGCTTCTCTTTTTCAGGCACGCCTGCCATGTTGCCGGAGAGCATATTCTCGTTGCCGCGCGCATCGCTAAGTTGCATCTTAACCGTCTGCACATAACTGCGCAGCGAAGCGGAGATAGCGGTGCGCATCTCGGCGAGCTGCCGGTCATGTTCGCGTACAACCGACTGCGATTCGCTGGAATTTTCGGCAAGGCGGTTGCGCTCGTTCATCAGAGCGTTGTAGGCCGTAATCTGACTGTTGAAATCACCGCCCGAGAGATTGAGCGAAGGAATAAGCTCGTGGCTGTTTGCATGCTTGTTTACATAGTCGGCAAGATATTCGGCAATGCTCAGCTGCGTGGCGAGGTCGAGCGTAAGCTTACGGGCGGCAGCACTTTCGGTGGTGAAAGTTTGCGTGCTCTGCGTGAAATTGATGATACCGTTTTGCTTCTTGAAATTCACAAGTTGGTTCTCCACGCGACTAAGCTCCTCGCCAATCAGAGCGATGCGCCCTTCTACGAAGTCAGCCGTGTTTTGCGCCACGCGGTTCTTGTTGTCCACAACGTCGCGCTTGTAAGCCTCGAAAATCTCGTTGAGAATGTCCTCGGCGCGGCGGGCGTTTACATCGTTGCAGCTAATCACCACGAGCGAGCTTTCCTTGTCGTATTCTGTGGCAGATACTTTCATTTTGCAGATTTGCGCTGCCGTTTTCGGAGTGTAGCGCGTCACCTTGAAGCGGTCGCCGACTGCCAATTCGGCAAAGCAAGCCGTGCGGTGCATGGTGAGCGTGCCCACGGGCGTCTTGGCAGGAACGCCGAAGCGCACATCTACCGTGACTTTGCCGGCATCGTCGTCCTCCAATCCCTCAAAAGAAGAGAGGCGGCAGGCGTCTTCGCCCTTTTTCTCAACGGTGAATGCATAATTTATTTGTGTCGGCTTGTCGAAAGTTATATTGACGGGGCGCTTGTCGTAGAGTGAAACGGTGTGCAGGGCGCGTTGCATCGTGTAGTCTACGTCTAAACCCAAAGAGTCGGCAACGCGCTCCATAAGGCGCAAGGAGGAAAGGATAAACAGCTCGTTTTTCAGATTGTCGCCCACGCTGATGCCGCTCAAGTCCATCGCGGCGTTGACGCTGCGGCGCGTGCGGCGTGTGGACGACAAGCCCGTGCCCGTGCCCTCGGCGTCTTCGATAAGCATCACGGCCTCGCGATGGAACACGCGCGACTGCCGCTGCTGGTAAAACCAACCGACAACGAGGCATACTGCAACTGAAGCAAGAAACCACTTCCAGTTGGAAATAAATTGATAATAGCAGATTTTAAGAATGGGCAGCAACTCTGACTGATTGTCCTGTATGTCTTCACGCTGCATCTGAGGATTCTTCATTTTTAGGTCTATATATAAAATATGTATAGATAGAGACGATATGATTATTGAAAATTGTAAACTCTACGGCGTGCAAAGTTAAGAAGAAAAATTTGTATTATATGATACTTCTGCCTTAATTCGTGCTTTAAGATGACAGTATGAGGCGCAACGGTATTTCCCGCCGCCTATTTTCTTATATCAAGTTAGCGGCCCTATATGTGGGAGATGTTAAAACTTCTTCGTAGTTTTGCACTATGGATACACTGCAATACCCGAACATCCTTATCATCTACACGGGCGGGACCATCGGCATGATTGAAAATCCCGAGACCGGCGCGCTCGAAAACTTCGACTTCGAGCAGTTCCGCCACCACGTGCCCGAACTGAAACGCTTCAATTATAACATCGACGCGCTTGCCTTCGACCCGCCCATAGATTCCAGCGACATGGAACCGCGCTACTGGGTGAAGATGGCGCATATCATTGCCGACCATTACGATGCCTACGACGGGTTCGTATTGCTGCACGGCACGGACACGATGGCCTACACCGCCTCTGCCCTGAGCTTCATGCTCGAAAACCTCAGCAAACCCGTTATCATCACCGGCTCGCAACTGCCCATCGGACAGTTGCGCACCGACGGCAAGGAAAACCTCCTGACCAGCATCGAAATTGCCGCCGCAAAGGATCAGGACGGGCGACCCATGGTGCCGGAGGTGTGTATCTTCTTCGAAAGCCGCCTGCTGCGCGGCAACCGCACCATGAAAATCAACGCCGAAGGCTTCAATGCCTTCCGCTCTTACAACTTCCCCGCATTGGCACACGCGGGCATACACATCAAATACGAGGAGCACCTTATCCGCCGCCCACAGCCGGGCGCACCCTTCAAGCCGCACTTCCTGCTCGACAACAACGTGGTGATCATCACCCTCTTCCCCGGCATACGCAAGGACTACGTGGACACCGTATTGCGCATCAAGGGACTGAAAGCCGTGATCCTCAAGACCTTCGGCTCGGGCAATGCGCCGCAGAAGGAATGGCTCGTGGAGAGCTTGAAAGAACTGAACGAGAAGGGGGTGATCCTCGTGAACATCACGCAATGTTCCAAAGGCACGGTAGAGATGCACCGCTACGGCACGGGGCTTCAACTGCTGCAAGCGGGCGTCATCAACGGCTACGACAGCACGGTGGAGAGCATGGTGACGAAACTCATGTTCCTCATCGGGCACGGGCACTCGAAAGCAGAAATTATCGAACTGATGAACACGAGCATTGCCGGCGAGATTACGATTGGGTGATGGCCTGTTTCAAAAAAATCCTATCAATCCTGACGCTTACGGCGTGGCTTTCCCTGGTCTTCGGGTGCGGGGAACGCCGCGCCGAACGCGCATTTGCGCCAGCCCCGCTGCGCTATGCCGAACTGCTGCGCCTCACCGACACACTCGGCTGCACCTTTGCCGAGATTGCCGACCCGTGGCGCGAGGGAAGCACCTTGCAGCGTTATTGCCTGGTGCCGCAGGACGCAGATGTGCCCGAAGAGGCAAGTGGTTACGTCATCGTGCGCACCCCGCTGCGCCGCATCGCCTCGGGCACGGCGCTCCATGCCGCCCTTTTGCAGGAACTCGGTGCTGAAGATGCCTTGGCAGGGCTATTCGATGCGGAATACGCAGTGGGGCCTGCCTTAAAGCAACTCATACAGGCGGGGCGGCTGAAACCGGCGGGCAATTCCATGAAGCCCGATGCGGAACTGCTGCACGCCCTGCACCCCGATGCCCTGCTGCTCTCGCCCTTCGAAAACGCGGGACACGGCGCACTGGCCACACTGGGCGTGCCGATTATCGAGTGTGCCGACTATATGGAAACGTCGCCCTTGGGACGCGCCGAGTGGATGCGCCTCTACGGACGGCTCGCGGGGCGCGGCGCGGCGGCCGACAGTCTGTTTGAACTGGTGGCACGGCGATATGAGGACTGCAAGCTGAAAGCCGCCGCCACGGCGGAGCGTCCGACCGCGATGTGCGACCTGCCGCAGGGCGGCACGTGGTTTGTGCCGGGCGGGCGCAGCACAATGGGGCGGCTCTTTGCCGATGCTGGCATCTGCTATCTTTGGAAAGACAACGGCGACAAAGGCTCGCTTTCCCTGACTTTTGAAGGCGTGTTCGACCGCGCCCGCAATGCCGACTGGTGGCTGATCAAGCAGGGCTGGCCCGAGCCGCCCAGCCGCAAAACGCTGGCAGATGAGTTTCCCCACACCGAGCGGTTCAAGGCATGGCGCGAGGGGCATGTGCTGGTGTGCAACACGCTCGCCACGCCCTATTTCGAGGAGGTGCCTTTCCACCCCGAGCGGCTGCTGCAAGAACTCGCCGCAACCTTCCACCCCGCCTTGCGCCCCGAAGGTTTTACCCCGAGATATTTTTACTGTTTGGAAAAGTAGGGGCGTTTTAAATAAAATAGGCTGCGGCTCGGCAATTTCAAGTAAACTTGATTGCGCTCGCCTTGCACTATTTTTGCAAAACGCCCGCCGAATGCGCCGACATTAGAAAAAAACGCCCGATTAAAGATAGTTTTTATGGCCAACGACATTATATCCCCTGCGCCCGAACGTCGCGCCCGCATGGCTTTTGCGGCAGGACTATTGCTGCTGCCCCTGCTCGTGACGGCAGCTTTGCTCACTGGCAGCATGCGGCTCGCGCCCGGCGAGGTGCTGTCGGCACTTGCCGCTACGCCGTCCGACGGTTCGCCGGCGGCGTTTATCGTGTGGCAGTCGCGCGTGCCACAAATCGCGGTGGCACTGTTGGCAGGCGCATCGCTCTCGGCAGCAGGCTTGGTGATGCAAACGCTGTTTGCCAATCCTTTGGCCGATCCCTCGCTGCTCGGCGTGAACTCCGGCGCGTCGCTCGGTGCGGCCCTCGTGCTGCTTTGCGGCGGCGGGGCACTGATTTCGGGCGGCGGCATGATAGCCGGTTTCACGCTCACGCTCGCGGCAGCGTTTCTGGGCGCAATGGCAGTAATGACCGTGCTGCTTGCCCTTTCGTCTATTCTACGCGGCAATATGGCCTTGCTCATCGCCGGCGTGATGATTAGTTTCCTGCTCTCGGGCGTCATTTCGCTGCTCAACTTCTACGCCACCTCGCAAGGCGTGCGCTCTTTCGTGATTTGGGGGCTGGGCGATTTCAGCGGCGTGCCGCTCGGCAACCTGCCACTCTATGCTGTGCCCGTGCTGCTCACGCTATTCGCCCTGTTGTTTTTGGCCAAACCGCTCAACGCCATGCTCTTGGGCGAGGAGTACGCGCACAACCTCGGCTACCGCGTCCGCACCGTGCGCACCCTCGGGCTGCTCGCCGCCGGCTTGCTCGCCGCCGCCACTACTGCCGTGTGCGGTCCCGTGTCGTTTATCGGCCTTGCCGTGCCGCACATCGTGCGCCTGCTCTATCGCTGCGCCGACCATCGCCTGCTTATTCCCGCCACCATGCTTTGGGGCGGCAACGTGGCCCTCTTTGCCCTGCTGCTCACCCGCCTGCCCGGTGAGCGCGGTGCCCTGCCCCTCGCCGCCGTCACGCCGATTATCGGTGTGCCCGTCGTGTTTTATATTCTTACAAAAAGGGGATTGAGGGGATAAATGGCGTTCTTTCTCCCATTTTAATGCTTTCATTAGGCTGTTTTCGCATTAAAAAAGTATCTTTGCAAACGAAAGTCGCCCGAAAAAGTGTAGACTTTAAGATCG
>JBJEAH010000120.1:0-11032 GCA_051868815.1 Alloprevotella sp.
CTTTGGCGGCGGCTCGGCACAATCCAAGTAAACTTGGCTTCTGCTCTCGCCTTGCTCAAATGTTTGTTTTCTTGTGATTTCTCCAAAAAAACATATCTTTCCGCTTCACTATTCGCCAAAAAAACTTACATTTGCAAAGTTGCTTATAAGACACTTATACTTTTTTCAAAAAATCCATATCATGAAAATCAAATCTATCCTTCTTTCCCTGCTGCTCGGCTTGGGCGCGGGAAAGGCAGCGGCACAGCAAATCACCGTGTCGCCCATTCCGCAAAACATCGAGTGGGGCGCAAAGGCGTTTGACAACACCGCCACCTACAAATTCACAGGCAGCGAAGAGGCTGACGCCGATGCAGTGGCAGCCCTCACCGCCAAGCTCGGCGCACCGCAAACGGGCGCGGCCGACGTGGAAATCATTATCGGCGAACGCGGCGATGCAGCCGTGGCAGCCTACGAGAGCGAAATCCCCGAAAAGACAGAAGGCTACTACCTCAAAGTGCAGCCGGGCAAAGTGGTGATTGCCGGCAACGATGCCAACGGCACGTTCTACGGCGTGCAGACCTTTCTGCAAGCCGCCGCGCAGCCCGAAGTGATGCAGGTGACCGTGAAAGACTGGCCCGATATGCCCGAGCGCGGCGTAGTGGAAGGCTTCTACGGAAACAACTGGAGCCAGACCGACCGCATACGCCAGTTCCAGTTCTACGGACGCAACAAGATGAACGTCTATATCTACGGCCCGAAGGACGACCCCTACCACCGCGCCCGCTGGCGCGAGAACTATCCCACGGCCGAAGCCAACAAGATGAAAGAACTCGTGACAGAGGCGCACAAGAACAAGGTAAACTTCGTGTGGGCCGTGCACCCCGGCATTGATATCCAATGGAACAAGACCGACTCGCTCAACGTGATTAAAAAACTCGAGTTTATGTACGGCCTCGGCGTGCGCGCCTTTGCCGTGTTCTTCGACGACATCACGGGCGAGGGCACGAGCGGCGTGAAGCAGGCACAGCTGCTCAACTACATTACCGATGAGTTTGTGAAAAAGCACGACGGCGTGCAGCCCCTTATTCTCTGCCCCACCGACTACAACCGCGCCTGGGCGGGCGACACGTATCTCAACGCCCTGCGCGACAACATGTACGAAGAGGTGCGCGTCATGTGGACGGGCAACTCCGTGGTGGACTTCATCAACAAGAGCGACCTCGAATGGGTGAACCCGCGCATCGGCCGCAAGGCTTACATCTGGCTCAACTATCCCGTGACCGACTACTGCGGCCGCCATCTCCTCATGGGCCCGACCTTCGGCGACGACCTCGACATCGCCGACATGGTGAGCGGCTACACTTCCAACCCCATGGAATATGCCGAAGCCTCCATGCTGTCGCTTTATAGCATCGCCGACTTCACGTGGCACGGAGCCACCTACGACAGCAACGCCTCGTGGGAACGCGCCATCAAATACCTTATGCCCGGCCACGCGGAAGCTTTCCACGTGTTCTGCGAGCACAACGTAGACCTCGGTGCCAACGGACACGGCCTGCGCCGCATGAACGAGTCGGTGGCTTTCAAGGCTGCCGCTGAGGCTTTCAAGGCAGCCATTGCCAATGGCTACAATGCTGAGGCTGTGGAAAGCATGAAGCAGCAGTTTGCCATCATGACCAATGCCGCCGAAGAACTCCTCGCCAACACCGACCAGCCCGAACTTACGGCAGAAATCACGCCCTGGGTGCAGGTGATGAACATCATTGGCCAGCGCGGCGCGCTCACCATGGCGCTCTACGACAACCTGCAAGCCGGCGAGCCTGAAAAGTTCATCGAAAACTATCTCGCCATCACCGACCTCGAGCAGCAGCAGAAAAGCGTGATGTCGCGCGACTTCGAAGGCTCTATCATGAAAGTGAACCCCGCCGTGGCGGAAGTGGTTGTGCAGCCCTTCATCAAGGAACAGCTTGCCGCGCTCATCGCCGCCTATAAGAAGACTTACGACTATCGCCTCGACGTGTTCCCCGCCGAACTGATAGAAGAGGGCGACTATTTCATCAAGTACAACAACCGCTACCTCTCCAACACCAACGCCGGCAGCGTGGGCGGCAACCCCTCCTTCCTCTCCAATCTTGACAACGTGAACCCCACGCGCCAGTACTGGCACATCTCGCTCGACCCCACTACGAGCCGCTACAAGATTGTCAATGTGAAAGACAGCCGCTACCTCAATGAGAACGGCGCATTCTCCGCAGGCGACAGCAATCCCTACGAGGCAGTCTGGCACACCTACAACCTCTATCGCATGAACGGCAAATACGCCATTCAGAATGCCGGCTCGGCAGGCGACAAGTTCTGGACCGCCTCCGCTACGCGCATCAGCCAGGGCACGAGCAACGAACTCAACAACGACCGCTTCATCTTCGAGCTTGAGCCCGTGGCCGGAGCCGTGGAACATCCCACCATTGAGGAAGGAAAGGAATACGCCATCCTTGACGCGCAAGGCCGTTACCTCACCAATACCAACTCGGGCGGCTCGGGCGGCAATCCCACCTTCCGCACCAAATACGCCGGTGCCAATCAGGCGCAGGCCTGGAAGTTCAGCCTCGATGCCACCACGAAGCGCTGGAAACTCGTCAACGCCAAGGACGGCCGCTATGTGAACGAATATGCCAACTTCGGCACAAACGAGTTCTACAGCACCTGGAACACCTACATCATCACCGAACTGGGCGGCCTCTTCTCCATTCGCAACGCAGGCGAGGCAGGCACCAACTACTGGTACATCGACTCCTCCGTAACGCCGCCCCGCATCAACGCCAAGGCGATGGACGCCGGCGAGAGCTATCAGTTCAGCATCGTGGATTTTAATGTTGCCACCGGCATCAGCCGCGCAGCCACTACGAGCGGCGCCGATGGCACACTGACGCTTCGCGTAGTCGGCGGCGAGCTGCACGTCGACACCCCTGCCGCCATATCCTCCATGACGCTCTTCTCCGCCGACGGACGCACCCTGCGCACCGAGCGCGGCAAGGCCGCGATGTCCGTGGCAGGCATGCACGGCGGCGTGTACCTGCTCAGCGTGGAAACCGCCGACGGAACCGCCAAGACCTTCCGCGTGCAACTGAAATAAATCCTCCTCAATACCATCAGAGAGACATTAGGTCTCACGAGAGATCGTGAGACCTAATATATATATATATGAAGCAGCAGACAGAAACCGCCGACGCTATCCTTGTGAAGGGGGCGCGGGTGAACAATTTGAAAAACATAGACGTGCGCATACCGCGCGATAAGTTCGTGGTGATAACAGGCGTGTCGGGTTCGGGCAAGTCGTCGCTTGCCTTCGACACGCTCTATGCCGAGGGTCAGCGGCGCTACGTGGAGAGCCTTTCGGCCTACGCCCGGCAGTTTCTCGGCAGAATGAACAAGCCCGAGTGCGACTACATCAAAGGCCTGCCGCCCGCCATAGCCATCGAACAGAAAGTGACGGGGCGCAATCCGCGCTCCACTGTGGGCACGTCTACCGAAATCTACGATTACCTGCGTATGCTCTTCGCGCGGGTGGGACACACGTTCTCGCCCGTGAGCGGACAGGAGGTGCGGCGGCATTCGCCCGGCGATGTGGTGGCTGCCGCCATGGCTCTTTCGCGCGGCACGCGCTTCACGCTGCTTGCCCCTTTCAAACTTAAAAATGGGCGCAGCCTGCGCGAGCAGCTCGATGTGTATCAGCAGCAGGGCTTGTCGCGCGTGGATGCCGGTGGCGAGATAGTGCGCATAGAAGACGTGCCCGACGATGCTGTACCCGACAGTCTCTATTTGCTCATCGACCGCCTTGTGGCCGACGACAGCCGGGACTTTGCCGCACGCCTGGCCGACTCCGTGGAAACGGCTCTCTACGAAGGCGGCGGCACCTGCCTGCTGCGCATCTATCCCACAAAACTGCTGCAAACTTTCTCAACGCGCTTCGAGGCCGACGGCATCGTCTTTGAAGAGCCGAGCGACCGCATGTTCTCTTTCAATTCCCCCGCCGGCGCCTGTCCTGAATGTGAGGGCTTCGGGCAGGTGATAGGCATTGATGAGCAATTGGTCGTACCCGACCCCTCGCTCAGCCTTTACGACGATGCCGTGGTGTGCTGGCGCGGAGAGAAGATGAGCGAATGGAAAAAGGAGTTCATTCGCCGCAATGCCGATAGCGGTTTCCCGATATTCGAGCCTTACCACAAGCTGACGCAAAAACAGAAAGACTGGCTTTGGCACGGTTCTGCCGCCGAACAGAGCCTGCCCGAAGACGAGCAGGTGAGCATAGATGCCTTCTTCCGTATGCTGCGCCAAAACCAGTACAAAATCCAATACCGCGTGATGCTGGCGCGCTATCGCGGCAAGACGCTCTGCCCCGCGTGCCGGGGCTCGCGCCTCAAGCCCGCAGCCGACTACGTGCATATTGGCGGCAAAAGTATAGGGCAGCTCACGATAATGCCCGTTACGGCATTGCTCGATTTTTTTGAAACGCTCGAATTGCCCGCCCACGAAGTGAAGACGGCCGAGCGGCTGCTAACCGAGATCAAGAGCCGCCTGCGCTTCCTCTGCGATGTGGGTTTGGGTTATCTTACCCTCGACCGCCGTTCCAACACCCTCTCGGGCGGCGAGAGCCAGCGCATCAACCTTTCCACTTCGCTCGGTTCTTCGCTCGTAGGGTCGCTCTATATTCTCGACGAACCCAGCATCGGCCTTCACCCGCGCGACACGGCGCGGCTCATCGGCGTGTTGCAGAAACTGCGCGACCTCGGCAATACGGTGGTAGTCGTGGAGCACGACGAAGAAATTATCCGCGCCGCCGACTATATCATCGACATCGGTCCTGATGCCGGAAGCCACGGCGGCTGCGTGGTGTGGCAGGGCACGGCTGCCGAAGCCCTCGCCGCCCGCCCTTCCGCAGAGGCGGCATCCCATACGCTCGAATGGCTGCAAGGCACCGACTCCATTGCCCTCCCGCCCAGTCGGCGCGCTTGGAACAAATCTATCACAGTGGAAGGGGCCTGCGCCAACAACCTGCGCGGCATCAGCGTAGCCTTTCCGCTCAACGTGCTCACGGTGGTGACAGGCGTGAGCGGTTCGGGAAAATCCACGCTTGTGCGCGATATACTTTATCGAGCCCTCAAGCGCTCGCTCGACGAGGCGTGCGAACGCCCCGGACTTTTCAGCCGGCTCACGGGCGACCTCAACGACATAAAAGCCGTGGAGTTTGTAGATCAAAACCCCATTGGCAAATCCTCCCGCTCCAACCCCGTCACCTACGTCAAGGCCTACGATGAGATACGCAAGCTCATGGCCGCCCAGCCCCTCGCCCGCCAAATGGACCTCACGCCCGCGCATTTCTCCTTCAACACCGACGGCGGACGCTGCGAGGCGTGCAAGGGAGAGGGACAGGTGAAAGTGGAGATGCAATTCATGGCCGACCTCGTGCTGCCCTGCGAAGAGTGTGGCGGCAAGCGTTTCAAGAAAGATATTCTCGAGGTGAAATTCGAGGACAAGAACATATACGACCTGCTTGAAATGACTGTTGACCAGGCCATAGACTTCTTTGCCTCGCACGGGCAGGCAAAGATTGCCGCCCGCCTGCGCCCGCTGCAAGACGTGGGACTCGGATACATCAAGCTCGGGCAGCCCGGATCCACGCTTTCGGGCGGCGAAAGCCAGCGCGTGAAACTGGCCTACCATTTGGGACAGGAACACAGCTTGCCCACGATGTTTATCTTCGATGAACCCACCACCGGCCTGCACCACCACGATACACGCCGCCTTATCGACGTATTCGGCGCGCTCATCGACAGAGGGCATACCATTGTGGTCATAGAGCACAACCTCGATGTCATAAAGAGCGCCGACTACGTCATTGACCTCGGGCCGGAGGGCGGGCGCGGCGGCGGCGATGCCGTGGCACTCGGCACGCCCGAAGAAGTAGCGGCAAGCGGCAAGGGCTATACCTCTAAGTTCCTCCGCGCCGCCCTCTAAAACTGCTTTTTCTTACCACAAAAAAGCGTTTATACGAGGTTTTTTGTGTAAGTTTGCTTTTCAAAAATAAACAAGCATCTTGTTTACTTGTTTACTATATAATAATAATAAATATGAATATTGGAGACATGGTGCCACAGCTCACGGGCACAGACGAAAACGGACGCGAAGTCAATTTAAGCGATTTCAAAGGCAAGAAACTTGCACTCTATTTCTACCCCAAAGACAGCACGCCTGGCTGTACCGCAGAGGCATGCAGCCTGCGCGACAGTTATGAGGCACTGATAGCACGTGGCTACGAAGTGCTCGGCGTGAGCGTGGATTCCGAGCGCTCTCACCGCAACTTCATTGCCAAGCAAAGCCTGCCCTTCCACCTCATTGCCGACACCGAAAAGAAATGGGTCGAGGCGTTCGGCGTGTGGGGCGAGAAGAAAATGTGCGGCCGCACCTATATGGGCATCTTCCGCACAACCTTCATCATTGATGAAGAAGGGCGCATAGAGCGCATCTTCTCCCCGAAAGAAATAGATACGAAGAACCACGCATCTCAGATTTTGGGATAAAAACACACTCTTCCTTAGGCATTGCCCCAACTCGTTTTACTTATCAACTCGTTTACTAAATCATAAAACAATATGGACGAAAACACCAATCCCACAGCAGCCGAGAAACTCAAAGCCCTGCAAGCCGCCATGGCCAAAATCGAAAAAGATTTTGGTAAAGGCTCCGTAATGAAAATGGGCGACATCGGCATCGAAAACGTCGACATCATTCCCACGGGCAGCCTCGCCCTCAACGCAGCGCTCGGCGTGGGCGGCTATCCGCGCGGCCGCATCATCGAGATTTACGGTCCCGAATCCTCAGGTAAGACCACCCTTGCCATTCATGCCATAGCCGAGGCACAGAAAGCCGGCGGCGTGGCAGCCTTCATCGATGCAGAGCACGCCTTCGACCGCTTCTATGCCGAAAAGCTCGGCGTGAATGTCAATGAACTCATCATCTCCCAGCCCGACAATGGCGAGCAGGCCCTCGAAATAGCCGATCAGCTCATCCGCTCCTCCGCTATCGATATCCTCATCGTCGACTCCGTGGCAGCCCTCACCCCCAAGGCCGAGATAGAAGGCGACATGGGCGACAACCGCGTGGGCTTGCAAGCCCGCCTCATGAGCCAAGCCCTGCGCAAGCTCACGGCCACCATCAGCAAGACCAACACCTGCTGCATCTTCATCAACCAGCTGCGCGAGAAAATCGGCGTGATGTTCGGCAACCCCGAAACCACCACCGGCGGTAACGCCCTGAAATTCTATTCGAGCGTGCGCCTCGACATACGCCGTGTCACCACGCTCAAAGACGGCGACACGCCCATCGGCAACCAAGTGCGCGTCAAGGTGGTGAAAAACAAGGTGGCGCCCCCGTTCCGCAAGGCCGAGTTTGAAATCACCTTCGGCGAGGGCATCTCCAGAGCCGGCGAAATCGTAGACCTCGGCGTGCAATACGGCATCATCAAGAAGAGCGGCTCATGGTTCAGCTATGGCGACAGCCGCCTCGGACAGGGACGCGACGCCGTGAAGAAAATCATCAAGGACAACCCCGAGCTCAGCGAAGAAATTGAAAACCAGATTGCCGAAGCACTGAAGAAGGAAAACGCATAATCTTTTTTGCAAAATAAAAGCAACGCAAGTCAGGACAGGGAATATTCTCATCCGTGTCCTGATTTGCTTTTTTTTATGCCAAATTTTTCCTTGCTGCACAGTTATGCGCTTCAAGCAACACATATCTAAAACGAAAAATTACAATTATCTGCGGAGATATGAATATTATTCCATAACTTTGCACCGTTTCTGCTAATTTAAGGCAAATAGAAGGTTGTCCCTATTATGTGGATTTCAATCAGTTGCCTTTTAAGCGTGGGAATGCTACATAATAAGAAAGCGTCATTGATGCTTTGTCTTTGGCAAATTGAAACGTAGGAAATTTCATTTTGGTAGTCAAGACATTGTCTGAAGTGGGTGCTTACGGGTATGCAATAAACGTATCCAAAAGTGTGCTATATGGGGAATTTTGTATCCTCATTGGCACACACTTTTGGTGTTGTTGTATATACTGCGTGGGTTCTTCCTCTGTCCGTCAACTACCAAAGGTCTCCTACACCTCAATTTGCAGGCGAACAGAAGTGGACACCCACGCTTTTTTATTGTACGGCTTTTCTATTCAGTCTTTTTCAAAACTTGTCTTTCGGGTGTCAAGGCCAAACTCTTTTATTATGTTTTCAAAAAAGTTTTCACCTGAAAGACAGTTCGCTAATTGTCTTCAAGGAAAGGCTTTGCGCCTTTTCCTCCTGCTTGCTTTCGTCTTGGGGCAGCAAGCAGCATCTTTCGCACAACCCCGTTCCCTGTTACCGCCAATGGCAGACAAGGCAAAAATCAGCACTGTGCAGCCATACGGAATGGGATACCCAGTGGTTAATGGCTTACGTTATATTTTTGAATATCCTTATGCCACTGTAACAAACTTTTATGGCGGCAAAGACTTCATTACGAATGAATATCAAGGAAGTATTACAGTGCCGGAAAAGGTGACATACGGCACCCAAACCTACACGGTAAATAGTATAGGTAAATGGGCTTTTTGTTTTTCTTATCTAATGACAGATATATCGTTGCCCAACACCATAGAGAAAATTGACACAATGGCTTTTTACAGCTGTTTAAGTCTCACATCTATTGAAATACCTAATTCCGTCAAAAATCTGAATTATGGAGCTTTCTATGATTGTGAAAATCTACTTACGGTAAATATTCCAAACTCATTGACAGACATAGAAAGTTTTTGCTTCTATGGGTGTTCTAATTTGACAAGCGTAGACATACCTGCATCTGTAACGAGGCTTGGAAGGTCAGCATTCGCCAGTTGCGCCAATTTGACAGCAATAAATGTGGCAGCAGACAACGAGCATTATTCCAGCGTGGACGGGTTGCTCTGTTCTAAGGATACAAAAACACTGTTGCAAGTGCCCGGTGCAATGGCCGATAGCTTCGCCATTCCCCGCCATGTCACGGCAGTAGATGCATTAGCTTTTAACGGTTGCCGCAAGATATTGTCAATTACGATCCCCAAAACAGTGACGCATATAGCTTACGGTGCCATTTATGCCTGTGATACACTCAACTCTATCATTATGCAATCTGCAACACCCCCGGCTTGCGACGAAAACATCGACTTCACTGATTGCAGTTGCCCGCAATTAAAAACGCTTTATGTGCCCAAAGGTTATGCAGAGGCATACAATGTAGCGCCTTGGAACACTATTCCCAATATCGTAGAATATGAATTTCGGGACCCGGTGCTGAGTGCATTGGTGGACGATGTGAAGGAACTATCCGCAACCATGCCTACGGAGGACTTTTCGAGCCACGGACTGCTTAAAGATGCCTCACAGCTCAGCACCAATAAGCAGGAACCGACGGATGGCCCGATAGCAAATCTTCTGGACGGCAACCGCAGAACGTCGTTCCAATCAACGTTCAGCGTTGAAAACACCACAGGTGAATACCATTACCTGCAAGCCGACCTTGGCTATGCGCTTTCGGGCATACACATTAAATACCAGCGTTGCAACAATTCTGATGAAGTGGAGCCGAAAACAGTGCGCGTCTTTGCTACAAACGATGCTAATGGCGAATGGACAGAGATCGGACTGGTAACTTTTGAAAGCAATACGGGCGATACGAAGATAAGCTTGGGCGACAGCTACCGCCACATTCGCCTGCAGGTAGAGGAGACTTTCAGCGGTCTTATGGAAAACGACAACCTCTTCTTCGGTTGGAGCGAATTCGGCATTTGGAATGCCACTGTTTCCATTACGGAAGAGATCTCTTCGACGCTGCAAACACTCTTGGCAAAAGCGCAGGCTGAATTAGAAGCCAGTGACGCAACTGAAGAAACAATTAAAGAAATGGAAGCTTTCAAGGAGTTCTTGACCTCGGGTGCAGACGTGATGGAGCTAAAAGATGCAGACAAAATATATGCACGCACCACAGACTGCTACGCGCCTCAGATTGACTATATTCGCAACTATACGCACACTGATTGGCAGGCACTTTACATCCCGTTTGATGTAGCATACGACGATATTTGCGAGGAGTATGACGTTGCAGCCCTCAACAATTTCCACCAGTTCGATGACGATGAAGACGGCACGTTCGACCGCACTGTCCTGGAGGTGTTGAAATTGAAAGCCGGTGCGACAATCGCAGCCAATACGCCCTATGTCATTCGTGCAAAGAGCGTTGGAGAAAAAACGATTACCGTAACGAATACCTATCTTAAAGCCGTTGCCGAGAATACGCTCGACTGCTCTTCCGTGCGCTATCTGTATACATTCCACGGAACTTATAACGGCGTGAGCGGAGAAGAAATGTTCAACAACGGTTATTATGCTTTTGCCGATGGCACATTGTGCCGTGCCGCTTCGGCTGCCACTTCTTTGGGCGGTTATCGTTGGTATGTGTCTGTTGAGGATAGAACAGGCAGTGCGCCTTCTCTTATAGCTCTGCCAGCGCGCATCAAAATCGTTGTAAAAGAAGAAGAGGGCGGTACTGAAACCGGTATCAATGAAATCAAGGCAGATTGCCCCGATAACGAGCAAACAATAAATGTGTACGACCTCAATGGCCGCCTCGTGGCCAAGCGTGCCTCCGGTCTTGACAGCCTGCCAAAAGGCGTTTATATCGTGAACGGCAAGAAGGTCATCAAATAAAAACCTCGGACACTTATGCTGCACAAGAAGAAAATCTACATGTCGCCTCGTGCCGAAGTAGTGACTCTTGTCTTTGAAGCTCCATTTCTTGAAACCTCCATGATAGAAATGGGCAGCAGTACCGACCATTTCGACACGCAGAAACGTGCTGACGATAGCACTGGTGACGATAACTATTGGAACTCCTCCGCGTTTGAGGAGTAGCAGACCTCTTAAGCAATGGGGCTGTGTCAAAATGTGCATGTAGCCCTGCAAGGGCTTAATAACAAAGCACAG
>JBJEAH010000121.1:0-10924 GCA_051868815.1 Alloprevotella sp.
CACGGGCCCTTCCCCGGCTAAAAACTCAAGCCATTAACTGAATATCCCTAAATTATATTCTGCAAAATACTTATTTCAGTACACCGAGTTCCTTGCCCACCTTGATGAAGGCGGCGATACACTTGTCGAGGTGCTCGCGCTCGTGGCCGGCAGAAATCTGCACGCGGATACGGGCCTGGTCTTTCGGCACTACGGGATAGTAGAAGCCCGTCACGTAGATGCCTTCTTCCTGAAGCTTCTGGGCGTAGACCTGCGAGAGTTTGGCATCGTAGAGCATCACGGCGCAGATGGCACTTTGCGTAGGCTTGATGTCGAAGCCGGCAGCCATCATCTTGTCGCGGAAATACTCAACGTTTTCTACCAACTTGTCGTGCAGGGCGTTGCTTTCCTTCAAAATCTTGAAGGTTTCGAGGGCTGCGCCGACAATGGCGGGGGCTACGGAGTTGGAGAAGAGGTAAGGACGGCTGCGCTGGCGGAGCATGTCGATGATCTCCTTGCGGCCCGTGGTGAAGCCGCCCATTGCGCCGCCGAATGCCTTGCCGAGCGTGCCGGTGTAGATGTCTACGCGGCCGTAAGTGTTGAAGAACTCGCTAACGCCGTGGCCTGTTGCACCCACAACGCCGGCGGAGTGGCTTTCGTCCACCATAACGAGGGCATTGTACTTCTCTGCGAGGTCGCAAATCTTGTCGACGGGGGCTACGTTGCCGTCCATAGAGAACACGCCGTCGGTGACTATGATGCGGAAACGCTGTTCCTGTGCTTCCTGCAAGCAGCGTTCGAGGTCGGCCATGTCGGCGTTGGCATAGCGGTAACGCTTCGCCTTGCAGAGGCGCACGCCGTCGATGATGCTGGCATGGTTGAGCGCATCGGAAATAATGGCGTCCTCGGCGGTGAAGAGCGGTTCGAACACGCCGCCGTTGGCATCGAAGCAAGCGGCATAGAGAATGGTGTCCTCGGTGTGGAAGTAGTCGGCAATGGCAGCCTCAAGCTCCTTGTGCGTGTCCTGCGTGCCGCAGATGAAGCGTACGCTCGACATGCCGTAGCCGCGGCGGTCCATCATGTCCTTGGCGGCCTGCACGAGGCGCGGGTGGTTGGAAAGGCCAAGGTAGTTGTTGGCGCAGAAATTGAGCACTTCGCTGTTGGCCACGTTAATGGCAGCCTGCTGCGGTCCTTCGATGAGCCGTTCGCTCTTGTAAAGCCCGGCGTCCTTGATGGCTTGCAACTCTTCCTGAAGATGAGTCTGGAAATTTGTATACATATTTTATATGAGGTTTGGTTTGTATTTTAGAGAGATAAAAGCATTTGTTTACTAATCAAAGGGGGGTGTCCATAACGACCTGCATCAAATCGAAAAACATCAGACGCGTACTTAACGGCACGCTTTTATCTACGTGTCTATATGTCTGCTCTTGTTGCTCCGAACTGAAAACACACGAAAAACCATTGTTTTGATAGAACGCCATAGTATCGGGATTATTGTAAGCATCCACCAACACGTATCTGCAACCAGATTTGTTATATGGATCAAGAAACCAGTATTTAATATATCGGATAACGTCACTGCCTATATGAAGGGAACGAAAATCCTTTGAAACGCCTAACCGCGCGACGAGAACAGCCGGATAATCTTTAAGCGTTTTTACGTGCGGAATGTTTGACTCTACTTTCTTTCGTCTCGCATTGGGTAAATCACTTACTCTAATACCAGCATTGGCCAACGTAAAAGCACACACGACCTGCTGCACATCTTCTTTTAATCGATAGCAGTAGGTCTTGCCTAAGAGTTGCTTGGCGTAGGCAAAACAATCTTTTGTAAAGAAGTCATTAAGGTCTTTATCTCCACAATCAAATTGCTCTATTTGTTCAACCTTTTAAGTTCGCAAAGCGAGCATTGTTCGTATAAAAAGCTCATGCCCTTCTAAGTTCTGAATTAGCCAGCACTTGATTTACAATAGCCATTCCTTGTTCGTATTGTTCTCGGATAGCCTGCTTTTCAGCTTCTGTCCTATTGAGCAATCGCTCATAGTTCTTCTGTGCCTCGGCTTCAAAGTGCCGAGCCACTTCGCCTGTAAGCACAGGTATGGATGCAATGGGTAATGCCATATCAATCGTTCATTTATAAATTCATTGCAAAGTTACGCATAATTCGCAATATGTGCTATGAAAATGCCTTGTAAGCAAGTGTAAAGCATTTTCTTTCATCGCTCAAAGTCTACGAACTGCCCCGTCCCGGCGATGCCGCGGGCGGTGATGTGCAGGCGCGTGCCGCTACGGGCGTTGTTGTAGAACACGGCGGAGGCGCGGCCGGCGGCATCGGTCTTTATCGACGGACACCAGAAGAGCGTGCGGCGGCGGTCGGTATCGGAGGGCAGTTCCAGACCGTTATAACTCGGACTGAAAAACTTGCGCGGCTGCGTGTAGCCCTGCACGCGGCGCGTCTCCACGCCTTTGCGCGCCTTGAAGCGGGCGGCCTGAGGGTCAATATAAATGTTGATAAGGTGGTCGGGAAGGTCATTTGCGTTAGAAGAAAGCTTTGAGAGGAAGGCGGGGCTGGCAAAGCGCGCGATGCTCTCTCTGGGCATAATGGCTACGGACTTCACCTCCTCTGCCATAAGGTCGGCAAGCGCAGGCTCGGCACCGGGAATGGCCAAGCCGTCGGGATCAGTGTTGTAGGTGTCGTTGTTGTTGAACATCACCTTTGCCTCGCGGCCTCGGTAGCGCAGTTTGCAAAGCGAAGGGTTGTCATTGTCACGGTCGGGCGTAATGTTGCTGTCAATGTCGGCAAGAAACTCCATGAAGAAGTTCGGCCAGTGCCCGGCATCCTTATAACGCTCCACTTCGGAGGCAATGTCGTAGAACACGATTGCATCGCGCATACCGGCTTCCTCACCGCCGCGATAAGAGTAACGATTGCCCGTAAAACCGCGATATTGCCCCTTGTGCGTCACGACGGCTTCGCCCAAGTTTTGCGCTACAAGGCGCGGAATGGTGTCTTTCCATTCAAACGTTTCAATCTTTTTACCTCCAATCTGTTTCGCTTCGTTTGCGGGCAAAGGCATGGCGATGTCTGTTTCCGCCGGAGCAATCGCCCTTGCGGGCGGCATGAACCAGCGGTCTATGGCAAGGCGCGCCCATTTCTTCTTCCCGTCTTCGTTGCGCACGGTGAACACTGCCGTCCAGTCGCCAGTATAATCGGAGTTGGAGGTGAAGGCGAAGCGTCCATCGCCGTCGGTCACGGCGGTGCCCTCCAAAGTTGCGCCCTGCATGGAATACATCTTTATATTAAGCTCCATATTAGCGTATGGCTGCTGCTTGTTGTTGTCGCGCAGCACGCGGCCGTTGAGCGTGAGGCGTTCCTCAATGGGCTGCTCGGGGCGAAACTCGCGGCTGCCGCACATCTGCTCAAAGTCCGTGGCACTCCAACCCTGCACCATAAGCAAGAGGTCGAGCGCGGCGCGGCGCACAGGGTCGCCAGGCTGCTCGAAATAATAGCGCGGCCGATGCACATAGCCTTTCACTTCGGAGGCGAGCAGCAAATCCTCTGCGAGCGTGGCCGCCGCGCTTTGCGGCAGTTCGCCTTCGGCATCGCGCACCGACAGCGAAAAGTCTGCCTGCGACACGGGACGGCCTTGCGCGTCTTTTAATTCCAGTTCCAAAGCCACAGGGGCAAATGGTTCGTATTGTACCTCGTTTTGCCGCACGGCAAGCACCAGTTGCCGCTCCTCCGCGTGCCGCCACACCAATCTGCGACAAAGACTCTTGCCTGCGAGGTCGAAGAGTTCGATGCGGTTCACGCCACCGTGGAGCGAGGCGTTCGGCAGATACAGCTCCACCGCCTCGCCGCGCCCGATGCTCAGCGTGTCGAAATAGCAAACCCTTTCCCGGCACATCACCGCCAGTCCAAGCAGCCGCTCCTCCGCCGTAGGGGCTAATTGTGGTGTGCGCGTGATGAGCAGGTTTACGCCCTCGCCGTCGGGCTGCGCCACAAGCACGTAGCGCCCCTCGGGTTCGGGGGCGGGCAAATCATATTCGTCCTTGCCCACAAACACTTTCCAGCCCTCCGCGTCGGCGGGGAGAGAGAAGATGCCCATACCATCATGAAGCGGCGCGGCGGCAGCCACGACTTGTCCGTTAGCATCGGCAAGCAACAGCGTATCGCCTACGGCACGGCCGCGCCCGTCAGTCATCTTAAACGCCACGCGCTGCGCCACGCCGGCAATGCGGTTGCCGCCCTCGGGGAAGAAGGAAACGATGCGTTTGCCGCCCTTTTGCGAATTGGGCTGCGGGCGCAGGGTGTGCCGCTCGAGGTCGCCACCATCTTCCACGGGCGGAATGTCTACCTGCTGCGCCGCGCTATCGTTTTCCCTGAACACGGGAATAACGCGCGAGAAACAGGCCTCCGCTCCCCAGTTCACCATTTCGCGGGTATAGGCACGCAGTTCGTAGTAGCCGGCACGCACGGGCAGTTTGAGCGCAATGTCGCCCTCCGCCCTGCCGAGGCTGTCAAGGCGCAGCAGGCGGCGTTGGGCGATGCGCCCGCAGTCGTCCAGCAATTCCACGTAGAGCACCTTGCTCACCGGCTCGGGGCGCAGCGTGGAAGCGCGCACCACGTAGGCCTTGAACCATAGCGTCTCGCCCTCCATGTAAGCATCGTTGTCGGTGTGCAGGTAAACCTTTTCGCGGGGATACTGACTGTCAAAGCCGGAAAGTTGTTTGAAATAAGCAAACAACCGTTCGGCATCGCTCTCTTGCCCTTTTGCATTGATACAGCCAAAGAGAAACAGGACAATAATATATAATAGGGTTCTCATTTCAGATACTTTTTGCAAAAATACGCTTTTCCTGCCTGAAACTCGCCTATTTCCTTTTTGTTATTTACCACGAAGAGCAGTCTGCACCTCCTTAATTGCCGGAAAATAAAATTTTCGCCCATTTTTTCCGTTATAAAAAAAGGTCTCGCTACCACGCCAGCCTTTTGCGCCCCTCCAAAAAGTAACTTATCTGCCAAGAAACACGCCAAACAAGCAAAAATATATACCTTTGCAGAAGATAGGCTGCGGCTCGGCAAAAGACTTCAAGCAAGCTTGGTCTTCTGCGCTCGCCTTGCACTATCTTTGCAAAAAACTATATTAGCTGCCACACACATATATATAATATGTATCGTCTCCAAAGCCTTTTTCGCCTTTCGCTTCTGACGCTCCTGCTGTGGGCGGCAGGCGGACTTGCCGTGCTGCGGGCGCAGCAGGACCCCTCGTTCGTGCATTACTGGCAGATGGAGACGCAGTTCAACCCCGCCGCCGCAGGGCGCACGCCGCAGCTCAACATCACCGCCGCCCTCCAAACGCACGCCATGGGCTACGAGGACGCGGGCAGCACGATGTACGCCGGGGCGGACATGGCGTTTGCCATAAAAAAGACGCGCCACGGCGTGGGCGTGCTCTTCCAAAACGATGAGTTCGGCCTCTTCTCGCACAAACGCTTCAGCCTGCAATACGCCTTCCACTTCAAACTCTGGGGCGGGCACTTGGGCATCGGCGCGGAAGTGGACATGCTCAACGAGTCGATTAACGGCTCTAAGGCGGAACTCAACGATGCCAACGACCCGGCATTTCCCAACACAGACCTTTCGGGCTCCAAGTTCGACGCCTCCGTCGGGCTTTTCTACACACACAAGCGCTGGTACGCCGGAGTGGCGATGCAGCACGTCACCGCACCGACCGTTTATCTGGGCGAGACAAACGAGTATAAAGTTAAATCGGTGTATAATTTTACGGCGGGATACAATATTCGCACCAAAAATCCGTTCTTTAACATAGCACCCTCTGTGTTATTGCGCTACGACGGCGTGAACTTCCGCAGCGACATCACCGCGCTGCTGCGTTTCGCCAAGGAGCGCAACAGGATTTACGGCGGCGTGGGTTACAGCCCGCTCCATTCCGTTACCTTCCTCGTCGGCGGCATGTTCCACGGCGTGGATTTAAGTTATTCTTACGAGGCCAACACCTCGGGCATGACTTTCGGCGCGGGGCAGCACGAGATTACTCTCGGCTATCGCCTCGACCTCGACCTCGGCAAGAAGGGAAAGAACCTGCACCGCAGCGTGCGCTATCTGTAAGCCTTGATAAAGATTTTTGAAAACAATACAATATAAATAATGAGACATTCTTTAAGCATTCATACATTGAAGCTGCTCCTCCCGGCAGCCTGCTGCCTGCTGCTCGCTGCCTGCATGGGCAACAGCCGGGCCATGCAAAACGGCGGCGAGGTGACGGGCAGCAGGGCAGCCTCGTTTACAGAGCCCGCCCCCTACGGTATGGTGGAAATAAAGCGCGGTTTCCTTAAAGTGGGCCTCGAAGAGCCTGATACGCTTTGGGGCACGGCAACGCCGTCGAAGGAAATCTCCGTGGACGGTTTCTGGATGGACCAGTCGGAAGTGACGAACTCCATGTACCGCCAGTTTGTGGAGTGGGTGCGCGACAGCATTATCCGCGAACGCCTCGCCGACCCCTCTTACGGCGGCGACGAAACCTACAAAATCGAGGTTGACCGCTACGGCGAGCCCGTGAAGCCCCACCTCAACTGGACGAAGCCCATTCCCTGGCGCAAGCCCACGGAAGACCAGGAGCGTGCCATCAACAGCGTCTATATCACCCACCCCATCGACGGCACGAAGATGCTCGACGCCAAGCAGATGATCTATCGCTACGAGGTGTTCGACTACGAAAAGGCGGCCTTGCGCAAGTACCGCCTCGACCCCACCGAGCGCAGCCTCAACACCGACCGCCCCGCCGACCCCGACGAGGTGGTGATGATTTCCAAAGACACGGCCTACGTGGACGAGAACGGCGAGATTGTGCGCCAAACCATCGAGCGCCCGCTCTCCTCGCTCTACGATTTCCTCAATACCTATATCGTGCGTGTCTATCCCGACACCACGTGCTGGGTAAACGATTTTCCCAACGCCAACAACGAGCCTTACATGAAGCTCTACTTCTCTTCGGCCGTCTACAACGACTACCCCGTTGTGGGCGTAACGTGGGAGCAGGCGCAGGCCTTCTGCGCATGGCGCACGGAGTTCCTGCTGAAAGGCATGGGACCGCAGGCACGCTTCATTCAGCGCTATCGCCTCCCGACCGAAATAGAGTGGGAATATGCCGCACGCGGCAAGGAGGGCAACCCCTTCCCGTGGCAGGGCAACGAAACCAAGAGCGAGCAGGGCTGCTACTTTGCCAACTTCAAGCCCGATAAGGGCAACTACACCGAGGACGGCAACCTCATCACCTCGCGCACGGGCATCTACGGGGCCAACTCCAACGGCCTTTACGACATGGCGGGCAACGTGGCTGAGTGGACCAGCACGGTCTACACGGAAGCGGGCGTGCAAGCCATGGCCGACCTCAACCCCGAACTGCGCTACAACGCCGCGAAGGAAGACCCCTATCTGCTGAAACGCAAAACCGTGCGCGGCGGCTCGTGGAAAGACCCCTTCTCCGTTATCCGCTCGGCATGGCGCACGGCAGAATACCAAAACCAGCCGCGCTCCTACATCGGCTTCCGCTGCGTGCGCTCCAAAGCCACTACCACCAGCACCGTAAACAGCGGGCGCAAGAAGAATAAATAAAGATATAATTCTCTACCCATTATGTCCAAGAAAATAAATATCGTGGTACGTCTGCAACACTGGATGGACAGCGTGCCGGGACAGACCTTCCTTAACTACGCATACAGCTGGGGTGCATCGGTCGTTATCCTCGGCGCACTCTTCAAACTCACGCACCTGCCGGGCGGCAACTTCATGCTGTTCATCGGTATGGGCACGGAGGTCGTGGTGTTCTTCCTCGCCGCCTTCGACCGCCCGTTCGACAAGAACGAGGTGGGCAAGGAACTCCCGCCCGACTATGAGACGGACGAAGAAATTGCCGACCGTTTGGGCATCAGCGATGATGATGAAACCAACGAACCCGACAGCGAGGGCGAAACCGTCCGCGCCGCAGGCCAGCCCATCGGAGGCGGCAGCGTGGTAATCGGCGGCGGCGCAGGCGGCACCATCATCGTGGGCGGCGGCACTGGCACGCAGCAGACCGGTTCGCCCGCAGAAGCCACGCCGCAGCAGCCCGACATCGTGCAGGCTGCCCGCGAAGCCATCGCGCTCAACACGCCGCAGGGCGACGAACCCTTCGAAAACGAGGCGCAACGCCTGGCCGCCATTATCCGAGCAGCCAACGACGAACTGCTGCGCCGCGCACAGGCAGCTCTCTCGCCCGAAATGGAGGAAGCCACGCAGACCTATATCGACAAACTGCACCTGCTCTCCGAAACCTTTGCGAAAGTGGACGAACAGAGCGCGAAACTCACGCGCGACAGCGAGGAAATGGAAAACCTCAGCCGCACGCTTACGGGCATCAACAAGGTGTACGAACTCCACCTCAAAGGCATCAGCCTGCAAGTGGGCACCATCGAGCAAATCAACGAGCAGACCAACCGCCTTGCACAGCAAATCGAAGAGCTCAACGGCGTTTACGGCCGCATGATAGAGGCACTCACGGTGAACATGCGCGGCGCACAGGCTGCCGGCAACCCCGCCAACAATAATTAAAACCACATCCTGTAATGGCAGTAAAGAAAAGACCGGTATCTCCGCGCCAAAAGATGATCAACCTCATGTATATCGTCCTTTTGGCCATGCTGGCGCTCAACGTGTCGAACGATGTGCTCAAGGGCTTCACGCTCATCAGCGACAGCCTGCTCCGCACCACCGACAACGCCATGAAGGAGAACCTCGCCCTATACGAAGACATCAAGCGGCAACTGGCAGCCAACCCCGAAAAGGTGAAGCCGTGGTTCGACAAGGCGCACATCGTGAAGACCTCCGCCGACTCGCTCTACAACCTCGCCGAACGCCTGCGCGTCGCCATTGCCCGCGAGGCCGACGGCAAGCACGGCAACCCCGACGACCTGCAAAACAAGGAAGACCTCGAGGCTTCCAGCCGCATCATGCTCGCACCCGTGAAAGGCTACGGCCGCAAGCTCTATGACGAAATCGGGAAATTCCGCACCACCGTGCTGCAATATGTCACCGACCCGCGCCAGCGCGCCATTCTCGCCTCCAACCTTTCCACCGACGTGCCGGGCGGCGAGGACAACATCGGCAAGAATTGGGAGCAATACATGTTTGAGCAAATGCCCGCCATCGCCGCCGTCACAATGCTCGCCAAACTGCAGAGCGACGTGCGCAAGGCCGAGAACGAGGTGCTCCACACGCTTGTCTCCAACATCGACATCAAGGATATCCGCGTGAACGAGCTCAACGCCTACTGCCTCCCGGAGGCCACCACGCTCTTCCCCGGCGAAACGTTCCGCTCGCGCATCTTCATGGCGGCGGTCGACACCACGCAGCGCCCTGAAATCTACGTAAACGGCAAGCGCATCGCTGAGGACGGCACTTACAACTTCACCGTAGGCTCGCCCGGCGAATACTCCTTCAACGGCTACATCATGATGCCCAACGCCGCAGGCGAAATCATACGCCGCGACTTCGTGCAGAAATACAACGTCATCGCGCCGCCTATGGGCGCCACCGTCGCCGCCGACCTCATGAACGTGCTCTATGCCGGCTTCGAAAACCCCGTGAGCGTAAGCGCCAGCGGCGTTTCGCCCGACAAAATCAGCCTCGCCATGGCTGGCGGCACGCTCACCCCGAAGGGCGATGGCAAATACATCGCCAAGCCCGCAGCCGTGGGACAGGACGTTACGTTCACCGTGACGGGCGTGGTCAACGGCAAGCAGCAAACCATGGGCGTGTTCACCTTCAAGGTGCGCAAACTGCCCGACCCCACTGCCTATATCCGCGTGGGCGACGACAACTTCAAGGGCGGCAAAATCGCCAAGGGCACCCTGCTCGGCGCACCGGGCATCGGTGCGGCCATCGACGACGGCCTGCTCAACATTCCTTTCAAGGTGCAAAGTTTCGAGACCGTGTTCTTCGACCGCATGGGCAATGCCCGCCCCGAAACGTCCAACGGGGCAGCATTCAGCGAGAACCAACGCTCCCTCATGCGCGAAACGCGCCGAGGCTCGCGCTTCTACATCACCAACGTCCACGTCATCGGCCCCGACGGCATAGCCCGCACCCTGCCGCAAGCCTTGGAAGTAATCGTGAATTGATTTTTCATAAATATATATAATATGTATTCCCTCTTATCCCATAACAGCCGCACGCTCTTCGCGTTTGTCCTCGCCTGCACCTGCACCCTCGCAGCCGTGGCGCAGCCGCCCGCACGCCGCAAGGCGGCCGAAAACAAGGAACAGACGGCCGCGCAAGCCGCGCCCAAAGGCTCTGCCTATCGCGACTTCCCCACAGCGGCGGCCATGCCCGAAGACGTGTCGTGGCGGCGCGACATCTACCGCTCCCTCGACCTCACAAAGGACGCCAACGCCCCGCTCTACTATCCCACAACGCCTACCGACGGACGCGAAAACCTCTTCACCTACCTCTTCAAGCTCCTGCTGCGCGGACAGGTGAAGGCATACGACTACAAGCTCGACGGCAACGAGGACTTCTCGGAGAAAAACATCGTCAAGGCCAGGGCACTCATGGACCGCTACCACATCTTCTACGAACAGAAGGATGGCAAAATCCGCGTCACCGACAGCGACCTGCCTTCCGACGAGGTAAAGGTATATTTCATTAAGGAAAGCACCTACTTCGACCAGCACACCGCCACGATCCGCAAGAAGGTCACTGCCCTCTGCCCCGTGCTCAAGCGCGGCGACGACTTCGGCGGCGCAGACTCGCAGTACCCCATGTTTTGGGTCAAGATGGACGACGTAGCCCCCTACCTCGGCAAACTCATGCTCATGGGCAGCAACCTCAACAACGCCGCCATGATGTCGGCCGACGACTTCTTCACCCTCAACCGCTACG
>JBJEAH010000122.1:0-41740 GCA_051868815.1 Alloprevotella sp.
TTTTCCCCTTACAGGGGATACATCTGCAACAATATTTATTTTGACACACCCTCTTATCGTCGCTTCGCTCTGTACTGCCTTTCAGGCACTTAACACTTTATTATACTGACAATTATGTTTATTTTAGTTGTTTATAGCCTTATTTCTCCCCACTGCAAACCTCTTGTTTCCGAAGCAATCCGTTATAGTTTGCGTTTTCTCCAAACCATTTTCTTCAAAAAGCCGTCTCACGTCGTCGGCAAACATTCTGTTGGTTTCCACGGCTATCATGCCATTCGGCGCAAGGCATTCCTTGGCCAGTTTCGCCAAGGCGCGGTAAAATAGGAACGGGTCATGGTCAGGCACAAAGAGCGCAGTGTGCGGTTCGTAGTCCAAAACGTGCGCTTCCATGTCTTTCCGTTCCCCGTCCGTTATATAAGGCGGATTGCTCACAATCAGGTCAAAGTAAGTATCAGGCTTAAAACTTAAAATATCCCGTTTTTTGAAAACAACCTGTGCGCCGTGCAAGTCGGCATTCTCTTTTGCCACGCCGAGTGCCGCTTCCGAAATGTCCCACGCCTCCACATACGCTGCATTATCCAGTTCCTTTGCCACGCTGATGGCTATGCAGCCGCTGCCCGTTCCGGCATCTAAAATCCGCAGTGCTTCTCCCCTACCCTTTTCTTCAAAAAAGCCTTTTCCCCATGCCGTGCACATCTCCACAAGTTCCTCCGTTTCCGGGCGCGGAATAAGCACGGCGGGATTTACCTTATAAAATTCTCCCCTGAACCGCGCCTTGCCTATGGCATATTGCAGCGGCTCGCCGTTTTTCATACGTGAGAGAATATCGTCCAGCCGCTTGTGCTCCGCTGCACCGAAATTGCTAACTTTGTCGGCATAAACCGCTGTACGCTCCACGCCGAAGCCGTCTTCGAGCAGGGCAAACGCCAACGCCCGCGCCTCGCCCGCCTCGTAGCGACCGCGCAACGCATTAAATATATATTGGTAAATCTCGTTCATCTCCTGCAAAATTAAACATTAATAATAATGTCCATAAATGTTCCCGACGAAAAGTGGATGCGCCGCTGCATTCAGTTGGCCAAAAACGGCTGTCAGTCCGCTTCGCCCAATCCTATGGTCGGCGCGGTAATTGTCCACGACAATAAAATCATCGGCGAAGGCTGGCACCGCGAGTGCGGCACGCCCCACGCCGAGGTCAATGCCGTGCGCAGCGTGCCGGCGCACCTGCGCAGCCTCATACCCGAAAGCACTATCTATGTCAGCCTCGAGCCCTGCGCCCACTTCGGTCGCACGCCGCCCTGTGCCGAGATGATCGTACGCCAAGGCTTCCGCCGTTGCGTGGTGGGGTGCATCGACCCCTTTGCAAAAGTGTCGGGGCGCGGAGTAGAGATATTGCGGCGCGGTGGCGTGGAGGTCGCTGTCGGCGTGTTGGAAAAAGAATGTCTGGCCCTCAACCGCAAGTTCGTCACCTCGCAAACCCTTCGCCGGCCGTTTGTCACTCTTAAATGGTCACGCTCTTCCGACGGCTTTATAGACCGCTGGCGCATCGACGAACTCACAGGTGCGCAAAACCCCGAAATTTCTGCCGCCCTTATCTCCACACCTCACACCCTTATGCGCGTGCATCGCCTCCGCGCCGAGCACGACGCTATCCTCGTGGGACACGCCACCCTCCTTGCCGACCGCCCCACCCTCACCGTGCGCCATTGGAGCGGCCCGAATCCGCGCCGCTACGTGTTGGGACGAATAGCCGAGGGCGACCTGCCCGCCGGCTTCACCGCCTTTGCCGACATCCCCACGCTCCTTTCCGCTGCCCACGGCGAGGGCATCCGTTCGCTGCTCGTGGAGGGCGGTGCGCAGACGCTGCAATCCTTCATCGATGCCGGTCTTTGGGACGAGGCGTACGAAGAATTTGGTAGCGAACCCCTGGGCAGCGGCGTTCCCGTTCCCCGTATGCCCGTCGGTGTCCCCACCGATTGCGACACCCTTTTCGGCATACATATCCGCCATTACAGCAACGCGTCGGAACTTTCAGATTGAAGGCAGCATTTTTTATAGCACTTCGCATTTACTGTCTGCGCAGGAAGAAAATCCTTTCTGCGCAGATATTTTTTTCTGTCTGCTAAGACATATTTTACTTTCTCCCTGAAATTTTTCATTTTCTCGGAGATATTTTTTGTTACAAAGTTTGTAACATATATTACAAACTTTGTAACACGTATTACAAACTTTGTAATAAGCGTTACAAAGTTTGTAACAAAAATTTTCTGCGCAGACAGGAAAAAATTTCAGGGAGAAAGGGAAAATTATCAAGGAGAAAGAAAAAAATTTCTCCGTGCGCGTGGCAAGTAGGGGCGTTTTTTAAACAAAACAACCGCGCAAGGAAACCATAGGCTCCCTTGCGCGGTTTTATCTTAATAAGATTCCTTTTTGCTTACAGTTCTACCTTCCAGGTGTACACCTTGCCATCGGTAGCGGCGAGGCGGATGATGTAAACGCCGGGGGCGAGGGCGAGGGTCGTGTCGCCCGAAGCGGCGTGGCTCAGGAGGGTGCGGCCTGCCGTGTCGGTGGCGGTGACGCTGCCGCTGCCCGTGAGGGTGAGGCTGCCCGTGCCGCGCTTGAAGCGCAGGGAGGGCGAGGCGGCGAGGGGCGTGGCGGCAATGGCCGTGGGCTGCTCTGAACCGTCGAAATGGAACTCTACCGTGTCGCTCTCATTGCCGCCCCGGAAGAGCGAGGAGATGGCATAGTCGTGCTCGCCGGCGGGGGCGGAGGTGTCGAGGAAGAGGAGATTGGCGGTGGTGCCCACTTCAACGCCGTCGCGGTACACGCGGAAACCGAGCGGATATTGCAACTGGCTGAACGGGTCGGTGACGGGTTCGTCCAAGCCCGTGGGCACGGTCTGCGTTTTCGGCTCGGGATATTGCAGTTCGGCGTAGAGGTAAAAGTTGCCCTGCGGATTTTGCGCCTCCTCCCATTCGTCTTCAAACTTGAGCAGGCAGCCGCCGTTTTGGTAAGGTCCTGTGTCGCTCATGAGCGAGAAGCCGTTTTGCGTGCTTTTGAGGTGTGCGCCGATGTAGTAGTCGCGTCCCTTGATAATCGTCACCGGCTCGGTGAGCATCACGCGGCTCCACGCGCTGACGCCGAACTCCGAGACGGGGCGGCTGGAAACGATGCGCGGGTTCGTGCCGTATTTGTCCGTTTCCCACACGCGCACCTCGTAGGTAGAGGTGGAAGACGTGGTGAGGGGGAAGATGGCGACCGACGTGATGCGCGCGCCCTTATAGGCAGTGAGGTCGGCGGCGGAGAAACGCTGCACGAAGTCCACGGAATCGACACCTTGGATATTGAGTTGCGTATAGTCAGCCTCGTTGGGCGTGATGTCCACGCGGGTAAGGCGGTTGCCAAGCGTCCAGCGCAGCGTGTTGGTAGCAGAGGAGCGCGTGGCGGTGATGGCAGTGACGCGGTTGGTCGGTATCATGAGCGAGTCCTCAACGTAAGGCGACACCATTTCGTTGGAATAGGTGGCGTCTACGCTGTAAACGAGCAGGCCGTCGGCATCGGGCTCGTTGTCGGCAAAGGAAAGTGCAGAGGTGGCGCCGATGGGCGCGTTGTTGCGATACACGGTGTAGAACAGCGGCGAGGTGTAAGTGCCTTCGGGATGCGGTGCGGTCCATGCCAGGTTCACCTTGCCGCGCTGCGTTTCGGCGTGGAAGTCCTGCGGCGCGGGCGGCGTGGTTTCCTTGATGAAGTCGAAACTGATGGTTCCGCCGGTCTCCGTGATATTTTTCAAGGCAAAATAAGAGTGGCGGCCGCTGCGCGATTTGCAGGAAGGCAGGGTGGCGTCGGAGAACGACGTGATGCCCGCGCTGCCGGGGAAGGGCGTGCCGGCGGTCGTGACATCTCCGTAGGAGAATGACGAAGAAGAGGGGTCGGTGCCGGCATTGGCGCAAACGGTGTAGGCGGCCTGAGGATACTGCGCGTTGAGCGTGTTCTGCTCTACGGTTTGCGAAATGAGATTTTCGTCAATGTGGTAGATGAGCAGACCGCTGCCGGGCAGAGGCGTGCCGAACGAACCTTCGCGCTGGCGGTTTTCAAGGATAAAGTATTCGCCGGGCACGGTGGTGTTGATTTTATAAGCGGCCGTGCCGAGGCGGGAAGAGGGCATGTTGCTGATGTGCGTGGCGGCAGTGAGCTCGGTGGGCGTAATCCAGCCGTATTGCCATTTCTGCCACATATTGAAGGCAGCGGGCTGCGAACCGTTGTCGCCGTTCCATGCGCCGCCGCCCATAATGTCCCATACGCCCGTGCCGCCGTAAGTGCCGCCCGACTGGGCGTAGTCGGTGTCGTAGAAATCGGGTGCGCCGAGGTTGTGGCCGAACTCGTGGCAGATGACGCCGATGTTCGTAATCTTCTCCTCTCGTTGCTGCTCGGGCTGTATCGTGTAGCGCTTCACGGCGATGCCGTCAATGGTGAGGCCGATGATTTCGCTGCTGTGCGACCAGATGTCCGACGACGAGCCGGTCATTTCCTGCCCCGTGCCCTGGTGGATTACGGTGAGGCCGTCGAGCACGCCGTCGCCGTCGTTGTCGAACTCGCGCAGGTCTATCTGGTCCTCAATCATACGCAGGGCTTCGGTAATCATGGCCACCGCGCCCTCCGAACCGTAGTAGCGCTTCGCGCCGTTGAGCTGAATCCACGGCGTGACGGTGGTTTCGATGTCGAGTTGACCGAACGACTGCTCGAGATAGTAGTCGCGGAAGCTGCCCGTGCCGGCGTAGTTCTCCTGGTTCATTACGTTTTGAAAATCGGCTTGTGTGTAAAGCGTCTGCGTGTCATTGTAATTGATAAGAAGCATGAGAAGTTTGTGCTTGCCCTTGGTGGGGAAAGAATTGCTCACCTGCAGTTGCTTGGCCTTTTGCACGCCGGGCTGCTGCACGCCGGGTTGCGAGATGCTGCGCGTGGGGCGCAGGCCCTTGCGAATGCCGGCGCGCTCGGCGGCAAGGCTGCTTCCGTCGTAGCGCAGGGAGGAGGCTTCGATGCCGCCTTCTGCGGTGGCGCGGGCAAATGCCCAATAGCCTTCGCCGTCGCGCAGGAGGGTGTAGCCGTCGGGCGTTTCGCCCCAATGGCTGCGCTCATCGCCGCGCAGATAGATGCTCACGGTTTTGCCCGAGGGTTGCTTCACTGTAATCAGTCCCGGATAGGCGGGCACGGCTGCTGCGCGGCTGCACGCTATGGCGCAGAGCACGGAAAGCAGCAAGAGCCGGCATGCGCTGCCGGCTCTTTTGAAAGAGAATATTGCTGTGGAGGTCATAACTTATTTTTTCACAAATTTCACTGCGCCTTTCGACGACATAATAATATATGTACCTGCGCTCAATCCGCCGAGGCTGATTTGCGTGGCGCCGGCTTCGGCTGCAGCGGTGCGCACGAGGCGGCCGCCGGCATCGAAGAGCGTGAGGCGTTCGCCGGCTTCCGTGCCGCTCACGTTGAGGCTTTCGCCGCAGGGACGGGCTGCAAAGGCAGGCTTGCCGTCAGGGCCGATAGCCATAATGCCGCTCGGGGCTGTTGCACCCTCGGCATTTGCCCATAAGATGAGGGCGAGGCTGTAGCCGGCCTTTGAAGCGTCGAACTCGTTGAGGCTGCACCATTGGTTGGTTTTGGTAAATCCTTCGGGACCCGAAGTGGGATAAACGTACATGTTCGACTGCGGCAGGCGGCTCTGCGCAAGGCTGAGCGCGATGTAAGAGCGCGTGATGTTGGGGTCGGGAGAGTCGATGGGAATTTGCGGGTCGTATTCAAACGCTACGTAGAAGTTGCCCTGCACCGTGATGGGGTTGCTTTCGAGGCTGAAGCCCCACATCTTGGGATGCTCGTAGCCGATGCCCACGTTGCCGAACTCGTCCACGAGCGTGGAAATCTTGCGGCCGAAGCACTTGGTCTCGTCCAGTTTGCCGTTAGTCTCGCCATAGAAAGAAATGGTGAAGGGCCAGTTGCGCTCTTCGGCGGTGTAGGCCGACATGCGCGAGTAAGCCACGAGCCATGTAGAGATGTTCGAAATAGTCATCTTGGTCTCCGCAGGCAGGGCGTAGCGCTGGGCGTAGCGGTAATAGTAGTGGTTGAAACCGGAGATGTAGTCAAATTCAGGGTCGGTGGGATAAGTGGGCATTTCGTCGAAATAGCTGATCATCTTATCCTCGCTTGGATTATAGTTCATCAGGCCGAGCTGACCCTCGTCGGTGGGGAAGTAAACCTTTACTTCTTTTGTCGTGGTCTTGCTGAAACGGCTGTTCTTGGCAGTCAGCGTGATGGTGTACGTGCCCTCCTCGGGGAAGAAGAACGCGGGGTTCTTCGCGGTAGAGGTTGCGGGGTTCGCGCCGGGAATGCTCCACTCGTATTCGGTGGCTTCGGTGGAGAGGTTAATCATCTGCACGGCAGTGCCACGGAACACACAGAGGCGCGATTCGAATACGTCGTACCAGGCGGGTATGCCGAACTCGGCGGTGGGGCGCATCACGGAGCCTTCTTCAAACACCGTTACGTCGTCGATGGCAATGTCGCCGCACGAGGGGCTTTCGGACGAAAGGTTTACGGCAAAGCAGTACTGGCCGCTTACCATCGGCACAAACTTAACTTCCTGCTTCGTCCAGCTCGTAAGGCTCTGCCCGTTGAGCGTGAGGAGCGTAGTGGTCTGTGCGTTGCTCTCCTGGTCGTTGCCCACGGTTACCGTGAGGTTGGTGGGTTGCAGCGCGCCGAGAGACACCTTGCCCGGGAGGTAGAGATAGAAGCTGTACACATACGTCTTGCCGGCTTCCATGTCGAAGAACGGCGTGTAGAGGCGTTCGTCGCGCAGGAAAGAGCCCTCGGGCGTGATGAGGTAATAAGTGCCGCCGTGGGCAAGCAGCCCGTCCATGTTGGCGGTAACAAAAGGCACTGTGCCCGTGCAAGCCCAGCCCGTAGGCAGCTGCGACGTGCCGTCGTAGTCCTCGTTTTCATTGTCGAACGACTGCTGGTAAGGCAGTTCCTTGGTTTCGTGTACAATAGGCGCGGTGTATTTTTCTATATCCTCAAGCGTACGCGGTGCAATCGTGGCAGCCGTGCCGCTCCGGGCGATACCCGTCACTTTAAGCACTTCGGTGGGAATGCCCTCATCGTAGAGCGCATCGCCGGGGAGGAAACCGAGGGCTATGGAGTTCGTGCCGTCGGTAAGCGTATAGTCTAATCCTTCTTCAAACACGTCGCCTGCTTCGATATTGCTGAACGTCACGCTGTCCACGGCAATCAGTTTGCCGGCATAGAGCTGCGGCTCGGCTGCGAGGGCTTCGAGGGTGACGGGCTGCGCGGGAAGCGCATTGCCTTCGGACACGGTGGTGAAGGCGGGCGCGGCGGCATCGCCGGGAATGGTCATCGTGAGCACGCCGTCGGCGAGGGCGAGCGTGCAGCCGAGGTCGCTGATCTTGTCGCCGGCTTTCGGGGCGGCGGCAGCGGGGAAGAGGAGTTTGGCACCAGCCGTCACGTCTTGCAGATAAGCCACGCCGGCAGCGGCATTCACATAGCTCACAATGGCTTCGCCCTTATACGTATAAGGCGCCGTAAAGTCGAAACCGTCGGCATAGGCGGCGGAAAGTTCTTGCAGTTCGCCGGCGGGAATGGGTGCGGAGGGCGTTTCGCCTTCAACCACGATGTCGTCGAAAGCCACCAAACCGCTCTGCGAAATGGTGGTGACAAGATGGAGCGCAAAGAAATATTCGCCTTCCGCCTCGGGGGTAAATTCAAAGGAATACTTTGTCCACGAACTGTGTGCCTGCTTCGGTGTCTGGCCCAGTTCTACGGTTTGTGCTTCCTTGGTCTGCGCCGTGCCGGCCGTCACTTTAATCTGCGTGTTGCGCACGTTGGCAGGGGTGCCGCCCGGTGCGTAAAGCCAGAAGCTGAACGTGCAGACCTTGCCGGCTGCGAGCGTGAAGCCCGGCGTGTAGACAACTTCATCGCGCACGCCCATATAGCTGCCCACATTGCCGAACACGTAACTGCCCGAGTGGGCAGAAGCACCCATATCGGAGGCCTTTTGGCGATAGAGCGCAAGCGTGCCTTCCGACAGCCAGCCCGTCGGCACGTAACTGCCTTCGGCGTAGTCGGCGGCTTGGTCGAAATCCTGCTCGTAATACAGCTCATCTGCCGAAGCGGGCAGGAGCGCGGCGAACAGGAACGAGAAGAAAAGAAGTAATTTCTGTTTCATACGAAGAGGTTTTAATGTGATTTTGTTTAGTTTTCTTTCAGAATACGTGCAAAAGTATAAAAAAACTGCCCTTTGGCAAACTTTTATATAAGAAAAAGGCGATTTTGCTTTTATTACTCGCAATAAATTTCTTTAAAAACCTCAAAAATAAGGTCGGCCTCGTAGCCTCGGGCAGCGGCGTAGGACACCGCTTTGCGGGTAAGGGTGCGCGGGTCGGTGTCGGCGGCGGAACGGATTTTTTTCTCTAAAAGGCTTTTAAGGTTTTCGCGATAAACGTCTTCGTCAATCTCTTTCAGGGCTTCCTCGATAATAGAAGAGGCGATGCCGTCGGCGCAAAGCATATGGCGCAGCTTCTCGCGCCCCCACTGCGAAAAGCGGTAGTGGTCGCTCACATAGGCGCGGGCATAACGCGTCTCGTCAATAAAACCCTCGCGCTCGAGGCGGGCGAGCACGTCGTCGGCTTCCAAAGGCGAAAGTCCTGCTGCGATGAACTTTCTGTACCAATGAGCGCGGCACGTTTCGCGCCGCGCACATTCGCCGCTTGCCTGGCGGTAAGCCTCTTCGGGGGTTAATTTCTTTGGCCTATACATATATATAATATTGTATGCCCCGCACTTCTACTTTCTTATGAAATTGCGTACAAGAAACCATAAGTGGTAAGCCAGCGTGGGCATCAGTCCGTAATATTTCTCCATAATGCGGAAGCGCTCGCGCAGGGAGGCTTTATGGTGGCGCGTGGTGGTGCCCTCGTTCAGATAGTCCGCCACCACGATGCCCGCGTTTGTCAAGGGGAGCTTGCGGCGGTGGGCGGCGCGCATGATGCGAATGCACCAGTCGAAGTCGGCCGAAAAGCGGAAGTGTAGGTCGTAAGGCGTTTTCTGCGCGATGTCGCGGCGGGCGAAGAATGCCTGATGGCACACCAGCATGCCGCTTTGGAACGACCGCCACGTGAGGCGCGGGGGCGGCGCGAGGCGGCGGCGGTGCAGGAAGTTGCCGGCGGCATCGACAATGTGCGTGTCGCCGTAAATCACGGCAGGCAATTTGTCGCCCTTTTCTGCCACGGCGACAATCTGTGCGAGCGTGTCGGGCGCGTGGAAACGGTCGCCAGCGTTGAGAAACAGCAGATATTTGCCCGTGGCCAATTCCAAACCTTTGTTCATGGCATCGTAAATGCCTCGGTCAGGCTCGCTGCGGCAAACGATTTCGCGCGGGTGCTCCGTGCGGCTGTTGCGTTCCTGATAATGATGAATTTCAGAAAGGGTATTGTCTTGCGAATTGCCGTCGATAATAATGTGTTCCACGGCATCGTAGGTTTGTTCCTCCACGCTGCCAATCGTTCTTGCAATAAGGTTGGCGGCGTTGTAGGTAACGGTGATGACAGATATTTTAAGCGGAGGCTTCATTATTGGGCTTTTCTTTTACTTTTCTGTACCATTATAAACGGCAAAATATTTCTCTGCCACGGCTTTTTGCGAATAATTGCTCACGGCGGCGGCGCGGGCGTTGCGGCTGAGCGCGTCGTAACTCTTTGTAGAAAGCACGGCGGCGATGCCTTGCGCCAATTCCTGCGCGTTGCCCGTGGGAACGAGCATGCCGTTCAGCCCGTTGGCAATCATCTCCGGCAGCCCGCCCACGTTGAACCCCACGCAGGGTTTGCCGCAGGCTTGCGCCTCGACAATCGTGTTGGGCAGGTTGTCCATCAGCGTGGGCATAGTCAGGATATCAATCGCCTGATAAATCGTGCGCATCTTTTCCATGTCGGTGATATATCCCATGGGATAGGTGCGGCAGGCGAAACCCTCTGCGGCGCGTTCTGCCTCTTTGCCCACAATGACCACGCCGAGCGTGGCGGCGAGTTCCTTGTTTCCCTTGGCGATTATGTCCACGGCTTCGCGCAAAAAAGCGATGCCTTTGCCGGGGTCTGTGGCTTTGAAAGCGACAAACAGCAGCAACTTGCCCTCGGCGGGCAGTCTCAAAGCCTCGCGGGCGGCGGCTGCGGGCTGCGGGGCGTAGAAATCGGGATCGATGGGGTTGGGAATGTTGCACACTTCGTGGCCTGCCGTGAGCGGCGAGCGGCGTGCCAGTTCTGTGAGCCAGCGGCTGCACCCCACGAAGGTGAGGTTGCGGGCGGCGGCGTAGATCTTTTGCTTTTTGTGGAAAATGCGGTAAGAAATATCGTGGGGCGCGGGGCGTTTCAGCAGGCGACAGTTGCCGCAGTCGGCCAGCCAGCGGTCGCAAGTTTGCGCGTGGTGGCAGATGCCCGTCACGGGCCACATATCGTGGAGCGTCCACACCACCTTCTTTCCCGAATTGAAAATCTTTTTGAGGTCGCCGAGCGAGAGCATCGCCTGGTTGATCCAGTGCAAATGTATCACGTCGGCCTCCTTGAACAGCGGCAGGCGCGTGATGTCCGTGCCGTGGGCGGCGGTATCTATGGCAAAGAGGTTTTGCCGGCTGAAGCCGTTCGCCGCAAAGATTTCCGCCCGCTCGGCAATGAAGCGCAACTGCTGCCGGCGGCTTTCGGGCAAGCCCACGACTCCTTCTCCCCCAGTGAGGCTGTCGCGGCACAGCAGCGTAGCCTCGTGACCGCTCTTACGCAAGGCTTCCAGCAACCGCATGGCGGCAATGGCTGCGCCGCCCTTGTGGTCGGAGGTATTTACTAAAAGGATTTTCATTGGAGGGTTTTGCTGAAAATGCGGTCGGCAGCGCCGGCATTATCGGCTATGTAGTTGCCGGCGGCTTGCCCGGCTTTCGCAAGCGCTTCCTTGTCCGAAAGCCAAGCGTCCATAATCTGTTCAAAGTCGGCCGTGCCGGCTATTTCCTTGCAACCGCCGCACCGCAAGAGGGCTTGCGCCTCGCGGAACTTCTTATTGTTGGGGCCGATAATCACGGGAATGCCGTAGACCGCCGCTTCGGGCACGTTGTGTATGCCCACACCGAAACCGCCGCCTACGTAGGCCATGGAAGCGTAGCGGTAAATCGACGAAAGCAGGCCGTAGCAGTCGATAATCAGGCAGTCCGCCTCCGCCACTGCTTTCGGCGTGGCTTTCGAGTAGCGCAGCGCGGGGCGCGCAAGTTGCCGTTCGATGGCTTGCAGGTGCTCCTCGCTCACCACGTGGGGCGCGAGCACGAGCTTGAGGTTGGGGTGACGGTTGAAATAAGGAATGATAATCTCCTCGTCCTGCGGCCAGGAACTGCCCGCCACGAGCACCTTCCAGCAGCCCGCGAAGCGTTCCGCGAGCGGCAGTGGCTTGGCGGCGTTGCGAATGTCGAGCACGCGGTCGAAGCGCGTGTCGCCCACCACTTCCACATTCGTCACGCCGATGCCTTCAAGCAGGCGGCGCGAGGTCTCGTTTTGCACAAACAGGTGCGTCATGCGATTCAGGCAACGGGCGTAGCCGCGCCCGTAGGGACGGAAGAAAATCTGGTTTTCGCGGAAGATGCTCGACACGCTGTAGCAGGGAATGCCGCGCTTATAGAGCACCTCGATGTAGTTGCGCCAAAACTCGTATTTGATGAAAAAGGCAGCCTCCGGGCGAGCCAGTTTTACAAAGCGTCGTGCGTTGAGGGGCGTGTCGAAAGGCAGGTAGCACACGAGGTCTGCGCCGTCGTAGTTCTTGCGCACCTCGTAGCCCGAGGGCGAGAAAAAGGTGAGCAGGATTTTCTTTTCGGGGTGCTCGCGGCGCAGGCGTTCCATGAGCGGGCGGCCCTGCTCGAACTCGCCGAGCGAAGCGGCATGAAACCACACGTAAGTGTCCTTGCCGCCGAGTGCGCGGAGCATCTGCCACGTGGCGCGGTGACCCTGCACCATTTTCCGCAGCTTCTCCTTAAAGAGTGCAGCCACCCGCACGCCGAGTGCCATTAAATAAATACCGAGGGAGTACATGGGGAAAATTATAATGCTTCCAGTGCGGCTTTCATGCGGCGCAGCGTTTCCTCTTTGCCGAGGAAGGCGGCCAGTTCGTACATGTCGGGACCTTTGCCTTCGCCCACGAGGCACACGCGCCAGGCGTTCCAAGGCTTCTTGCCCGTTTCGCCCACCCAGGCCTCAACGGCTGCCTTTTGGCTTTCGACGCTGAAATCTTCCAGCCCTTCGAGCACGGCGGCCAGTGCCTGCATGTCGGCGGCGGCGGTGTCTTTCCAGTTCTTTTTGGTAAACTTATCTTCCTTGTCGTAGGCAGGGGCTTTGAAGAAGAAGTCGCAAAGCGGATAGAAGTCGCGCACAAAACTGATGCTGCGCTTTTTCTTCACGCCGCCCTCTTCCACTTCGATGTTCTTTGTCTTCATCATGGCGATTACGGCTGCGGCCTGCTGCTCCGTAACCTCGATGCCGTTTGCGGCGAACACGCGCACAAACTCCGGCGCAAGCTCTGCCTCGGGTCGTGCCAGCAGATATTCGCGGTTGAACCACTGCCCCTTGACGTAGTCGAACTTTGCGCCGCTCTTCGAGCACTTGGTGAGGTCGAAGAGGCGCACGAGGTCGTCCATTGAAAGCAACTCCTGGTCGCCGCCGGGGTTCCAGCCGAGCAGGGCGAGGAAGTTAATCACCGCTTCGGGCAGGTACCCGCTTTCGCGATAGCCGGAAGAGATGTCGCCCGTCTTCGGGTCGTGCCATTCGAGCGGGAACACGGGGAAGCCGAGGCGGTCGCCGTCGCGCTTCGAAAGCTTGCCCTTGCCGTCGGGCTTGAGCAGCAGGGGCAGGTGGGCAAACTCGGGCATCGTGTCTGCCCAGCCGAAAGCGCGGTAAAGCAGCACGTGGAGCGGTGCGGAGGGCAACCATTCCTCGCCGCGTATCACGTGGCTGATTTCCATGAGATGGTCGTCCACGATATTGGCGAGGTGGTACGTGGGCAGTTCGTCCGCGCTCTTGTAAAGCACCTTGTCATCGAGCACGTCCGACATGATCTTCACGTCGCCGCGAATAAGGTCGTTCACGTGCACCTCTTCGCCCGGTTCAATCTTGAAGCGCACCACGTAGGGCGTGCCTTCGGCGATGAGCCTTTGCGTCTCCTCTTCGCCCAGCGTCAGCTGGTTGCGCATTCCGAGGCGCGTGTGCGCGTCGTACTGGAAGTTTTCCACCTCCTTGCGCTTCGCATCGAGTTCTTCGGGTGTATCAAACGCCACGTAGGCCGCCCCGCTGTCGAGCAGCTGCTTCACGTATTTCTTATAAATGTCTCGGCGTTCGCTTTGCCGATACGGACCATAGTTGCCGCCGAAGCTCACGCCCTCGTCAAACTTGATGCCGAGCCAGTCGAAGGCTTCGATGATGTAAGCCTCTGCGCCGGGCACGAAGCGGTTGGAATCGGTGTCCTCGATGCGGAACACGAGTTCGCCGCCCTTCTGGCGGGCAAACAGGTAGTTATATAATGCTGTGCGGACGCCGCCGATGTGCAGCGGACCGGTGGGACTGGGCGCAAAGCGCACGCGTACTTTTCTTTCAGACATTGCTTATTTATGATTTTTTTATACAAAAAACAGATACACATAACGCTTCCTTACGGGAAACTTATTATGTGTATCTGCAAAATTATGGAAAATAACGCAGACCGCCGTGCAAATCCTAAGAAATTGTTAATTATCTTATATTACAAAGGGTAATTTCATAGAGATTTCGGCGAAGAATCAATTATCTTTAATGTATTTGCCTTTAATATCGTTCCAACGGGGAATAATCAATGCTTTGCCGTAATGCGCCTTATAGCTTTTGCATAGTTTTTCGCTCCAATGTTCGGCGATTGTGGTTCTGGTGTCGTGGTATCTGTATATGGTTTCTTCAAGTGCGGCAAGGAAGTCTTCCAAGCAATCGAAAGGCTTATAGTCTGCACTTTCAGAATACCAAACGGAAGGACGGATATTAACGATAACTTTGTTCTTGTATTGCACTTTTACAGGCCATATTCCGCTGGTGCTGCATATCTCCCAAAGGTTCTTCAACCAAAAGTTCTCAATGGTAACGATGCCATTTTCGCTCTTATATTTAATGAGCAGATGTTTGGAGTGGAGTTTCCACGGCTTTTCGATAATCAAATTGATAAAGCTGCGAAATGCGGCGACATCGAAATTTGGACTTCCCGTAAAAGATTTTACTTCGAGCCAATCGTCATTCAAATCATCGGGATTGAGCCAAAAGTCAGGCGATGATTGCCGCTCGTTGTGTATATGGACTATTCCCTTGTGCGTCATCCATTTGTCGAGCCATTCTTCAAGGATATTGCCTACAACGTTTTTTTGCTCAACGGTAATTTCATAGTCCTTGAGATTAAATGTAATAGAACCAGTTGCGCCCTCAAAGCCGAAATCCTCTTGAAGTGCCTTATAAAGGTAATCTGTCGTATTCATTATTATGCTCTTTATATGAATTTGCCATTCTTTCTGCCACTGCCGTTATTACAGGCACGGCCACGGTGTTTCCCAGCAGGTCGTAGCCTTCTGCTTGATTGACGGGAAATTTGAAATCTTCGGGATACCCGAAAAGGCGCAAGCCTTCGCGTAGCGTTAAAGGGCGTACGCCTCCATTGTCTGCCACAAAAATCTTTTTCATGTCCATGGCTACGAGCGTCGGGGCTATTCCTTTCGGGTCTAATACCTTGTTTATTTCAAAACTCAACTTTCCCGCCACGATATTGTAGCCAGCTTCTTTTGTTTCATCTTGACGGCGAACCTGCCTGCTACCAAACAATGTATGTTCTGTTACCAATTCTTTGGGATATTCCTTTTTCAGGTAACCTTTCGCAACGAGGTCTTCAAGCATTTCTTCAAGATGCTCGCCCTGATAAAAGCCTTTTATCATGTCTATGGTCAAAGGCATGCCGTCCATCCATTTGATGCCGTGCAGTTCGGCCCATTTCTTTTTGCGGCGTTCGCGCAAAATCATGTTCAGCAGCTTTTTCTGCTCTTCAGAAACAGTTCCTTTCATTTCAATATCCCAACTATGTATGTTGTCCTCGCCTCCCCGCTTGTCTTTGATGGATTTCCCGTATAGTTGTTCCGGGGTATAGTGAGCCATGAGCAATCGGGTGAATTTTGTGTCTATTGTCGGCTGCCCCTTCTCCAATATGTCCCCCACTTTCGCGTGCTTTGCCGTAAAGCTGTCGAGCGAGATGGCTGCTTGTCGCGTGCCAACAATATAGATGCGCTTGCGTTCTTGTGCCAATCCGAAATCCTTTGAGTTGAGCACGCGCCAAGTCACGCGGTAGCCGAGCGCATTGAGGTTGTTCAAGATAACAGAGAGCGTTTCCCCGATTGGCTGCCGCGCGTCCTCGCGGTTGTGCGTGACAAGTCCCTCCACATTTTCAAGAATGAACCCATAGGGCTTTTTCTCTTTGAGGATACGTTCCACTTCAAAAAACAAAGTTCCCCGCGTGTCTTGGAATCCTAGGCGTTTCCCTGCAAACGAGAATGCCTGACAGGGGAAGCCTGCCAAGAGAAAATCGAAATCGGCAATCTCTTTCGCGTCAATCTTTGTAATGTCCCCTTGTACTTCCTCGTTAGGGTGGTTGGCTTTAAGGACTTTGCAGGCATACGGCTTTATCTCGGAGGTCATTACGCACTCCGTTTCGTAGCCGCACTTCTGGAAGGCGGTTTCAAAGCCTTTCCGTATGCCGCCTATTCCAGCAAATAAATCTATAAATCTTATTTTGGGCATATATGATACTAAGTGCTTGCAAAATTAGTCTTTTTTGACAATGCCCCCAAATGTCATATAACAAACCTGCTAAAAGAAGCAAGGCGCAACAATGAACCAAGAATGGCTTTTGTTGCACCTTGCCTGTATTTTCTTAGGCTTTTAACTTAATAAGTGCCCAAAATCTTCTTCGTTTTTCCGCCTTGCCTTACAATCTTCAGGCCTTTGGCGTTGATCGTCGTGCGGCGGCCGCTGAGGTCGAACACTTCGGGGGCGGCGGTTGCGCCAGCGGCGATGCGCGTGGCGGCGATGCCCGTTGTCGGGTCGTAGAAGGCGGTGGGGTAAAAGCTTACCACGTCGTTCCACACGGAGAGGATGCCCGCCACGTTGTACATGCCGCTCTCGGGCAGCTCGGTGTTGAAGTAGTTGGTGATGGCGAGCTTCGTGCCGTTGGAAATGGAGAGTTCCGTGTTGTCGAAAAGCACCATGTTGAACACAACGAAGCGGTTCTGGTCGGCTGTCACGGGGTCGGCTGTCTTGTTCATCACCTCGGGCGCAGCGGCAGCCGTTCCCTTGATGGCTTCGCCGAACGAAGCGCCCGTCTTGAACTCTTCGCTCACGCTGGTCGTGAGTTTCAGCTGGCTGTGGTCGTCGATCATCTTGCCCATGAAGCCGGCGGGGATTGAGTCGCCGCTTTCATATTTGGGCAGTATGCCGACAATGAGCGTGCTGCCGCTTTCATCGCGCACGTATGTATAGAATTGGCTGCTGGTCTGATAGGTCACGATTACGGGTTTCGTGAAGCGCACCACCTCTTCCGTGTCGAGGTGCGTCAGGGCTTCGGCTATGCTTGCCACGTCGCAGCGCACGCGGAATTTATAGGTAGCTACGGCGACGTCGCTGTCGGTATATCCTTCCTTCACAGCCTTAACGCGCACGGTGCAGGCGGTGCTGATTTCAAAGGGGGCGGTGTAGTTGGTGAAGTCGCCGCCGTCGATGGAATATTGTATCGTTGCGCCCTCTGTGGCCGTTTCGGCGGAGAAGAGGAACGGCTCGAAATACGTGCCCGATTCGGGGCTGAACGTCGGCAGTGCCACTTGTTCCACCCGGCTGTCGTCGTAGACAATCGTGATGTTCGTCACGTGGGAGAGTCCGCTGAATTTCATTTTCAGCGTGGGCGCGTTGCCTTCCCACGTCACCGTGGAGCCGGAGGCGGCGATAAGCACGGAGTTGAAATAGATGCCCGAGGTGCGCGTGGGCTTTTGGCAGGTCACCACGACTTTCGTGATGTCTGCTCCCGATGCCGTGGCGAGCGTCATCACATGGTTTTGCTGCACGGGTACGTAGCTGCCCACGGCCGTGGAAGGCTTGTAAGCGCTCGTGGCCTGCCAGTAGCCGATTTGCAGTCCGGCGACGGCTGTGCCTGTGAGCTGATAGCCCGTGCCGTACTCGGCGTGCGTGTCGGGTGTCCACGTGAGGTCTTGCATGGCAAAACTCACTTCTGCCGCGTTAAGCGTGCAGACCGAAAAGAGCAGGGAAAAGATAGAGAGTAAAAACTTTTTCATATACGTTTTCAGTTATTATTTAGAGTTTTCAAAGATACAATTTGCTATTATATGCGTATTGGTTGATTTAGGTGTTAAGTGCCTGGAAGGCACTACAGAGCGTAGCGATGATAACCGGGCACGAAGTGCTCGGTGAGGCGTTGAGAAGACGATGTGCCTGGAAGGCACTACGCCACAGGACATGCTCTTTAAACATTTCCACAGGCGTACTGCCTTCCAGGCAGAATTTTCACGATAGCATTCACCGAGCACTTCGTGCCCGGTTATCATCGCTTCGCTCCGTACTGCCTTCCAGGCAGTCAATACCTTACCATTATTATTATCTAATGCAACCAACGGGTTATTATTGTAGCAAATACATTTGCAAAAGTATGAATAATTGCACTATAAATCGCCATAAATGTGCTTTTTTTACCTCAAAGCCATGCGAGATTGCCGATTGGTGTCAGCGCATCTTGCATTTTATCGGAGTTTGGAGGCTGAAAAATTGCATTTTATCGGAGTTTAGCGACCAAAAATTTGCATTTTATCGGAGTTTGCGACCCTAAAATTTGCATTTTATCGGAGTTTAAGCCTATCTTTGCCGTATAAATACAAGTTAATCAGGCAGATTATGGATTCTAATGTAGTATACCAAGTTATTCTTGACCAAAGAGAAGAACTTTCTTCGTTGGTCGATGAAGGTTTTGTGCAAAGAAATGAAGTCAATCAGATTGCCCTCGACGACAAACTGGCGCAAGTGGTGATAGGCATAAGGCGGAGCGGAAAATCTACGCTTTGCCACATGGCGCTTCGCAATAAGGGGAAAACTTATGGGTATGTCAATTTCGATGACGACCGGCTTGCAGGTCTCGAAGTGGGTGATTTGAATATTGTGTTGGAATCAATTTACCGCGTTTACGGCAATGACGTGCGGTATCTGTTTTTTGATGAGATTCAGAATGTGGACGGTTGGCATTTGTTCGTCAATAGGCTGCTTAGGCAAGGGTTGCACCTCGTCATAACAGGTTCTAACGCAAAATTGCTCAGTTCCGAACTTTCCACTCATCTCACAGGGCGTTATAACGAAATAAGGCTTTATCCGTTTTCTTTCAGAGACTATTGCCTTTCGAGAAATTTAGAGACAGGCGTACCTACAACCAAGAATGTGGCTGCATTGAAGAATGCCCTCGACCAGTATCTTCTTGAAGGCGGTTTCCCTGAAATGTTGGCTTTGCACAACAAACGTGCTTATGTCGGTAGCTTGATTGAAGCCGTCATAACGAAAGACATCATGCCGCGCTTCCGTGTCAGAAATGCCAACGGCCTGAAAACTTTGGCCAATCATCTGATAAATAATTTCGGGCAAATTGTCAATATGACAGACTTGGTAGATGTCTTGAAAATAGGTTCCGACAAGACTACCCGCAATTATATAGATTATCTCACGCAGGCTTTTCTCATCGTGCCGCTGACAAAATTTTCCTACAAAAGCAGCGAGCGTTTAAGGAATAGTAAGATGTATGTCGTTGATACGGGTATGCTCACATATAGGTCCGAAGCACTTTCTTCGGAAAGTTTAGGATGGCGGCTGGAGAATGCAGTGTTTCTCGAACTTCAGCGGCGAAATCTGCCACTGCATAGGGACATTTATTATTATCGCCCTACGGCGCGCGCAAAAGAGGTGGATTTCGTTGTTGCAGAAAGGGGAAATGTCGTTGAGCTGGTACAGGTTTCGTATGATATTGGCAACCCGAAAACTTTGAATAGGGAACTTTCTGCGCTTGCCGAAGCTTCGAAGCAAACAGGTTGCAGGCAGCTCACATTAATAGCTTGTTCCGAATCGAGAAAAGAGGTTGTGGCCGGTATGGAAATCAATATAATTGCGGCTGTCGAGTGGCTGCTTTCCAAATAAGTCCCTATAAATATCCTTTTTACTTGTTTTCATTCAGCCACTTCGATACGATGAGGCTTTTTGTGTCTGTGCCCATGCCGCACCAATAGCCGATGCCTCCGTTGATGTTTGAGGGGAAATTTACGTAAGAGGCGATAAAGAGGTTGCCTTGCAGGGAAAGGATTTTCGAGTAGTTGTCCCAAAACTTAAAGCCTGCTTCGTCGAGGCAGGCCAGCTTTATGGTCAAGGTGTCGTTGTACAGGAAATAAGGCGTGTAGTTCGAACTCCTGCCTGTTCTGCTGTAACCTTTGTATACGGGCAGCGTGCTTTGGGGCGTTAAGACCTTGCCGTCGTAGCTGCCGAGGTAAGAGGCTATGAATTGTCGGTTGTCTGCGCCCACGCGGGTAAAGATCTGGTAGTAATTGCTTGGTTTGCTTTGGAAAGTAAGGTCGATTTGGTAGAGCGTGTCTACCTCGGCGCATTTTTTTATCGAAAGCTTGTCAATGGCGGGCGGCTCAGGAATGGTTGTAGCGGCGGTGGCATAATAATCTCCATACTCAACCGTAAGCGTGTACGTGCGTCCCGCTTTTCCTTTTATCCTGCTTGTTGTATAGACGTAGGGAGGAAAATATCCTTTCTTGTATTTTCCGATTAGCACCTCTGTCTGTTCGCCGTCGCTTACGGTGACTTTCGCCCATTCCACAAGGTAGTCCGAGATATTGTCCAACGAGGTGTATTCTTGGCTGACGGGCAAGGTTTCCGTCAGGATAACCACGGGGAAGCCCTCGTCCTCAATCCAGCCTTCAACCACCAGTAGAGACTTGTGGGGAGGCAACACGTCTTTTTCGCACGCGGTCAGGGCGGCGAGCAACAGCGACAGCAGTATACAGAGGTGCGTTTTCATCAGAATTTGCAGAAATAGCTTAGCGAGGGCAATGCCTTTATGATGAACGATATGGGGAGGTAGGCAAACGAGCCGTCCGCGCGTTTGTCAATTGTCCAGAAGAGTTCGTTGGCGTGGCCCGTAGCGTTGTAGAGCGACACGTTGAAGCCTTGCTCTTTCATCAGTTTGCCGCGCCACTTGTAGCTTGCCGAGAGGTCTAAGCGGTAGTAAGGGTTGAGCCTGTTGGCATTGTGAGGGCCGTAGATGCAGACAATGTTGTTGTTGATGAGGCAAAGCGCCTCGGGGGCGGTGAAAGGATTGCCGGAGGCAAATACGAAGGTGGCGCTGGCGTTCCAATGTTTGTTGGGGCTGTATGAAACCAATATGTTTCCCTCGTGTGGCCGGTCGTGGTTAGCGGGAAAGGTTGTTTTGTTGCCGAGTTCCACAAACGTGCGCCGGGCGTGGCTGTAAGTGTAGGCGCACCAGCCGGTGAGTTTCCCCGAGCACTTTTGCAGCATGATGCTTGCGCCGTAGTTGGTGCCTTGTCCGTGTATGAGCGCCTTGCTGTAATCGTACACGGTATTGACGAGGTCGAGCACATTGCCCTTATATTCGATTTGGTTGAATAGCCGGCGCAGGAAAAGGTCTGCGCTCAGCCGGTATCTTCTCTTTGCGAAATAGGCCGCCGTGCTAAGGCAGAGCGTGTGGGCTCTTTGCGGACGGTGCTCCTTGCCGGCGGCGAACCAAAACTCCGTGGGCAGTCCCATGTCTGTAAATCCTGTTTGGAAAAGGTTCTGGTGGTTGAAAGCGTAGGCCAGCGATGCCTGCACCTTGCTGTTGTCGAATGTCAGCGACGCCGAGGGGTCGGCTTGGGCAAACGTTGTGCTGCCTGTGTGCCACAGCGTGCCTTTCAGCCCGACCGTTGCGGCAAGGTTTTTGGCAAGCGGTTGCCGGTAGTCGCAAAAGAGCGTGGTTTCAAATGCCTTTTGCCTTGCGGGCGTTTTTGGCGAGATATTAGTGTAGCCTTCGGTATTTATGGATTGCGGGTGCAGCAGATAGTATGCCGCGTTTGCGCCTGCGGTCCATTTCTTATAATGCAGCAGTCCTTTGTAGCCTGTTTCGTGGATATCGGAGGGCAGGGCGGCGTTGAGCTCCGCCATTTTCAGTTTGAAGCGGTTGCGGTAATGGGTGGTGTAGATAGTGTTGCGGAGGTCGAGATTTTCTTTTTTGAACAACCAGTGTGCGGCTCCCGCATAGTTGCCCCATTGGGCAGCCATGTCCGCCCCGTAGCGCGGCATCAGGAAACTGCCCTTGTCGCCGCCGCCGTAATAGTCGAGCACGAGGCTGTGGCGGTCGTTGATGTCGTATTTCAGACTGGTGTTGGAGTCGAAGAACGAATATTTTATTTGCCCGTCGCTCGTGTCCAGCCATTTGCCGTAAAGCAGGTTCATGTAGGCGGCGCGGAGCGACACGGCCAGCACAGCCTTTTTGCCGAGCGGTGCGCGCAGTGTGCCCTGCGAGGAGATAAGCCCCACGGTGACCTCGCCGTTGATGGAGTCAATGCTTTCGAGGTTCGGCGTGAGGTTGAGCGTGCCGCCAATCCTGCCCGCCCGGGCAGCCGTGGCGGGAGCTTTGCTGATTTCCGTAGTGCTGAAATGCGAGGGGTTGAACGCCGAGAAGAAGCCCAGCAGATGGTTCACGTTGTAGAGCGGCACGCCGTAAATGGAGATATAGTTGTGCGAGGCTTCGCAGCCCTGAATGTTGATGCCGCTGCGGTATTCCGAATTGGTCTGTATGCCCGGCATCGCCTGAGCGTAGTGCATGATGTCGGCATTGCCCAATATCTGCGGCAGCTCGTTCATCAGACGCATGTCCCACACGGTGCTGCCGTCGGCTTTCAGTTTCACTTTCGACGAATGTCGCCATGCCCGCACCACGGCGCTATCAAGCGCGATACTCTGTGCATCGCTTTCCACTTGAGCAAGGGCAAAGTGGAAAGTCGATACACAGAGTATCATGCAAATCAAAAATTTAGAATAAGACTTATTCAATGAGGTCTTCGTAATTGTCGAGCAGGTCGTTGAAAGTATTGATCAGGCTTTTGAAATCCGTTTCGTTGAAATACGCCTCAAACGTGCTGTAAGCCGTGCCGTCGAAGAAGCGGATAACGGGTTCGAAATACCAGTAATTGGTCGTTGTGCCGTTCCAATAGTTATAATATTCGTCGCGGAAAGGTTCAAAGTCCACCTTAGCCTGCTTGGTGTTCGTGTTGTCGAAGTAGAGATAGATGTTCAGCAGGCTGTTGGCTTGGTTCAAGTACGATTTGTACTGGCTTTCGTTTTCGTCGTTCTCTTCAGCCTGATCCAGGTAGTCTACGAATTTTACCACGTCACTCAAATCGCCGATAAGCTGTATCTTACCCATAAGGTCCACCACGGCGTGGCAGTTCTTGCCGTTGGCATTTTCGAAGTCGTCCTCGTCAGCCTCGTCGCTCACGAGTGTGCTGAGATAGCAGGAGGGCAGTCCCGACACGTCGGCAGCTGCGGCGAGGGTGCAGAGCTTTGTGCCGTTTTTCGTGGCTTCGCCCACGACGCTTGCTTTGCTGTTGGCGGAGTAGGCAACCTTTGAAACGGTGAATTTATAGCCGTTGTTGAGTTCCATGGTGGCATCGGCCGTGAAGTTGCCCTTGCTGATGTCGAACTCTGCACCGGTGAGGCTGTTGAGGTCAACGTTGACGGTGGTCTTGCAGATGGTGTTGCTGCCTTCGGTGAGGGTCACGGCGATATGTTCGGGCACGCCGATGGTCATGTCGTAGTAGTTGTAATATTCGTTGCTGGTTGACGTCTGGTCGCTTTCCGAATAGGTGTATTCGTAGCCGTCCCATTCCTCAATTTCTCCCATGTGCACTTGCTTCACATCGCCGCTCGTTTCGAGTTTGAGCACACATTGCTGCCCCGTCTTTCCCTTGAAGATAAATTGCAGGTCGCTGGCTGGCGTCTGCACCCATTTGCCGTTTTGGGCGGTGAAGTGTCCGGTGAAGTTGGAAGCCTTTAGTAAGGTCGTGTAATTTGAGTAGAAATAATTGTAAATGGAAGTCCAGCCGTAGCCATTCCAAGTTTCCGTTTCTTTTTCGGTGTTGATAAAGGTGCAGGCATCGTCGAAGCAGGCTTCTGCCCAGTCTTCCACGCTGTCCCAGTCGTAACGGTCCATATAAGTGTCGGCCACGTGGTTGGCAAACTCTGAAATCTGCTGGAAATCGGAAGCCGGCGTGAGTTGCATCAGTTCCTTGCCCACTTGCTCCATATACTGCTTTTGGGCGAGGGGAGTTTTAGCGCCTGCGCCGCTACCACCGCCTTCACCACTGCCGCCACCGCTTTCGGTCGTAGTGGTCTGAGAGTTTTCGTTTTCCTTGTCGTCGCTGCAAGCCGTGAAGCCCGTGAGCAGGGCGGCGGCCAAAAGACAAAATGCAATTTTTTTCATAATAATCTCTGATTTATATTTGTGATAAAATATGGCAAAATTTTGCTCAAAAAGGTGTTTCTAAGAACTACAGGGCAAAAATATGTATATTATTTATATTGAACAAATGCTTTGCACATATTTTAATAAAAACTTGCCGCGCGGTAGTCAAAGTTTTCTCCCTATATGTTTTTTCTTCTCACCGAAAAACTTTTTGCCAGGTGCTTGAAAATTCTTATTATTGCAGCGAAAATTTTTATTCTAAACTTTTGAACATATATTCCAAAGTTTAGAATATGTGTTCAAAAGTTTAGAATATACATTCCAAAGTTTTGAATAAAGATTATCTCAAATAAAATTAAAAATATAAGGCATGAAAGAAAAATTTTCTGCCTTAGTCAAAAACTAATCTTATGACAAAATTCGTACTTCAAGAGATGCCCGATATTCATAAGTCGGGCCGGCGCACTGTTTTTCCCAAGTTGAAGCGCCACCACACGCTTTCAACCGATGAGTTGGTAAAGCTGATGTCGCACTACAGCACCGCCATTCAGCCCAATATCCTGCGTGCCGCGCTCGATGCCCTGACACAAACGCTGGCCATGGAGTTGGCGGACGGGCACAACGTGCGCATCGACGGGCTGGGCACGTTCTCCCTTTCCATTGGCTTTGACGACGACAAGCCTACGGAGCTATCCTCCGACGATGACCCGCTGCTCTATCGCCACGTAGTGCCCAAGAAAGTGAATTTCCGTGTGTCCGAAAGGCTGCTTGGCGAGGTGAAGCGCAATGCTCATTTCGAGCGCGATGAAGAAGTGCGCGTCAAGAAACTTTCGGTATCGCCCTACACGCTCGAAGAGCGCATAGCCCGCGCGTTGGAGTACATCGACGCGCACAAATTCATGCGCATTGAAGACTACGCCGTCCTCAACAATCTGAGCCGCACCGCCGCCTCGGTGGAATTGAAAGCCATTACCGACGATCCAAAAAGTCCCTTTGTCACGGAGGGCAAAGGGACTCACAAGGTTTGGGTGAGAAAGTAGGGGCGTTTTGCAAAACGCCCCTACTCCTTGCGGCCCAAACAAACAATCATTAAATAAACACCACGCCGAAGGGATGCACGCCGGCATTGTGGCGCGTATGGAGTTTGCCCGTGGAGTCGTAGCGGTACACGTAGCCGGGCTGCGCGTAGCCGTAAGCGGAGGGATCGGAGCAAATGAAGATGTCGCCCGTGGCGGGGTGCACGTTGATGGCAGTGGGGTAAGCCGGTTGCTCGCTTTCAGAGAAGAGAGCGGTTTGCAGCGGCTGCGCGGTGAGCGTGTTGTAGGTTTTAGCCGTCATGGAGAAGCTGCCGGTTGTCCAGTCGGTATGCCCGTCGATGAGGTAGAGCGTCGTGCCGTGCACCGCCATGAGCGAAGCGTAGGCGACGTCGGTAAGCTCGCGCGTGTCGGCAGCGATTTTCTGCACCTTGGAGGGCACGTCGCCATAGTTGCCCATACAGAGCACGAAGAGGTTGCCCTCGGTGTCGGCGGCTACCTGCGAGGGGTTGAGGTCGCAGGCGATGTCCGTTTCGTGCAGACCGTCCTTTGCGCTCACCACGGCGAGGCGTTTGCCGTTGGCATAGTTGTTTTCATAATTATAACCGTCGGAAATCGCCACATACACCTTGCCGCCCGTGGCAGCCATGCCCGCAGGATTGGGGCCTACGGCGATGTGGCGGTCAATGGCGAGGGCGGCAGTGTCGAGGCGCGAAACGAAGCCGTCGTTGTTCGACACAAAAACGTAGCCCTCGGCAGCGCAAACGGCCTCGGGCGCGTTGGTGGCAATTTGCTTCAGGGCGCGGCAGGTGGTTTTGTCGATGACCCACACGCAGTTGGAACCATAGACGGGAATGTAGACCTTCGAGCCGTAGGCAATGCCGCGCTGCGGGCTGTCGCCGAGGCTGAAGCCGTTGGTGCCCTTGAACACGTCCGAGCTATACTCATTAGTAGAGGAGATAAAGTCGAGCGAGCCGGAGATGTTGTCGTACATGTTGCCTTGGTTGATGACGTAGCATTGCACGGCAGGTTCTCCGCCGCCTGGTTCTTGTGCGGGCGGCATGGTTGTGCCTTGGTCTGTGTTTTCGTCTTCGTCGGAGCAGGCCGTGAGGAGCATGGCGGGCAGGACGAGCAGGAGGAGGAAACGTAAGTGTTTCATTGTTGAATAGGTTTTTAGGGTTGATAATTTATAAGAAATATTAGTTGGAGTAGACAAAGTAGGGGCGTTTTGCAAAACGCCCGCCGTGTTCACCGCAAGGCTCAACTAATGCAGTCAACAATTTGCCGGGCGTTTTGCAAAACGCCCCTACTGGCTGCGGTCGGTTTCCGCCCGCCCCACACAGAACAAGCGGTTTTATTTGGTTTTTATCAAAATCCTTTTGTAATTATCCACCAATTATTTCAATAATTCATAATCAGTGTAAGTTTATAGGCTCTGCCGGGCATGGGGTAGCGGGCAATGACTTGATAGTCTGTGCCGAAGGCATTGACGAGTTCGGCGCGCGCCTCCCAGCGGACGGAGCCCGTGTCGAACTGACGGTAAAGGCTGAAGCCCGCGTCGGTGTAGGCAGGCAGGAGCGTGCCGGAGGTGTGCGCGGCGGTGGTCCAGCGCGAGGTGGCAAACGTGAGGTGCGCCACGCAGTTCACCCACGGGTTTTCCCAAGCAATCGAGGCCGCCCCGCTGTGCAGCGGCGCATAGGGCAGTTGCTTGCCGTAGGTGCTGCGGTCGGCGGGATCGGTGCGGTCGGTGACGTGTGCGAGCGAATAGTTTGCGGCAAAGTTCAGAGTGTGGCGGGCGGTGCAGCGATAGGAAGCCTCGAGCGTGGCGTCCATTCCCAACCCGCGCACTGTGCCGAGGTTCACCGTTTTCCAGCAAAACAGCCTGACGGGAATGCTCACGATGCGGTCGGCAGTGCGGTTGGCATAGGCATCGGCCGTGAGTTGGAGCGACAGGCGGCCGCTGCGGGAAAGGGCGTCGAGCGTGAAGCCTCCCCCACCCTGCCGCACTGTTTCGGGACGCAGCGACTGCGAACCGAGGTGGTAGAAATACGACTCCGTGAACGTCGGCGCGCGGAACGTTTCGCGATAGTCCGCCCTGAGGCGCAGGGTGGCAGTGCCCCGTCGCGTCGTTTCGCTCCCCAGCACGCGCCACACTGCTCCCACGGAGGGCGAGAGGCGGCTCACGCGCCGTGCCGCCTGTGCGGCATTATCCTTGACTTTGTTGTCGATGAAACTCGCCACGGCGCGGGCTGTCAGTGCGAAGCGGTCGGTATGGAAGCGCACGGAGGTGCTTTGCAGGAGCGTGTGGCGCAGCACGTCGTTGTCCGTTTTCAGATTGCTCCGCAGCATGGCGCAGGCATAGTCGGCGGCAAGGGCAAACGACCATTGGTTCAAATGGAGCGCTGCGCCGGCTGTGGCATAAGCCTCTTGCTGCACGTACCGCTGCGAAAGACAACCGCCGGGATATTGCGCATCGATGTTGCGATAATGCGAAAGCTGGTTCGTGTATTTGCCGGCGGCAAACACCTCTGCTTTGTCGTTCGCAAAAAGTTGCCGCCAAGAGGTTTGGGCAAAGGCCGTACGCTCGCGCAGATGCTCGTCGTTCTCGTTCGTATAAAGGATTACCTGCCCGGGGAGTTCGCGCCGGCTCTCGCGGAAATAGCCCTTCGTGAGCCAAGTGCCGCCTCGCGGCGTGGCAAAGGAGAAGGCCGCCTCGCCCGTTCCGGCGTTCATAAGACTGTTGGTGCGGCGTTCGCGGTGCGTGGCGATGCCGTTGTCTACGAGAAAAGGATAATTGTTGCGGGCGTGGAAGAAGTCAGCCCCGGCATTCCACGCGCCGCGCTCCCCTACCCTGCCGCCTGCGCCGAGCGAAGGATTGACCATGCCGAAAGAGCCTTGGCGCAAGGCGGCGGTGACCGAGGGACGGCGTTTAGAAGAATCGGGAAGCAGGGAAGAGAGTTCCACCACGGCGGCGGCAATGTTGCGCACGGGGCAGAGCAGCCGCGCCGCGCCCCCCGTGCGGAGGCCGATAGAGGCGAGGCGGTCGATATTGAAGGCTTGCAGGTCCGTTTCGCCCTGCCGGGCGTCCGTCATGGCAAGGCCGTCGTAAGTCACGGCCGTGTGTGCCGCGCCCAGTCCGCGCACGCTCACCGTTTTCAGTCCGCCCGCGCCGCCGTAGTCGCGCAGGTTGATGCCCGCCATGCGGCGCAGGGCATCGCCAGTGTCGGTGATGCCGCGCCGGCGCAGCGCAGCCGTATCGATTTTCTGATACGCCGCGTCGCCCGTAAGCGTTTCCCTGGCAAGCGAAGCCGTTACGGTGGCGGTGGCAAGAGTCTGTTCGGCAGGGGCTTGCGCCGAGGCGCGAGGCGTGCAGGCACACCACAGCCAGAGCAATGCCGACAGCCGCAGCCACGCGCGATGAAGCGTGTTGCAGTGCAGAGCGTGCAAAGTTGTAAGAGTTGTCCCCTACCCTTTCCTCGAAGGAATAGAGGTGTAATTAATTATTTATCAAATGGAATGGCGGCAGGTCTTCCGGCTTGTCCCCGCATCGGTCTTGCCTTCCCGTTTGGCTTGCTTGATCCAAACAGTGGCGTTGTCTAAAAAAAGAATAGACCGGCGAAATAACAGGACTCACGGCAGCGGGACTGCACGGGATTTGCACCCGTTTCCCTATTAATCATTAATATGAACCGTTTCCGAACGCAAAGTTAGCGATTTCTTATAAGCAAATCCGCTTTTGCAGTAAGCAAATGCCTTTTTTGAGGCAGAAGTTTGGTAAAAATTGAAAATCTTGGGAATTTTGTATTGAAAATCTTGGGAATTTGTATTATTACAGCAGATAAACGTATTTTTGCAAACATATTTAACGACAAACAGCAATGGCAACAAAGTATGGCAAGACTTGGTGGGGCGAGCAATGGCTCGGCGCATTGAAACATATAGATTACAGCAACAGGCTTCCAAGGGGAGCTTCTTATGCAAGGCAGGGGTTGGTCAAAGAAATCAAGATAGACGGCAATGTTATTTCAGCCAAAGTGCAAGGAAGCAGGATAAAGCCGTATTCAGAAACCATCAAACTCCACCGGTTTACGGAAAGCGAGATAGACAAGCTGATGGATTTGATAGCCGAACGCCCGGCGGTCGTTGGCAAACTCTTTAACCGGCAGCTGGATGCCGAATTGGCACGCCTTGCCGAAAGGATAGGCTTACGGCTTTTTCCACACAGATGGTCGGATTTGGATATGAATTGCTCTTGCCCCGATTGGGCGGTGCCTTGCAAGCACCTTGCCGCCGTGATTTACAAAACGAGTATGGAAATCGACAACAATCCCTTCCTCGTGTTTTCACTCCATGGCGTAGACCTCATCGGCGAATTGCGGAAGCGCGGCATTACGTCAGAAAGCGAGCAGGCGATAGAGGCGGAAAACATTGATGCCGTTTATGGCACGGAGCCCCTTACGCTGAAAACGCAAGACTGCAACGGGAAAAAGCCCGACTTCACAACCCTGCAAAATCTCATGCAACCGCTCTCGGACTTGCTTCCAGACTCGCCGCCTTTCTGCCACAGCGGAGACTTTAAGGCGACTTACCAGAAAGAACTTAAAGCCGTGGCGAAAAAGGCCGACAAGATACTGAATGAAAAAGATTGCCTTGCTCCTTTGTCGGAATGCCTTGCCGACCGGCGGCGCGAATGCGGCATTGACGACCTAACTGATGCCCATTTGCTCCAAAAGGTACTTAATATAGACGACGAAGACATTATAAATTATAGCCTTTCGGTGCAGGCGTTGAGGCAACTGGCCGTGGCGTGCCTGCAACTGATAGCGCACGGCTGCATCGTGCCGCAGATTTATAAAACAGAGACTACCGTGAAAGGGCGCGGAAGAGCAAAGCCGCGCGTGGAGAGGAAGTATCAAATAGTCTGGCACCCTGCGCTTTTGGACAATGACACGGCACAACTTGTGCCGCGTTTGGGGCAGTCAGAAGGTATGTTGTGCTACGCTCTGACGCAATTAGTGGCAATGCTGTACGATACGCCCCGCCCGTTCCGCTCCGACGTGTTTCGAGACATGTTTTTTGAGGGATTGGCGTATGAGTTCAACGGTATCGGCGAAACGGAGCAGCCCGGCGGAATCCGAGCGTGGCTGGAGCGCTACTTTTCAAAAAGCCGGTATCAGATACGTTTCGTGGTGAATGAAACCGAACAAGGTTTCGATGCGGAGGTGCAGATGGACGGCGTGCCGCTCGCAGATATATTGAATAATGAGGAATATAAGCCGAAGCGGCTCGATATGCTCCGCCAGCTTTCTATCTTGAGCGATACGGTTGCCGCGCTCGACGACTATATCAACAGCCAGGCGGCGCAGCCTATGCAGTTTACGCTTGCGGCTTTCACACCGTTTCTCTTGCAGGTAGTGCCTGCCATGCGACTGCTCGGCGTTCAGGTGGTGCTGCCAAAGTCGCTCGGCACGCTTATCCGCCCGAAAGCATCGCTGCGCCTCACTGCGAAAAGTACGGAAAGCGAGCCATCTTTCCTCAATATCAACGACCTTATCGACTTTAATTGGTGCGTGGCCTTGGGCGACAAATTGCTCACGCCCGCAGAGTTTGGCCAATGGCTGGGCAAGGCTGCGGGCTTAATGCGTTTCAAACAGAATTATATATATGTAGATGCAGCAGATGTGGCAAAGCTGCAAAAGGTGCTTGCTTCGTCCGCCGCTCCGAAACCCGGTGCCTTGCTGCAAGCCGCGTTGAGCGGCGAATACGAAGGCGCAAAGGTGGAACTGACCGCAGAACTGCGTGCGCTCATAAAGCGTTTCACGGAAACAGAAGCCATACCGCTGCCCACAGGTTTGCACGCCCAGTTGCGCCCCTATCAGGAGCGCGGATTTTCGTGGATGTATCGCAACATGCGGCTGGGCTTCGGCAGCATCATTGCCGATGATATGGGTTTGGGCAAGACGTTGCAAGTCATCACGCTTTTGCTAAAACTAAAAGAAGAGGGGAGGCTGGAAGGGCGCAAAGCGCTTGTGGTAGTGCCCACAAGCCTTCTGTACAACTGGCAGGAAGAAATCCGCCGCTTCTCCCCCACCCTTTCGTCTGCCATATACCATGGCACTGCCCGCAGCCTGAAAAGCGAAGCCTGTGCCGCAGCCGATGTGTTGCTCACTACTTACGGCGTGGTGCGCTCTGATGCCGATGTCCTTAAAAAACTGCATATACAGGCACTGGTTATCGACGAGGCGCAAAACATAAAGAACAGCGACACCGCGCAAAGCAAGGCTATTCGCAGTATCCATGCCAACGCCTACATCGCCATGAGCGGTACGCCGGTAGAAAACCGCCTCTCTGAATTTTGGAGTATCATAGACTTTACAAATAAAGGCTACCTCGGAACACTGAAAGACTTTTCGCAACGCTATGCCCGCCCTATTCAACGAGAGGGCGACCAAAACGCAGCAGAGCGTTTCAGAAAAGTTACGGCACCCTTCCTGCTACGCCGGCTTAAGACGGATAAGAACATTATCAGCGACCTGCCCGACAAAATAGAGACCAACGAGTGGGCTGCACTCACGCCGGCACAGGCTGCGCTCTATCAAGAAACGGTGAACCGCTGCATGGCGGTGATAGAGGGCGTAGAGGGAAATGACCCCCAAACGCTCTTTAAGCGCCAGGGCTTAGTGTTGCAAATGATACTTGCGCTCAAGCAGATTTGCAACCACCCCACGCAATTTCTCAAAGACGGGCGCATGGAAGCACAGCTTTCGGGTAAGACGGAATTACTGCTTGACTTGTTGCGCACCATTCTCAATTCGGGAGAAAAAGTGCTCGTGTTTACGCAGTTCCGCGAAATGGGCGAGTTGTTGCAAACCTTTATACGCGAGGCGTTGGGCGAAACCGCTTTGTTCTATCACGGCGGTTGCAGCGTGAAGCAGCGGCAGGACATGGTAAATCGTTTTCAGAATGAGCCCACGGACCGCATTTTCATTCTTTCGCTTAAAGCAGCAGGAACAGGGCTTAATCTTACCGCAGCAACGCACGTCATACATTACGACCTTTGGTGGAATCCGGCTGTTGAAGCGCAGGCTACCGACCGTGCTTATCGCATCGGGCAGACCGCTAACGTGCAGGTACATCGCTTTATCACAAAAGGCACTTTTGAAGAGCGCATCGACGATATGATACAGAACAAGCGGCAGCTTGCAGATATAACCGTTTCGGTTGGCGAAAACTGGATAGGCAAACTTTCCAATAAAGAGTTGCGAGAAATCTTTTTGTAAAAAAAAAGGCGTTTGGGTAACGCCCGCCCTAAGCAAACTTGGTTATGCTATTGTGTTTGCGCGGCAAAAATACTAAGTTGTTGCTATTTGCTTTTATCCGTTTGATAGTAATAACTAACTTTGCAGTATGATAAGGTAAAAAGACAAAAGCGTTATGATGAAAATTACAGAACAAGTGGTTTACGTAGGCGTAAACGACAGAACAAAACACCTCTTTGAGAACTTATGGCCGTTGCCTTACGGCGTTTCTTATAACTCATACCTTGTTGTAGACGAGAAGGTTGCACTTATCGACACCGTAGATGCCGCCTTCATGCCCGAATACATTGAGAAAATTAAAAGCGTGCTTGGCGAGCGGCAGCCCGATTATGTAATCATCAATCACGTTGAGCCGGATCACTCCGGCGCACTCGCCTTGCTGCGCACGCATTTCCCGGAAGCAAAACTCGTGGGCAACAAAAAGACGGCAGAGATGATTAAGGGGTTCTACGGCGTGTGGAACGAGGACGACCTCATCGTTGCCGACGGTGACGAACTGCAACTCGGCACGCATTGCCTGAATTTCCGCATCGTGCCGATGGTGCACTGGCCCGAAACGATGGTGACCTACGAGTCCACGGAGCGCATTCTCTTTTCCGGCGATGTTTTTGGCTGCTATGGTGCGCTCAATGGTGCTGTGATAGATAAGGATATGGACACCGCGCTCTATTTCAGGGAAATGGAACGCTATTACGCCACCATTCTTGGCAAGTATGCCGCACCCGTAGAGCAGGCTTTGAAGAAACTTTCGGGTCTACCCGTAAATATTATCTGTTCTACGCACGGTCCCGTATGGACGGAGCAGGCTGATAAGGCGGTGGGCGTTTATCGCCGCATGGCAGCCGGTGAGGCAGAGCATGGATTGGTGATTTGCTACGGTTCGATGTACGGACACACGCGCCGCGTGGCTGAAGCCGTGGCAGAGGGTGCGGCTGCTGGCGGAATGAAGAAGATCATCATGCACGACGTAAGCCTCAGTCCGCTCTCGAACATTCTTGCCGACATCTATCGCTACGACACCTTGGCGCTTGGTGCGCCGACCTACAACGGCGATGTGTTCCCAAAGATGGACGACCTGCTGCGCCGCCTCGCGGCACGCGTGGTAAAGAACCGCCGCTTGGGCTGCTTCGGCTGCTTCACATGGGCGGCGCAGAGCGTGAAAAAGATTGTGGCTGCCAATGAGCAAATCGGTATGACGCTCGTGGGCGACCCCGTGGAATGGAAACAAGGGGTAGGGGAGGACACCCTCGAAAAAGCCCGAGAATTAGGCAAGCAGCTGGCAGGGTAGGGGGAATGCCGAATATATTTCTATAATAAACGAGGCGTGCCGCGCGGCACGCCTCGTTTGCGTTGTATCTCCTTTATCCTTTTGATTTTTAATGTGCTTCGAGCCAGTTGCTGCCTTCTCCGCAATCGGCTTCCAAGGGAACGGAAAGGGTGAAAGCGTGGTTCATTTCGTGGGTCACGATGCTGCGCACGCGGTCAAGTTCTTCGGGGAGGACGCTGAAATTGAGTTCGTCGTGTACCTGCAAAATCATTTTCGAGCGAATGCCTTCCGCCTTGAAACGCGCGGCGACGCGTATCATGGCAATCTTTATAATGTCGGCCGCTGTGCCTTGAATGGGGGCGTTCACGGCGTTGCGCTCTGCATAGCCGCGCACAACGGCGTTGCGCGAGTTGATGTCGGGCAGGTAGCGGCGGCGACCGCAAAGCGTTTCGATATAACCCAGTTCTTTGGCGCGGCTGACGCTGTTGTCAATATATTCCCGTACACCGGGATAGGTTTGGAAATAGTTGTCAATCAATTCTTTTGCTTCTGTTCTGCTTACTTCCATACGCTCGGCAAGGCCAAAGGCAGAGATGCCGTAGATGATGCCGAAATTAGCCGTTTTTGCTTTGCGGCGTTCGTCGCGCGACACTTCTTCGAGCGGTTTCTTGAAGATGCGTGCAGCGGTGGCGGCGTGAATGTCTTCGCCGTTATTGAAAGCCTCAATCAGATGCGTGTCGCCGCTAAGGTGCGCCATGAGGCGCAGTTCGATTTGCGAGTAGTCGGCAGAGAAGAAAATCTGTCCTTCCTCGGGGATAAAGGCTTTGCGGATTTCGCGGCCGTTCTCGCCGCGCACGGGAATGTTTTGCAGGTTGGGGTTCGACGAGGAAAGTCGCCCCGTAGCTGTTACTGCCTGATTGAAAGACGTGTGTATGTGCCCCGTGCGCTTGTTAATCAGCTTTGGCAGGGCTTCTATGTAGGTGGAAAGCAATTTTTTAAGTCCCCGGTGCTGCAAAATCTTGTCTACGATAGGGTGCTTGTGGCGTATCTTTTCGAGTTCCTCCTCAGAGGTAGAATATTGTCCGCTTTTCGTTTTGCGTGCCTTTTCGTTCAGCCCCATTTCTCCGAAGAGCACTTCGCCTACTTGCCGGGGAGAAGTGAGCAGGAAGTCGTGTCCCGCCATTTCAAAGATTTCTATTTCAAGCTGTTCCATTTCTGTGCGGAAAGCGTTGCCGGTCTCTTCGAGGGCAGCCGTGTCGATGCGCACGCCGTTGCGCTCCATTTCGGCGAGCACGGGCATAAGCGGCATTTCGATGCTTTGGAACACATCTAACTGATTGTTCTTTTCAAGTTCTTCGCGGAGCGGACGCATCAGCCGGAGCGTGATGTCGGCATCCTCGCAGGCGTAGTCGCGGATAAGGGTGGGGGAGAGGTCGCGCATGTTCTTCTGTCCGCCTCCCTTTTTTTCTCCGATGAGTTCCTCGATGTGAATGGTGCGGTAGTTGAGGTAAATTTCCGCAAGGTAGTCCATATTGTGTCGTTGCTCGGGCTGGAGGATATAGTGCGCGAGCATTGTGTCGAACATGGGGGCGGAAATTTCGATGCCGTAGTTGGCAAGCACGTTTAGGTCGAACTTGATGTTCTGTCCCACCTTCATGATTTTTTCAGAAAGGAAGAACGGACGGAACACATCGACGATTTTCTGCGCTTCCTCCCGATTGGCGGGAACGGGCACGTAGGCAGCCTCTCCTTCGGCCGTGGCAAAGCTCATTCCCACGAGTTCGGCATCCAAAACGTCCAAAGAAGTGGTTTCTGTGTCAAAAGCAACAAAATCGCTTGTCAAAATTTTGTCGCAATATTTGCGTATATCTTCTATATTATCAATAAGTTGATAATTCACAGACCCCGCATCAAAGCCTCTGAGATTTGCGTGAAATTTTTCTTCCTGTACTTCGGTCGGAAATTCGTCAAAGAGAGAACGCTGCTGCGGCGTACTTTTTAACACTTTGTCCGCATCTTGCATTTTTTTGATGAACGAGCGAAATTCGAGTTGCTCGTAAATTTTTTGCAGCGCCTCCTTGTTGGCTTCTTTCACCTTGAAGCGTTCCGCGTCGAAGTCGATGGGAACGTCTGTCCTGATGGTTACCAAAAATTTCGAGAAACGGATTTTCTCAACATTCTCCTCAATTTTCTTTTTCAAGGCTCCTTTCAGTTGGCTGGCGTTTGCGATGAGCGTTTCCACGTTGCCGAAATCTGCCAAAAGCGTTTTCGCAGTTTTTTCGCCCACGCCCGGGCAGCCCGGAATGTTGTCGGCGGCGTCGCCCGTAAGGCTAAGATAGTCGATGACGTTTTCAGGCGCGTTTACTCCGTACTTCTCGCACACTTCTGCCGGTCCGAGGAGTTCCATGCCCTTTGCCCCGTGTCCCGGGCGGCACATAGTAATGTTGGGGCTGACCAACTGCGCATAGTCCTTATCGGGCGTAACCATTTGCACAGAAAGTCCGATGGATTCTGCCTTTTTTGCCAATGTCCCGATTACGTCGTCGGCTTCAAAGCCCGGCACTTCGAGGATAGGAATATTATATGCCTGGAGAATTTCCTTGATGATCGGCACAGAGCGTTTGATGTCCTCCGGCGTAGCGTCGCGCTGCGCTTTATACTCAGGGTATGCCTCGTGGCGGAAAGTGCCGCCCGCAGGGTCGAATGCCACAGCGAGATAGTCGGGGCGGGCGTTGCGCAGCACGTCCTCCAAGGTATTGACAAAGCCAAAGATAGCCGACGTGTTTTCACCCTTAGAATTGATGCGCGGCGAGCGGATCAGGGCATAGTAAGCGCGGAAAATAAGCGCGTAACCGTCCAAAAGGTAAAGTTTTTCCATATTAAATTCGGTTTTTCAGGGTAAAAGTACGCAAATAAATCAGTAAATCGCGATAAATTATTACTTTTGTAGACTTTTAAGCGCATTTATGGATATTCTCTCGCAAATTCGTAAGCCCGTAGCGGAAGATTTGGCGCGTTATGAGCGTCTTTTCGACTCAGTGCTTGACCATGAGGACGACTTCCTCGGTCGGGCTTTGCAGTATGTGCGTAGCCGCAAAGGCAAGATGATGCGCCCGCTGCTCGTTATGCTGATTGCCCGCGAGTGCGGTGCGATAGGGGAGAAGACACTCCATTCTGCCGTGACCCTCGAACTGCTGCACACTGCCAGTCTCGTGCACGACGACGTGGTAGACGAGAGCAACGAGCGCAGGGGACAGGCTTCCGTGAATGCCGTCTACGGCAACCAAGTTTCAGTGCTCGTGGGCGACAATCTCCTTTCCAAGTCCCTGCAAGAAGCCGCCTTTACCGGCAGCCTGCGCATAGTAGAAATCATTTCTCGTTTGGGCGGCACGCTTTCCGAAGGCGAGATATTCCAAATTGCCAATATCCGCTCCGAACAGATTACGGAGGAGGCCTATTTTCGCATTATAGACCATAAAACCGCTGCCCTCTTTGCAGCGTGCGCCGAACTCGGAGCCCTGTCGGCAGATGCCGGTGAAGATTTTGTAGAAAAGGCGCGCCGCTTCGGTGAAATCGTGGGTATTTGTTTCCAGATACGAGATGATATCTTCGATTATTACAGCAATTCCGAGATTGGTAAACCTACCGGCCGCGACATGGCGGAAGGCAAATTCACCCTGCCTGTTATCTATGCCCTTAAATCTACGAATGATGCCGAGATGCTTGCTTTGGCCGATAAAGTAAAGAAAGGCGAGGCAGAGCGTGCAGAGATTGAAGCACTTATTGCTTTTGCCAAGCAGCATGGCGGTATAGAATATGCGGAAAGAAAGATGCAGGAATTGCGCTCACAGGCTTACGCAGCCATTGCTTCTTTCAAGAACGAAGATGTCCGCAAATCTTTGGAACAATATATAGACTTCGTGATAGACCGACAGAAATAAAACGCTTCTTCATAATAATAAAGGGCTTGCAACGCTTTGATTGCAAGCCCTTTATTTTGCAAAAGACCTTTTAGAACGGTTTGCCTTGCTCCCCGGTCAGTTCTGCTGCCAAGAGGTTGGCAAGGCGGCTTGTGCCGATGCGGAACAGTCCTTCCTTAATCCATTCTTCGCCCAGCACTTCGCGCACAATGGTGTAATAACCGAGAGCATCGTCGATGGTCTTAATGCCTCCGGCGGCCTTGAAACCTACTTTCGTGCCCGTCAGTTTGTAGTAGTCGCGAATGGCCTTGCACATCACGAGTGCGGCCTCGGGCGTGGCTGCCGGTTCAATCTTTCCCGTTGATGTTTTGATAAAGTCTGCTCCCGCAAACATCGCGAGCACCGATGCCTTATGTATGTTTTCGGCTGTCTGCAATGCGCCCGTTTCAAGGATAACCTTGAGGGGATGTCCGGCACAGGCGGCCTTTATTTCCTCGATTTCATCGCTGCAAGTCTCATAGTCGCCGGAGAGGAATGTGCCTACGCTGAGCACCATGTCTATCTCCGTTGCGCCATCGTGTACGGCCAATGCCGTTTCGGCTGTCTTGACTTCAATAAAGGTTTGCGAGGAGGGGAAACCGCCGCTCACGCAGGCAATTTCCGTGGCTTCCACTTCCAAAGAATCGGCTACTATTTTAGCGAAATTGGGATAAACGCAAATCGTGGCAAAAGCAGGCAGCTCGGGGTGCGCGTCGGCAAAATTGTTTACCTTTTCTACCAGTCGCAGCACGCTTTCTTGCGAATCCGTAACCGTCAGCGTGGTCAGTTCAACGGCTGCAAAGAGTTGGCGCAGCGTTTCCGGCGTGTTGTACTCCGCCTTGCGCTCTTCAAAGAGTTTTGTTACGGTGGCGTGTGCCTGTTCGTCGGTCATCGGCGCGTCGAACTTGGCAAAAGCCTGTTCGTATTTGTTCAATTCGTGGTGCGGTTCTTCGTGGTGGCAACCGCAATGGCAATGTTCGCTCATCTTGTTTGATTTATTTGGTTAAGTTCTTAATTTCTCGTTGTTTATATGCCTCGTGGCATCGCGTTTCGTTTTCTTTTCAATGCTTTTTTGCAGGGCCTCTTCGAGATTCACGCCCGTTTGGTTGGCCAGGCAAAGCAGCACCCACAGCACGTCCGCCATTTCCTCGGCCGGGTCTTGGCATTCGCCGGCTTTGAATGACTGGTCGCCATATTTACGAGCCATCACCCGAGCCAGTTCGCCGACTTCTTCGGTGAGGCATGCCATATTCGTGAGTTCGCTGAAGTAGCGCACGCCGTAAGTCTTTATCCAATTGTCTACGGCCTTCTGTGCTTCCTGTATCGTCATCGTTGAAGTATTGATAGGGTAGGGGGATAACTATTCCGGGTGCTTGGTGTCCATTATTATAGTAACCGGCCCGTCGTTTACCAACGCTACTTTCATGTCTGCGCCGAAGACACCCGTTTTCACGCTTTTCCCAGTTGTTTCTTCAAGTTTTTTGCAAAAATATTCGTAGAGCGGAATGGCGATTTCGTGCCTTGCCGCGCCGATGTAACTCGGCCTGTTTCCTTTTTTCCAAGATGCCATCAGCGTGAACTGGCTTACCACCAAAAGGTCGCCGTCCGTGTCCATTACGGAGCGGTTCATCACGCCGTTTTCATCGTCGAAAATGCGTAGGGCGGCCGTTTTTGCCGCCAGTTTGTCCGCATCGCTTTCCGCGTCCTCGGGCGAGATGCCCAATAGCACCAGCAGTCCGCTGCCTATCTCGGAAAATACCTTTCCGTCGATGGTCACTGAAGCGTTTTTCACCCTCTGGATAACAACTTTCATAGCATCAAATTATCTTTTGTGTGCTGCAAACTTACATAAAATATATGAGACAACGGCGTTTCCGGCATTTATTCGGGCGTCGAAGCGTGCAGCGCGTCGAATATCTTTTGTCCGCGTGCCGCGCCCAACACGCTTTGCAGGTCCTTCAACGGAGCTTCTTTAATGCGCTTCACGCTCTTGAATTTCTGTAAAAGGGCGGTGCGCAATTTTGGTCCGATGCCGGGGATATTGTCCAGTTCTGAGGCGGTTTGCCGTGCCGAACGTTTCTCCCTATGAAAGGATATGGCGAAGCGATGCACCTCTTCCTGCATGGCACTAAGCGTTCTAAATAGTTGGCTTTCAGGTTTTAATCCGATAGACTGCGGCGGAAATCCGAAAAGCAACTCGCTGGTTTTGTGCCGGTCGTTCTTTGCCAGTCCTGCAATGGGGATAGTCAGTCCCAACTCGTCTTCCACCACCTTTCTGATGATTTCCATTTGTCCCTTGCCGCCATCGGCGATAATGAGGTTGGGCAGCGTACCGCCCTCTTCCTTGATGCGGCTGTATCTCCTATAAACAACTTCTGCCATAGAAGCGTAATCATCAGGACCTTGCACGGTTTTGATGATATATTTCCTATAATCTTTTTTGCAGGGCTTGAGTTTTTCAAACACCACACAGGCTGCCACGGCATCTTCGCCTTGCAAATTAGAATTATCAAAGAGTTCGATGCGCAAGGGTGGGGTGGGGAGGGCCAGTTGTTGCTGTATTTCTTTCATCAGACGCATATTCTTCTGGCTCGGATCCAGTTTCTCGGCCTGTTTCAAGCGGTCGAATTTATATTGCTTCACGTTAAGCGCAGACAGTTCCAGCAACTTCTTCTTCTCTCCTTTGAGCGGCACGGTAATCGTTGCGTATTCTTCGGGCAGTGCCACTGGGAACGGCAGCACTATCTCCTTTGCGCCGCCCAAACCCCTGCCACGCATCTCGATGATGCCCAGCCGCAGCAACTCCTCGTCGCTTTCGTCCAATTTCTTCTTATATTCAAAGGTAAATGCCTGGTTGATACATCCTTCCGTGACGTGCAGAAAGTTGATGAACGCCACGTTTTCCTCGCTTATAATGTTGAAAACGTCCATGTCCTGCCGCAATCCCGGTACCACCTCGCTGCGGGCGCGGAAATTCTCTATCAGGTCGTATTTCTCTTTGACAGCCTGTGCTTCCTCAAATCGCAGTTCGGCGGCAAGTGTTTGCATTTCCTCCTTCATGGCCTGTGCCACCTTTGCCGTATTTCCTTTCAGAATGTCGCAGCAGGCGGCAATGTTCCGCACATACTCTTCATGCGTTTGTTTTCCTACGCAAGGGGCCTTGCAGCGATGTATGTGGTAGTCAAGACAAACCTCATATTTCCCGTTTTCAACGCCTTCTTGCGTCATAATCGTCTTGCACGGACGTGGCTGATAAAGGTCGCGGCAAAGGTCGAGCAGGGCGTACATCGTCGGCAAGTGACTGTATGGGCCGAAGTAGGTCGCACCGCGCGTCCGCCGCCTTGTCTTGAAAATGCGTGGCAGATATTCGTTGGTCACGGCTATGGAGGGGTAGGTCTTGTCGTCTTTGAGCAGTACGTTATAACGCGGCTTGTAGCGTTTGATTAGGTTGTTTTCGAGCAAAAGCGCATCCTGCTCCGTCTTTACTACTACATACTTGATGTCTCTAATCTTAGAAACCAGTACGCGCGTCTTGGCTGAAATCTGCTCCTTATTGAAATACGAATTCACCCGCCGTTTCAGGTTCTTTGCCTTGCCGACATAGATAACAGTGCCCGATGCATCGAGGTACTGGTAGCACCCTGGCGCATCAGGCAAACTTAGAACGATTTGCCTAAGATATTCCTGCATGTCGGCGTTAGGCATCGTGTTATTCTGTTAGGGTGAGCAATGTGCTTATTTCAGTTTCTTCTCCGATAAATTCGCGGCCTTTAAGGCTCTCCATGCGCAATTCTATCAGGAAGTTCACATATACTTTTTTCGGCGCAAACTTATTGACGAGTTCAATGGCAGCCTTCATTGACCCGCCCGTTGCCAGGAGGTCGTCATGAATAAGCACCACTTCGTTTTCACCGAGTGCGTCTTCGTGCATCTCTATGGTGTCCGTGCCATATTCCTTGTTATATTCGGCAGAAATTGTTTTTGCAGGCAGTTTGCCCGGTTTGCGACACATTACAAAGCCTGCACCTAATTTCTCCGCAAGCATAGCACCCATTACAAAACCGCGCGACTCAATACCCACCACCTTCGTGATGCCTTTGTCTTTGTAGATTTCAACCAATTCGCCGAGCATTTCTTTGATGCAGTCTGGGTTTTTGAAGAGTGTACTAACGTCTTTGAATTGTATGCCTTCCTTTGGGAAATTAGGCACGTTTCGCAAGTTTCTTATAAGCAAGTTTTTGTCCATAAGTATTTGAATTGTAAAAATTTCGAGCAATTAGTTCCACGTGGAACGTAAGATAATTAACGGCCGAGTAGCACAAGCAGCACACTGATATCGCTCGGCGAAACACCCGGTATGCGTCCAGCTTGTGCCAGTGTCTCTGGGTTTATTGCCGTAAGCTTTTGACGTGCTTCGGTGGAGATTTGCGTGAGTGCCTCGTAGTTAAATTTGCCTTTAATCTTTATATTCTCCAAACGTTGCATTTTGTCGGCAAGGGCACGCTCACGGGCAATATATCC
>JBJEAH010000123.1:0-1936 GCA_051868815.1 Alloprevotella sp.
CAGAGCACGTGATTTGTAATCTCGGGGTCGTTGGTTCGAATCCGACAAGAGGCTCGAAAGAAAAGAAGATGCACAGAGAAAGATTATCCCTCGCGTCTTCTTTTCTTTTTTTATTCTCAAAATATCCTACAGCCTTATGATAATAAAGGACGCAAAATTCGTAATCAGCAATAGCCGCGCAGACATGTGCCCCAAGCACGACCGCCCGGAATATGCCTTTATAGGGCGCAGCAATGTGGGCAAGAGCAGCCTCATCAACATGCTTACGGGCAGAAAGGCCCTTGCCAAAACTTCGTCTACCCCGGGCAAAACGCTCCTTATCAACCATTTCCTGATCAATAACGACTGGTATCTTGTGGACCTCCCGGGCTACGGCTACGCGCAGCGCGGCAAGTCGGAAATGTCGAAACTGAAAAGTCTGATTGAACACTATGTGCTGGAACGCGAAGAACTGACCTGCCTCTTCGTGCTCATTGACTCGCGCCACGAGCTGCAAGCAAAGGACGCGGAGTTCATTCGCCTGCTCGGCGAGAACGGCGTGCCTTTCGGCATTATCTTTACAAAGGCTGACAAGCTGAGTAAAACGGCCGCCAAGAATAATGTGGAGAACATTTGCAAAGCACTCTCGGAGGAATGGGAAGAACTGCCGCCCTACTTCGTGACGAGCAGCGCCACGGGACTTGGCAAGGACGAGCTGCTCGGCTTTATAGACGATTGCAATAAAACGACCAACGAATAAGGCTGCTTGTTTTCACCTGATTAAGCAATAACAAAATGCTTTGGACCGACCGATACAGAACGATTAACACCGTTATCGTCATCGCAGCCCTGATTACGGCGGCGGCGTCGCTCGTGGTGTCGCACCTGCTGACGCGCGACCTTGCCCGCGAAGAGGTGCGAAAGGTGGAGGTGTGGGCTGAAGCGATGCGCGCACTAATTGCCGCCGACGAGAACACCGACCTCAACCTCGTGCTGAAAGTGGTGAACAGCAATACGACCATTCCCATTGTGGTGCTTGACGGGCAAAACGAAATTCTCGCCTCGCGCAACATCAAGCCCTCACTCGGCACGGACTCGATAACCTTTATCCGCGAGCAGGCAGGCGAGATGCGCAAAAGCGGCCACACCATGCAGATGAATCTTTCGCAAGCCGAATGCGGCGAGGCGGACACAATATATATATGTTACGGCGAGTCGAGCCTGCTGAAACGCCTGGCGGTTTATCCCTACGTGCAGCTCGGCGTTGCCGCGCTGTTTCTGCTGCTCGTGGTCTTTGCGCTTTCGGCTTTCAAGCGTGCGGAGCAAAACAGAGTGTGGGTGGGGCTGTCGCGAGAAACGGCGCACCAGCTCGGAACCCCCATTTCCTCGCTAATGGCTTGGAGCGAAGTGCTGAAAGAAAGCCACCCCGACGACCCGCTCCTGCCGGAAATGGACAAAGACATCGGGCGGCTGCAACTTATCGCCGAGCGTTTCTCAAAAATCGGCTCGGAACCGGAACTGCACGTGGCAGACTTGCGCCCGCTGGTTGCGCGGGCGGTGGACTATATGGCACGCCGCACGCCCCACAACGTCACCATCACGGCACGCGCCGCTGCACACCCTCTGCCGGTACGCGTGAACGAGCCGCTCTTCGAGTGGGTAATAGAAAATCTCTGCAAGAACGCCGTGGACGCCATGCCGCAAGGCGGCAGCATCACGCTCACCCTCTCCGCCGTATCGACAGGCACGCTGCTCGAGGTGGCGGATACGGGCAAGGGCATTCCCAAAAAGCATTTCAAGAGTGTGTTCAAGCCCGGCTTCACTACGAAGAAGCGCGGCTGGGGCTTAGGCCTGTCGCTCGCCAAGCGCATTGTGGAGAAATACCATAACGGACGCATCTACGTGAAAAGCAGCGAAGTGGGCAAAGGCACTACCTTTGCGATAGAGATGTCTTAAA
>JBJEAH010000124.1:0-1926 GCA_051868815.1 Alloprevotella sp.
TCGCCAAATTTTACAATCTGAAATCTGCTAGTTGAACTTGCGAAACTTAAATCAATAATCATTTCAAAAATCTCAAAAAACTATGTTTGAAGGACAACCTAAGGGCCTATGGGCACTTGCGCTTGCCAACACGGGCGAGCGTTTCGGCTACTACACGATGTTGGCCGTCTTCCTGCTTTACCTGCAAGCCAACTTCGGGTTCGCACCGGGACTTGCCAGCGGTATTTACTCCACATTCCTGATGCTCGTTTATTTCCTGCCGGTCATCGGCGGCATTGCGGCCGACCGCTTCGGTTTTGGCAAGATGGTGACGACGGGCATCTTCATCATGTTCATCGGCTACTTGTTGCTCTCCATTCCCATGGGCGGCGATAATATGGCAATTATCGCCATGGGGCTGGCCCTTATCCTCGTAAGCCTCGGCACGGGTTTGTTCAAAGGCAACCTGCAAGTCATGGTGGGCCGCCTCTATGACGCGCCCCAGTATGCCGACAAGCGCGACAGCGGTTTCAGCCTTTTCTACATGGCCATCAATATCGGCGCGATGTTCGCCCCGACGGCCGCCATTAAGATTATGGAATGGGCGCAGACCAGCCTCGGCGCAAGCGAAGCCGACTCTTACCATTACGCGTTTGCCGTGGCCTGCGTGAGCCTCATCGTATCCATTGCCATCTACTACCTGACGAGCGGCACTTACAAGCACGTGCTCGCCACCGAAAACAAGGCGGCGAAAGGCGATGACAAGACGGCAACCGCCCCCGAACTCTCGAAAGAAGAGACTAAGGAACGCATCATTTGCCTCTGCCTCGTGTTCGCCGTAGTGATTTTCTTCTGGATGGCATTCCACCAGAACGGAAACACGCTCACGCTCTTTGCCCGCGACTACACCGAAACGCAATCCTTCGGGCTGCAAAGCATGGCGTTCGACGTGACCAACCTCGTAGCCGGCATCTTCATCGTTTACGGCTTGTTCGGCCTGTTCCAAAACAAAAGCGCACAGGGCAAGGGCATCAGTGCCGTCCTCATCGTGGCAGCCGCTGCCTACCTTGGCTGGCAATACACCAACATCACGCCCGAGGGCATTGAGGTAAAAGCTCCTATCTTCCAGCAATTTAACCCCTGCTACGTAGTAGCCCTCACACCCGTGAGCGTTGCTCTGTTCGGCTGGCTCGGACGCATCGGCAAAGAGCCTTCCAGCCCGCGCAAAATCGGTCTTGGTATGCTCGTGGCCGCCGCCGCATTCTGCCTGATGATCTTTGGCTCTATGGGCTTGCTTAGTCCTATCGACCAGGCTAATGCCATCGCTGCCGGCGCAGACCCCGCCCGCGTCAGTGCCAACCTGCTGATTGAAACCTACCTCGTGCTCACCTTTGCCGAACTGCTGCTTTCGCCTATCGGCATCAGCTTTGTGAGCAAGGTGGCACCGCCCAAATACGCCGGTCTTATGATGGGCCTGTGGTTTGCCGCCACGGCTATCGGCAACCAGCTCGTAATGGTGCCCGGCTTGCTTTGGGGCGCAAACGTTTCGCTGCCAATCATTTGGGGCGTGCTCGCCGGCATCTGCCTGCTCAGCGCACTCTTCATCTTCTCTATCATCAAGAAGCTCGAAAAGGTCAGCTAAATCCTTGCACGTACAACCTCGGGGGCTGTGTCAAAATGTGCCTGTGGCCTTGAAATGTCGTGCAATCGAGTGCAGAGACGAGCACGTTTGGGCTATTCCGAGTGCAGCCGACATTGCCCTGAAAGGGCTTAATAACAAAGCACAGGGGCTTGCCCCTGTGGAAAGACGACAGAACACGTTTGCCCCTGTAAGGGGCTTATAATTAAAACTTAACAAAGTAGCTTTTAATTATAAGCCCCTTACAGGGGCGAACGTATTTTCAACGCTATACGTAGGGGCAAGCCCCTACGCTAATTTATTTTCCC
>JBJEAH010000125.1:0-10625 GCA_051868815.1 Alloprevotella sp.
GCTCCGAAGGCGAGGGAGGGGACGCTAAAATTGCACTTCTATCTTGAAAGTATAGTAATATTCGATATGTGCGTTAAAACAATGCGCAAGCAGGGGTGGAAATTTAGAAAACGATGTCATCGAAAATATATCCGAGCATGTTTTTCCTTTCCCCTTGATAATTCTTCCTGTCATATAAGACAAATCTTCTTTTCTCCTTGATATTTTTTATTACAAAGTTTGTAACACGTATTACAAAGTTGCTAACACATATTACAAAGTTTGTAACGCGTGTTACAAACTTTGTAACAAAAACTTTCTTATATGAGCGAAAAAAAATTGAGGCAGAAAAGAAAAAAATATCTCGGGGATAATTTTTCGAGGCAGGCGCAGCGGGCATCGGCTGTGCCCAAATCCCGAGTAAAAAAATCATATCTTTGTCGCGATTTTACTATCTCACAAAAACCTTTCCGCTTAGTTTTGCAGTCTAATCTATACACAACCGATATGTACTCGTTCGATATAATTCGCCCGTCCGCTCCGTTGCAGCCCTACGTGCGCCATTACTGGGTGCTGAAATGCACTGACACGGGGCAAGAGATGCGGCAAAGGGTGTTGCCTTGGGGCTGCGTGCAACTGGCGTTCCACAAAGGCAGGCAGCTGTTCTCGCAGACCTTGGGCAAAGAGCAGCCGAGGCATTTTGCCTGCGGGCAGGAAACGGGCTATGCCGACCTGTGCTATCGGGGCGAGGTGGAGATGATTGCCGTGGCCTTGCAGCCCTACGCCGCAAGGCTGTTTTTCGCGCAGCCGCCCGTGCTGTTTAAGGACGACTATGTAGACCTTGAAGATTTGGAAGACAACGGCCTTGCGGAACTGGCACGCAAAATCGAGGACACGGCGAACACGCACCACTGCATCGCCCTGTTAGAGCAATTCCTGCTTCGCAGGCTCTGCGGAGGGGACGACTATAATTGCAGGAGGCTGGCAGCCGCGGTGCGGCGCATTGAAGCGCAGCCTCATCTCAAAGCAGCCCGGCTGGCAGACGTTGCCTGCCTGAGCGTGCGGCAATTCTCGCGCATTTTCTCTGAGAATGTAGGCCTCACGCCAAAAGATTTCTCGCGCATCATCAAGGTGCAACGCGCCATTTATATGTTTCAATATTCTCGGCTGCGCCAGGCAAATCAAGTAAACCCGATTGCACTCGCCGGTCCGAAAATTGAAGATTTTCGGGCGGTGAATTTCGCGGAGACGGCGGCCGCCTGCGGCTTCGCAGACCAGTCGCACATGATTAAAGAGTTCAAATGCCTCACGGGCTACACGCCGAAAGAGTATTTGGCGGCGGGCGTGCCGTATTCCGATTATTTTAATCGCCCTTAAAGTCCCGCTTGTCGCGATTCTTCTATCAGGGAACACAGGAGCAACGTAATTTTGCACCGTCTGTTAGCGCAAACAGGAAGAATTATTCACCTTAAAAAAACTTTATCAGATGAAATCTTTAATCAGTTTTTTTGAAATTCCCTCCACCGACTTTGCACGGGCTGTTGATTTCTACCAAACGGTGCTGGGCGAGGAATTACAGATCTTTGAATGCGGGGAAGAGAAGTTGGCATGCTTCACTGTGGACGGCGAAACGGTTGGCGCGGTGTACCAAGCACCTGGTTTCCAGCCTTCTTCAGGCGGCGTGCTTATTCATTTCAACTGCCCCGACATAGAAGCCGCCCTCGAAAAGGCCGTGGAGAAAGGCGGCGGAATCGTCATTCCCAAAACCAAGATTTTGGCGCAGGGCAAAGGCTGTTTCGCCGTATTCGCTGACCCCGACGGAAACCGCGTGGGACTGTATGCGGACTAAACTACGGTTGTGGCTCTTTTCAATTTTTAGGCAGAGGGCGTTTGTTCTCTGCCTATTTCTTTTTGCGTTTTGTGCTGACCATGTTTCATCTCTTCCTTTCACGCAAAAAGAGAGTTTCTTATAAGATAGTGTGGAATAATCGGGAATAATATCTATCTTTGCAATCGCATATAATACATATTTAACATAGCAAGACCACAACGATTATGTTAGACGTTAAGCAATGCCTCGGCGAATGCGAGGAAAAAATGGAACTCAGCGTGATGCACCTCGAAGAAACCCTGTCGCACATACGTGCCGGCAAGGCCAACGTGCATATCCTCGACGAACTGCGCGTGAACTCTTACGGCTCTATGGTGCCCGTGAACAACGTGGCAGCCATCACCACGCCCGACGCCCGCACGATTGCCATCAAGCCGTGGGACAAGTCGATGTTTAAGGTGATTGAAAAGGCCATCATTGACTCTACTATCGGCATCATGCCCGAAAACAACGGCGAGATTATCCGCCTCGGCATCCCGCCCCTCACGGAGGAACGCCGCAAGCAGCTGGCAAAGCAGTGCAGCAAGGAGGCAGAAGAGTCGAAAGTGGCCATTCGCAACGCTCGCCGCGACGGCATCGAAAAACTCAAAAAGGCTATCAAGGACGGTCTTTCGGAGGACGTGGAGAAAGACGCAGAGGCCGACTTGCAGAAAATCCACGACAAGATGATCAAAAAGGTGGAGGAACTGCTGGCAGCCAAGAACAAGGAAATCATGACTGTTTGATCGTTCCCTCTCGATTACGTCTTAACCAACAATAAGGAAGCAGCGCAAACGATGCTTGTGGCGAGAACAAAGATTTTTTCGTCGCAGGTATTGTTTGCGCCTTATGCCACATTATTTAGATGACACAAAAAATGCTCCACGGCATCGTGATACGCAACACGGGCAGCCACTACATAGTGCGTACCGACGACGGGCTCAGCGTGCCCTGCAAGGTGAAAGGCAACTTCCGCCTGAAAGGCATACGCTCTACAAATCCCGTGGCCGTGGGCGACGGCGTGACCATCAACACCGCAGCCGAAAGCGAAACGGCATTTATATGCGGTATCGACGACCGCCGCAACTACATTATCCGCAAGGCCTCCAACCTCTCGAAACAGAGCCATATCCTCGCGGCCAATATCGACCAGGCCTTGCTGGTGGCGACCGTAGCACGCCCTGAAACGAGCACCACGTTCATCGACCGCTTCCTCGCCTCTGCAGAAGCCTATCGCGTGCCGGTGGTGCTGGCACTCAACAAGGACGACGAACTGCGGAGCGAGGACGAACGCGCCACGCGCGACTATTGGGTGGCGCTTTATTCGGGAATAGGCTATCCCAGCCACGTCATCTCTGCCATTACGGGCAAGGGGCTGGACAAACTGGGCGAGGCATTACAGGGCAGAACAACGCTGCTCGCCGGCAACTCAGGCGTGGGCAAATCCACGTTGCTCAACCATTTCGTGCCTGAGGCGAACGCCCGCACAGCGGAAATATCCGAGGCGCACGGCACAGGCATGCACACCACAACGTTCAGCGAGCTGTACGAACTTCCGGACGGCGGCGCGCTCATCGATGTGCCGGGCATCAAGGGCTTCGGTACGTTTGACATGGAGCGCGAGGAGGTGGCGCATTATTTCCGCGACATTTTCGCCCTATCCCGCGACTGCCGCTTCAACAACTGCACGCATACGCACGAGCCCGGCTGCGCCGTGCTGGAAGCCATAGAAGGCATGAGGCTCGCCCCCTCGCGCTACGCCTCTTATCTCTCGATGCTCGAAGATAAGGACGAGGGGAAATACAGGGCGGCATATTGAGTTTTTTCATTATTCATCATTTACAAAAAACAAGATGTCTACTACTTTACTAATTATTCTATTGAGTTTCTTTGCCCTGCTTCTTGGTTTGCTCGAAGTGTTCGTCATACCCGGGTTTGGGTTGGCAGGCAGCGCGGCCATAATATGCGGCATAGCCGATGTGGCTGTGATTTACATCAACTACGGACTGATGCCTGCACTGGGCGCGGCGGCACTTGCCGTTCTGCTGTTCGGCGTGAGTCTATATCTCGTGATGCGGTCGAAAGCCATAGACCGCATGGCTCTGAAAAGCAGTATCAATTCGACCAACGCCACCAGCGAGCAACTCTCTGTGAAGGTGGGCGAGGAAGGCAAAGCCCTCACGCGCCTCGCACTGGTGGGCAACGCCATGATAAACGGCAAACAGGTAGAAGTGAAATCCTCCGGTGACTTCATCGATCCGGGCACCTCCATCGTGGTCACGGCCGTGAGCGAAGCCTCTATCACTGTGAGCATCAAACAATAAGACGCAACAAAAATATTATATATAATGAAAAAGACTTTACTCCTCATCGCATTTGCCATAGGCACATTCGCCGCACAGGCAACACGTCCGTTGCAACGACTCATCACCGTGAAGCAAGCCGACGGGAAAAGCATCACCGTAACCAAACAAGGCAACCATTGCTTCTGTTTCTACACCCTCAACGACGGCACAGTGGTGACAAAGGATGCCATGGGCCGTTTTTGCTACGCTAAGCTCACCGCCAATGGTCTTGAAGCCTCCGCGCTCTTGGCCCACGAAGCAGGCGAACGCAGTCAGGAAGAAGCCTCATGGCTGAAAAATGCCGACTGCACGGTTGCAAAAGCCTACTCGCACCTCACTGCCCTATTTGTCCCGCAGCAGAATGTCGCCTCGCGCAGCATCGGCGGCGGCGACGGACTGGGCACTTACGGCGAATCGGCAGGCGGCACGCTGAGCAGCATCGGCACGCCGACTATTCCCGTAATACTCGTGGAATTTCCCGACCGCAAGTTTATGGAAACGACGACAGACGAGAAAGTGTCGCGCTTCTTCAACGAAAAAGGGTATAAGGACGAAAGCCTTTGCCAAGGCTCTGTTAACGACTACTTCACAGACCAGAGCAACGGTCTTTTCTCGCCGAAGTTTGACATTGTGGCCCGTGTGACGACCGACAACAATTATTCCTATTACGGTGCCAACAGCAGCAGCGGTTCTGTGGACCCTAACGCTTATAAGATTGTAAGCGAAGTGGTGGAAAAAGCCATTGCGCAAGGCGTGGATTTCTCAAAATACGCTACCGGCGGTTCGCTGCCCCTCGTCAGCCTGATGTATGCCGGTCCGGGCGAGCACTCCGCCTACGAAGACGGCTGCGAAGACTACCTTTGGGCACACTACAACAAGTATCGCCCCTTCACCACCTCGACAGGTATCAATGTAAAATCTTATTTCATGGGCAACGAGATGCTGCAATCCTACGCCAAAGAATCAGATGGGACGATTGTTGTAAAATCCCAGAAGTTTGACGGTATGGGGGTCTTTATCCACGAAATCGGACACGCACTCAACCTTCCCGACTTCTATTATACAGGAAGCAGCGCAGCCGATGCCGCAAAAATCCTCACGCCCTGCGTGTGGTCGATTATGGACTACGGGCAATACCTTTACGACGGCTATGCCCCAATCGGCTACAATGCTTACGAGCGCAGCGTGATGGGGTGGCTCAATGTGGAGGAGCTCACGGAGGCAACTTTCGCGCGGCTCTATCCGTTTGGCAGCGAAGACCTCGGTGCTACGGCCTATTGCATCAAGAACCCCTCAGACAAAAACGAATATTATCTGCTTGAAAACCGTCAGGCCAACACATGGTTCCCCAGCTTCATGGGCACAGGCATGCTGGCGTGGCACGTGGCTTTCAATGCCAACCGCTGGAGTGCCAACACCGTGAACAACACCGTGGGCAAAGCCTTGTTCAACATAGTGCCTGCCGACAACACGATTTACGACACGCCGCTCAAGTTTGCCGATTGGCAGCGCGTGGCCGCCAATCTCTATCCCGGCACGACGGGCAACACCTCGCTTACAGACGACACCACGCCCTCCACAACGGTTTACACGGGCAGCGGCCTGTCGCAACCCATTTATAACATTGCTGAAACCGACGGCGTAATTTCTTTCAGTTTCATCGACCCCTCGCTCACGGGCATTACTGCTACGGGAACAATCACAGACGTGCAGCCGCGCAGAGTCTACACCATCGACGGCAGACAGAGAGGAGCATCTGACAAAGGCCTCGCTCCCGGCGTATATATCATCAAGCAAGGCAAAGAGAGCAAGAAAGTTTTTATTAAATAAGCAACAATGGAGGTAAACAATAAATACATCCGTTTCGACTGGGCCGTGAAGCGTATGCTGCGCGACAAGGCGAACTTCGCCGTTTTGGAAGGGTTGATAACCGTCTTGCTCGGCGAGAGAATCACGATATCCGAAATCTTGGAAAGTGAAGGCAACCAAGAGAGTGCATCTGACAAGTTCAATCGCGTAGACATCAAGGCTATCAACAGCAAAGGAGAAATTATCATAGTGGAAGTGCAGCTCACACGCCAGTTGTATTACCTGCAACGCATGCTCTACGGCGTGTCGAAAGCCATCACGGAGCATATCCAGATAGGCGACAAATACGACAATGTAAAGAAAGTCTATTCTATCAATATCCTGTACTTCGACCTCGGGCAGGGCAAGGACTATCTCTATCATGGGCGCACGGTCTTCACGGGCGTGCATACTGGCGACCAGTTGAAAGTCAACACGAAAGAGAGAAACGAAATCATGCTTTGCGCACCCGAGAGCGTATTTCCCGAATATTACATCATACGCGTCAACGAGTTCAACGACGTTGCCAAAACGCCGCTCGAAGAATGGCTCGACTATCTTAAAAACAACCGCATTAAGGACAACACCACGACTCCCGGTCTGCGCGAAGCACGCGAACGCCTGCTCTATATGACTATGGACGACAAAGACCGTCGCGCCTACGACTCGCACATGGACGACATTATGGTGCAAAACGATGTGCTGGATACTGCTAAAATGGAAGGCATAGAAGAAGGACGTGCAGAAGGACGTGCAGAAGGACGCGCAGAAGGACGCGCAGAAGGTATTGCTGAAGCCCAAAAATCATTTGTCAGGAATTTGCATGTAATGGGTTTGCCTGTTGCCGATATTCAACGCGCCACTGGCCTCTCAGAACAAGACATCGAAGGTTTGTTGCGTGAAAAATAATTAAAACCAAAAATCCATATACCTATGAAAAAACAATTTACATCTTTATTTCTGGCGTTCTTCACTGGGATGCTATATGCGGCGGCGGGAACTTTACCTACGGTTAGCACCGGCGAAAACGAGGAGTGGTATTTCATTCAGTTTATGAATGGCGGCAAAGTTATCAATGCCTCTGCCGCCGGCAGTGAAATCACGGTCAATCAACCCACGGGCATTGACAGCGAGTGGTTCAAACTGACGGGCGATGCCACCACCGGCTATGAGTTTACCAGCAAAAGCGGTCTGAAACTCTATACCACTGCTGGTGCCAAGGAAAACAAACTGATGGCAGCCGCTGCGCCCACGGGTAAGACTTTGTTCAAAATCGTTGCCTGCTCTGCATCAGGCTATTCTGACGGATTTGAAGTAGTACCCGCAGGCAACACATCGCTTGCCATTAACCTTTGGGGCGGCCCTTCTGACAACCGAGGCGCGGGTCTTTGGGACGTGGGCGACCCCAACAACGCCATTCGCTTCGTTTCAAAAACGGAATACGAGAGTGCAAGCAAATATGCCCTCATTCCCATGCCCGCCTCTATGCAGGTGACGAAGGACGGCACTTTCGATGTACGCACGCTCACGGCAATTACATACCCCGATGACGAAGCGAAGGCACATGCCGAAAGTTTTGCCGCGCAACTGAAAGCGGCTTCGGGCATTGCGCTGAATGTCACTCAAAGCACGGCGCAAGCCCCTGCGTCTAACATATGCCTCATAGCCGATGCCTCGTTGTCGGCAGAAGGCTATGCGCTCGAAGTAACCGATAAGGGAGTCAGCCTCCGCGCCGCCTCATCCACGGGCTTCTTCTATGGATTGAACACGCTGCGTCAACTCTTGCCGCGTGCCATTTTCAAGCAGGCCGTCGACAATGCCGGCGTGGAATGGGCGTTGCCCTTCATCAGCATTCAGGACGCGCCCCTGCTCGGTCATCGCGGCTTCATGCTCGACTGCGCCCGCCACTTCTTCTCCGTTGAGGAGGTGAAGCGCGTGCTCGACATCATGTCGCTATACAAACTCAACCGCCTGCACTGGCACCTCACCGACGACCAAGGCTGGCGCGTGGAGATTCCCGAATATCCCTTGCTTACAGAAGTGGGCAGCATACGCTCCTCTTCTTTCTCTAATCCCGGCGACGGCACAGTGTTCTACGATGACACGGAATACGGCCGCGGCATGTGGTACTCGCAGGAGCAGTTGCGCGAGGTTGTGGCTTACGCCAAGGCGCGGCACATCGAGATCATCCCCGAAATTGATATGCCTGGCCACATGGTGGCAGCCATCACAGCCTATCCGTCCCTCAGTTGCGACTCCACCAAAACCTACTCCGTGCGTATCCTCGGCGGCATCTCCCACGATGTGCTCAATGTGGGCAGCGACAAGGTGATCGATTTCCTCAAATGCGTATTGGACAATATTGCCAGCATCTTCCCCTACCCGTATATCCATATCGGCGGCGACGAATGCCCCACGGAGCAATGGGCCACAAATGCCGAATGCCTCAAGCGCGTGAGCGACGAGGGACTTACGGGCGTTGAGCAGTTGCAGTCATGGCTCGTTGAGGAACTTGGCATCTATCTTAAGAACAAGCACGGCAAAGACATCATTGTATGGGACGAACTTTTGAGCCATTGGAACGATGCCAACCAAACAAAGCCTGTAATTATGGCATGGAACAGCATCGACAAGAGTGCCACGGCCGCCGACCACGGCATGAAAAGCATTGTCGTGCCCTATCAGTCGCTCTATTTCGATATGATGCAAGTAGACAAAAACAATACGGTGGTCGACGAGCCTTACTTCGGCGGCTGGAGCGAAGACCGTGTAGTGAATTTGCCCACCGTCTACAACTTCAACCCGCTTGCTTCGCTTGGTGGACGCGAAGACTACTGCCTCGGCGTGCAGGGCAACCTGTGGACCGAAACCACCAACGACAGCATCGAACTGGAATACCAGCTCTTGCCCCGTATGCTTGCGCTTTCCGAAATCGCATGGCTTGAAAACGGCAAGAAGGACTGGACGGGCTTCCTCCGCCGCATGCAGTCACACGATGACATCTTCGATGCCCTCGGCTATACCTATGCCAAGCATTACTTCGAACCGGCCGAATTGACCGATGCCGAGCGCACCCTCGAGGAATCCGAAAGTATTTTGAAGCAAAGCATTCGCGGCGGCGTGGGTTTCCCCTCTGCCACATTGTATGATGCTTTGGAAAATGCTTACGAAAGTGCGAAGGCTAATCCCGGCGATGCACAGGTTACAGCCCTGCAAACGGCCATAACGGACTATAAGGCTGGCGACATCACGCAGCCCGTTGAGGGAAAGACCTACCGCATCGTTTCCCAGTCTTCCTATTATAAGAAGCAATACATCGGTTCCACGATGTACGTTGCCGCCGACGGCGTGCGTTTCCACTACACGCCGCAGACCGAACCGGAAGAACTTTGGCAGTTCACACCCAACGGCACCAACGGATTTTTCCTTTCCTCAAAGTTGAACGGCAATAAGATTTCGATGCCTACCTACAATGCTGCTGTGAAACTTACCGACGGCGTGGGCACAGCCGTACGTATCGACCGCGCCTCCATTCCCTCTGGCACGTACAGCTACATCCCAGGCAGCCTCACCATCTCGGCAACCGCCGGCTACTCCGCCCTTGCCACGGGAAGCGTCAAGCGCCTGCATGCGAACGCCACGGGACTTGTGTACGCCTACAACGAACCTGCCCTCTGCTATCCTGGTACATGGCGCATCGAAGAGGTCACAGACTTCAAGGAATGGCTCGAAGGCCTTTGCCATAAGTGCGAACTCACGCTCCTCACGGCAAATCCTGAGAAGGCTGGCGAACCTTCGCAGGCCGCGCTCGATTTCCTTTCTGAAAATATTATTCTCCCTGCCCGCGAGGCACTGAAAGGCACGGTGGACGAAACTTGCTACCAGTCGTTCCTCGACCTCTACAACCAGTTTCTTGCCATGCCGCGCGCCTCTTTCCTCGACACGATTTCCGAGGGCATTTATTATCGCATACAAAATGCCTACTTCACCGAAAAGTACGCAACAGCCAACACCTCTTCTGGCAAAGTGGAACCGGCATCGCTATCTGAGGACAACGACGCACAGCTCTGGCGCATAGAGAAACAGGCTGACGGCACCGCCCGCCTTGCCAACAAAGCCACAGGCGGATATGCCTACATCACCTCAGCCGCCGACGGTTCTACGCTTTACGGCAACGGCCAAGCCTCCACGGCACGCAACGCCTGGGCACTGACGCAACTCACTACCGACCAAGGCGCAACGGGCATTGCCATTGTCGAAACCACAGGCGTATATAGCTGGTACACCAATCCCTCCGCCTTCGCCTCACTCATCATGAAGCCAAAAGACTACGGCGCATCTATCTGGAATTTCATCGAGACGAACGTCACCACTGGTATTCACTCTGTGAGCGCAAACAGCCAAGACACGCCTTCTGCTAAGGCAAGCATTTACTACGATTTGAGCGGCCGCCGCGTAGTCAGACCCACGGGCAAGGGCATTTATATCGTTGGCGGACGAAAAATCATTCGCTAAACAACTAAATAGGCAATACTTCGGTAAATTTTTACCGAAAAATTAAAAGTTAAACAATAGAACCGGCA
>JBJEAH010000126.1:0-10493 GCA_051868815.1 Alloprevotella sp.
CTGCCGGTCGGAGCATAAGATGCCAAATCGAAATAGCGTGTATCGAGTGTATCTTTCACTTCAACCATGTGTGCCGAAGCCGTTGCAAACGTCGTATCGTTTTCAAATTCTATACGATAGCTTACATTTTGAATACTATCGCTCATAAAGCGACTGCCCGATGCCGAGGTATAGCCGTAAATGTCATTGGGGTCAAGAGAAGAGACTGGGGTAGAACCTCCTCCAGGAGGCGGAGGACATATTCTATTGGGAGCCTTTGGTGGACAATCTTTCACATCATAAATAGGTTCCTGTCCGTAGGCAATTAACATTTCATTCTCTTCGCACATTTGTTGTTTCCTCGTAGCAAAGCCACACCGTGCATCATCAACCACAGTCTTTGTAAGATTGATATTTTGTGGTGCTTCGCTACTTTGGCTTCCCCATTGATACGGATACCATACATAAACGTAAGCTGTAGACTTTGCATTGATGCTGACTTTCAACGTTTCGGTTGTACTTGGACGAAGATTTACGGTTAGCGTTGCGCGATGCATTGCAGGATGCCCTTCCACATAATCCACACTATCTACTTTCAGGAACAACGATTTAACGCCCTCACTGAACAGACGCGATTTGATGTCGGTTTCAAAATCTGGTGTAAACAATTCGGGCATATTGTTTTTACGCTGTTTGTAAAGATCGCAACCATCTATCTTCACTTTGTTGAGGTCTTCCATTTGCGGAGTAAATACACCAATCACGATTGGAACATCATATGCAGTAGAATTACCCTCATTTGTAAGATTGATAATGTAATCATTTGTGCGGCTTTTCAGATACTGTACTGCATATTTAACTTGCTCGTTAATCGTTATAGCCTTGGCCGTTTCTACTGTCAAGCAATTATTAACAGTTCTCACTCCATCTTCAAATCGGAACGTTGCTTTATATATTCCCGTAGGACTATTTGCAAAGTCGAATCTTATCACTGTCTGGATTTTACTTTCCTTTGATTGAATTTCGCCAGGTATCACGTGGCCTGCATTGTCATCAAGTTCCACACTGACCAATTCTTGGAAACCATTCCCTTGGAATGTTACTGTGCTATACCCGCCATTACCTACCTTATAAACATCTTGGCTAACAATAGCATATCTTTCACAATGCATAAAGTCCAACTTTATATTGGCTTGCGAACCTGTAACATCATGCACTGCCAAATAATATGTGCCGTCTTCCCAAGTATGGCAACCGCCATATTTCACAGACTTATCGCCCGAGGCAACATATATTTCCTGTCCCGTCGGCGAGAAGACTTGCAACGATGTTGCTTGGCTGCTGCGGAAGGCAATGGTATCGCCTTTGAACGCTTCGAAAGAGAACCACTTAATGGTATTCTCGTCTGGACGAGCAAAAGTCTGCGTGGGCAGCAACGGCGTGATGTCTGTCACTTCCTGACTGACATTGTAATCCACGAATTGCTTGTGCGCGTCTACCACGCGATCGCTGGCATCGGCGAACTCAAAATGCAGGTCGTTTTTGGCATACACGTAGGGCACGCCGTTTTTATCGACCTCAAATTGGAAACATTCGCTGCGTATCGGTGCGGTGGGCATGGGTAGCAGGTCTACTATCGACAGTACGGCGGCGCGATTGTCCAGCTTCACCTCCGTGGCTTCTTCTTGATTGCTGTTCAGCCAATATTTATAGGACGTGATGCCATAGCCGCCTACGGGGATCTTCACGAAGAAGGTACTCTTTGCCTGCGTGCCCGTGCCGTCCTCTCCTACCATCATATAGTTGAGTCGGTGCAGGCCGTCGGTGAGGGCAGCCACGTCTAAGTCGAAGTGGTACAAGCCGTCGTTGTAGCTGCCTATGGCGGTTTTATAAGCACTGCCGTCGATATTATACAGGCACTTCATGGCTGCCAACTCGCTGGGGCGGCAGGCACGGAAGAACATGCCGTCGTAAACGTTCGATGCCGCGCCGCTCGGCGTTATGGCCTGAACCTGCAGGCGGTGCACGCCCGGCTGCAAGCCGCTAACGTCTAAGTCCCAATTCACGATACCGCCGCTCGAGGGCACGCGTTCTTGCTTATACTGCTGTCCGTCCACGGTGCAGAGGCAGGTCATATATTCTATGCCGTCGGTTTGCGGCACTTTGATGAACATGCGCGAAACGGGAACGGACTGCCCGCCCTTACCCGTGGCTTGGAGGTACAGGACATGGAAGCCGTCGTCGAAGTCCTTTACGTCGAGCATCATGATGCCGTTTTCAAACTTGCCGCCGCGCAGCGTGTTTTGCTGGTTGTCCAGCCAATATACGACCTCGAGCTGATCCATGACAGGCTGTTTCAGAAACCGCGCCGTGTACCCGTTCGACGGACTGGACACATCGGCAAAGTTCTGTATGCTAATGTCGTGAACGCCGTCGATGAGTTGTGACACGTCTATCTGCATCTTGCCCTGCGCCGCGGGCAACGGGGTGCGGGCGGTACTATTGGTGTTGAACCAGTAGTAGGTGTTATTGCTCAAGCCTACTGGGGCATATTTCAAGAACAGCCTCATCACAGGACTGCTCCACACGCCTGCCGTATCTTTCACCTGAAAGTAAAATTGGTGCAGCGTGTTGTCCAATCCGCTCAGGTCGGCATCAATGTGCCAGCGTTCGCCGCTGGCGGTAGCCGCGCGGACGTTGGCATCGTCGTTGTCGAACCAATAGCGGTAATCGAAGGTGGACGAGGCTTGTCCGCGTGCCGTCCATGGCAGGCAGCACAATGCCAACGTCCATAATAACTTTCTAAGCATCATAGCCTCCTTTCTCAATGGCTCATTCTGCTGCTTTCACTTCAATGTCTACGCTTAACTTGCCGTCGGCTGTGGACTTGGCAGCCACGTTGCACTTCGTTATCCGGGGATTGCTTGGCGTGGTGTCAAACGGCAGCATACCGCCATAAATGCCGACTTCTGTTCCGTCGGTACCGAGATACGTGGCTTTTGCCGTTTCAGTCAGTTCAAAAGTTTCATTATCTGATACTCCCATTCGTGCTCCCTTATATGTCTTGAATACAGCATCGCAGGTGGCATACTTATTGGTATTGTTCGGAATGTTCTTGAAAGTGGGACTATTTAGAAAATTATTCACTTCTACACAATTATATGCAGTTGTACTTTTCGGGAAACTAGTATTATAATTATTGCCTAAGCCATATATGATGCAATTTGATAGCATAGAATTAGTAACAGCAGAAGCGCCACAAGTGGAGTTATTCGAATAAATTACGCAATTTCTAAAATCAAGATTTGCGCCCTGAGGGTCTTGAATAATGCTGTTGATGCAACTGGCGGAGCAGTCAGACGATAAACAAAGTCTGTATCCAAATCTGCAATTTGTAAAGGTTGCGTTTTTTAATTTACAGCCTGAGGAATGACTATAGCTATCAATATCATTCAACCTGCATTTCACAAACATAGCATTATTAAGATTAATGTATTTTATCGTATGGTTATGATAAATGCCTTCCAAGGTAAAGCGTTGGGTTACGGAGTCGGGAATGCTAATGGTAAAATCGCCAGAAATGATTGTGGGCAGAATGTTGTGCACGCTGTCTACCGCCATGCCTGCTCCGCGCAGTGTGACGGCTTTGGTGATGTTCACAGGATTGAAAGAGCCGGAAGAAAGGGTGATAACATCGCCATGCACCGCAACATCATGCGCATCTCTCAATGCAGATGCACCGTAAAAGGTGGTTACGTTACCCTCGTGGCTTAATGTAGCCAACAAAGAATTTTGTGCAAAGCTTACGATTGCGCATACGAGCGCGAAAAGAGAAAGTACAAGCCTTTTCATGATAAATAAAAAAATGGGCGGAACTGTTCTGTGAACTTTTCCGCCAAACGGGCTCCGCCAAGAGCCTTTACTATAGAAAAGCACGAACAGTTCACGCCCACTTAGGACGTGAACCTTCGTCGCTTGCTCTCATAGCATTGAATTTGGCGGATTCGTTCGGCGAGAAACAAGGACAAAGTCCAAGTGGTTATGTATTGGCCTCCATACTATTTATCATGAGGCCGATGCAGCTTTAAGCCACACAAAACAAGTTTCGCAGGGTTAATAAATTTGGTTGATTGAAAATGATTAATTGGTTAATGAATTTAAGATTTATCCCTGCAAAAATACGCATTTCTTATATGGAAAGCAAATAATTGTGCAAAAAATTTAGGAAAAGTATTGGGGAAAGAGAAAAAAAGCCTGTCCTATGGCGTAGTGCCTCTTCTACGAGATTTTCGGCGGCACTCGGCATAGGCCGAACAAGTTCGGCTTTGCGCTCGCTTGCACGAAAATTCCAGGCACATCGTCCTCGGTTACTATCGCTTCGCTCTGTAGTGCCTTCCAGGCACTTAACACATAATCTCACACCTTATAGCGCACATAATTTCAGAAATATTGCCTGACATAATCGCAAACATATTGCCACACATAATTGCAAACATGATTGCACCGACGCTTTTCCTTAATTATTTTCTCTTATCATGTGCTCGCAAAAATCGATGACGGCGGCGAGGCGGGCGGCATCGAGCCAATGAATGGCGGGGTCTTTGGCAAACCAGGTGATTTGCTTCTTGGCATAGACACGGGTGTTCTTGGCTATGCGGGCAAGGGCGAAGTCGAGCGGCCATGCGCCGTCGAGCACTTGGAACAGTTCTTTGTAGCCCACGGTGTTCAGGGCGTTGCAATGGCGATAGGGCATGACGCGCCGCACCTCGTCCAGCCAGCCCAGCTCCATCATCTGCCCCACGCGGGCGTTGATGCGGGCAAAGAGTTCGGGGCGGGGACGCTGCAAACCTATCTTGATGATGCGGAAGGGACGCTCGCGCACCTCACCGCGCCTGAAACTGCTAAACGGTTTGCCGGACTGGTAGATGACCTCCAAGGCGTGTATGATGCGCCGACAGTTGCGGCGGTCGCACTGGGCGTAATATTCGGGGTCGGCCAAGCGCAGCTCTGCCAGCAAGGGTTCGAGCCCTTCCTGCTCATAACGGGTGCGCATCATGGTGCGCGTCTCTTCGGAAATGGTGGGAATGTCGTCGATGCCGTTGCACACGGCATCGATATACATCATCGAGCCACCCGACATCACCACTACGTCGCGCTCTGCAAAGAGGCGCGGCAGCAAAGCCATGACCTCTGCCTCGTAACGCGCGGCACTATAATAGTCGTCGAGGGCGAGCGTCCCCACGAAATAGTGAGGCACGCGGGCTTGCTCCTCCGCCGTGGGGGCGGCAGTGCCAATGGGTATGTCGCGGTAGATTTGGCGCGAGTCGGCGTTGAGAATGGGCGCATGGAAGTGCTCGGCAAGTTGCAGGGCGGCGGCAGTCTTGCCGGAGGCTGTGGGGCCGGTGAGGACGATGAGCGTGGGCATGGGGAAATAATTAGGCCGGAAGTTCCGGATATGCCGGATGAGCCGGATAATCCGGGAGGGGAAACGGGAAAAGCCGGGGCAACCGGGAGGGGCGGCTTATAAAAAGCCGCACACTCGGAGTGAGGTGTGCGGCGTGCGGGTGGGTGGCAATGGGGTTATTAGTAAGGCTGGCCTTCGCTGAACTCGAAGCCTTCGGGATCGAAGTCTTCGCTGTCGAAAGAGGCATCGCCATAGAAATTCGTGTCGTCGAAATCATCGTCGGCAGCCGCCGCGCCTTTCTTCACTGCTGCGGGGGCTTCAAGGTCGAGGTCAAGCTCTTCAATCTGCCTAGGCGCATCGCCCTTGCTGCGCGTGATGACGGGTTCGTCGAGGTGCTTGCCGGGGATTTCTTCTTTCACGTCGAGATAGAAGCAGCGGTCGGCAAAGGGGTCGAACACGTATTCAAGGCGTTGCTCCTCGCCCTCAATGAGTTCGGAGAGGCGGGTGTCGGCCATGACGTAGATATCTTCGTCCACACTGCCTGCGCCCATATCCTCGCGCGTCACCTGCTCGTGGCGCTCCCACTCTTCGTTGCAGAGGTAGAACGAGGTCATTTGGTCGTCAGGATAGTTGCAGGACTTGAGTATCGCACGGCTGAGGTCGAGGAACGTGGCATCGCTGTCAATCTGTATTTCGCGGACGAAACCGTCCACTTCGTCGGAGATGAATTTTATGCGGTAGAGCATCTATTTAATTATGATAAGGGTTTAATGATGCCGCGCTTTGAAGCGGCGATAAAGTCGAGAATATATTGCACTTCGGGGGTCATAGGCACTTCGTCGCGCACCTGTTGCAGGCATTCTTCACGCAGTTTGCCGCGCTGGTAGATGATGCGGTAGACGTTGTGGATAATTTCGATTTGCTCGGGCGTGAAACCACGGCGGCGCAGCCCCACAATGTTCAGGCCGCAATAGGCCACCGGCTCGCGGGCCGCCATCGTGTAGGGCGGAACATCCTGCCCCGTGCGCGTGCCTCCGCCCACCATGACGTAGCTGCCGATGCGGCAGAACTGGTGAATGAGCACGGCGGCACTGACGATGGCGAAGTCGTCGATTTCCACCTCGCCGGCAATCTTCGTGGCGTTGCCCACGATGCAGCCATTGCCCATCACCACGTCGTGCGCCACGTGCATGCCCTCCATGAGGAGGTTGTTGGAGCCGACCACGGTCTTGCCTTTGGCGGCCGTACCGCGATTGATGGTCACGTTCTCGCGAATGGTATTGTTGTCGCCGATTTCGGCGGTAGTTTCTTCTCCCTTGAATTTCAAGTCCTGAGGAATAGCACCGATCACTGCGCCGGGGAACACGAGGTTTCCGTTGCCCATGCGCGTGCCGCCCAGAAGGGTGACGCTGTTCATGAGGCGGTTGCCTGTGCCTATCACGACGTTTTTGTCGATGTAGCAGAATGGTCCGATTTCACAGCCCTCGCCAATAACGGCTTCGGGGTGCACGTATGCCATTGGGCTAATGTTGCTCATAATGTAGTGCTATAATATTGGGGTTCATTTGTTCTTGACGATTTGCGCTGTGAAAGTGGCTTCCATCACGATGGTCTCGCCCACAAAGACGAAGCCGTGCATGGAGGAGATGCCGTGGCGTATGGGGGCAAGCAGTTCCACCTTGAAGAGGAGCGTGTCGCCGGGAACAACTTTCTTGCGAAACTTCACGTTGTCGATGCGCAGGAAGTAGGTGCTCCACCGCTCCGGCTCTTCTACGGAATTGAGCACGAGCAGACCACCGGCCTGCGCCATGGCCTCTATCTGCAGCACGCCGGGCATGACGGGTTCGCCGGGGAAGTGGCCCTGGAAGAACTCCTCGTTGCCCGTGACGTTCTTGACCGCCACGATATAGTTGGAGCCTACCTCTATCACCTTATCGACCAACTGCATGGGATAGCGGTGGGGCAACAATTCGCGTATGCGGTTGATGTCCATCAGCGGCTCTTCGCACGGGTCGTAGTTGGGGGCCTGGATTTCGTGCTTGCGTATTTCGCGGCGCATCTGGCGGGCGAACTTGTTATTTATGGTATGTCCCGGACGGGTGGCAATGATGCGTCCCTTGATGGGGCGGCCTATAAGTGCCATGTCGCCGATGATGTCGAGCAGCTTGTGGCGGGCCGGCTCGTTCTGCCACACGAGGGGCTGGTCGTTGAGATAGCCGAGTTTCGTGGCATCTTTATGCTCCACGTGCATGTGGTCGGCAAGCTGGTCGAGGCTTTCTTGCGAAATCTGCCTTTCGTAGATAACAATGGCGTTGTCGAGGTCGCCGCCCTTGATCAGCCCGGCTTTGAGCAACGGCTCAATCTCTCGCACAAAGACGAAGGTGCGGGCGTTGGCGATTTCCTCGGCAAAATCCTCCATATTGTCGAGCGTGGCAAACTGGCTGTTGATGAACTGCGAGTCGAAGGAGATCATCGCCGTGATGGAGAACTGCTCATCGGGGAGAATGATGATGGACGAGCCGGTTTCTTCGTCGCGGAACTCGATTTTTTTCTTGATGACGTAGAAATCCTTGGGGGCATTCTGCACCACGATGCCTACGCGGCGGATATTCTCGACATACAGCTTGGCACTGCCGTCGAGAATAGGAAATTCCGGACCGTTGACCTGTATGAGGCAGTTGTCAATGCCCATGGCGTAGAGGGCTGCCATACCGTGTTCGATGGTGCTGCAACGCGCGTCGCCACGCGCCACAACGGTGCCGCGCGAGGTATCTATCACGTTTTCGGCAATGGCATCGATAATGGGTTCGCCTTCCAAGTCAATGCGCTGTATCTTATATCCGTGGTTTTCAGGGGCGGGGTTGAAGGTAACGGTGAGGTTCAGACCTGTGTGCAAGCCTTTTCCGAAAAGGGAGAAACTCCCACCCAGTGTTTTTTGTTTGAACATATTCTTTGGTTGGTTTAGAGACGAGGTAATTATTTATATTATTGTCAATCAAAATGTCTGAATGCCCTGAAAGGGCTTAATAAAATAGCAAAGGGGCTTGCCCCTGGGTAACGAAGGCTCCAATCGATTGCCCCTGTAAGGGGCTTATAACTCTTAGGCCTTTATAATTATTAGCCCCTTACAGGGGCAATCGGGCTGCCAATGCCATCCGTAGGGGCAAGCCCCTACGCTGATTAATCTCCCCCTTTCAGGGGACGCATCGACAATCGATTACTATTTCACTTTCCCAGTTGCTTCTTGAGTTCTTCCACCTCTGCCTGCAACTGGCGCAGTTCGAGCGCCATGTCTGGCAGGCGCTTGAAGGCGGCGGAACTGCGGGCAAAGTTGCGGAAGTCGATGGCGGGCGAGCCCTGAATGGTGGCACCGGGTTTCTTGACCGTGCCGGCAATGCCTGCCTGCGCTCCGCACTGCGTTTTGTCGGCTATGCGGATATGCCCTGCCACGCCAACTTGTCCGCCAAACATGCACCAACTGCCGATCTTGGCAGAACCGGCCACGCCGACCTGGGCAGACATCACGGTGTTCTCGCCCACCTCGCAGTTGTGGGCAATCTGCACAAGGTTATCGAGCTTCACGCCCCGGCGCACATAGGTGCTGCCCATCGTGGAGCGATCCACGCAGGTATTGGCCCCGATTTCCACATCGTCCTCAATGGTCACGATGCCGATTTGAGGGATTTTCTCATAACCGTCCGGCGTGGGGGCAAAGCCGAAGCCGTCTGCTCCGATTACCGCGCCGGAGTGGAGCGTTACGCGGTTGCCGAGCTTGCAACCGTAGTACACGGAGGCGTGGGGATAAATCCTGCAATCCTCACCGAGACTTGCACCTTTTTCTATGACTGCGCCGGAATAAATCTGACAACCTTTGCCAACGCTCACATTATCACCGATATAGGCAAACGGCCCTACGTAGCAGTCTTCGCCCACCGTGGCGGTCGGCGAAATGCAAGCGAGGGGGTGTACGCCCGTGCGCCTGCCCTGTGCCTGCTGATAGAGGGATAGCAGTTTGGCGATGCACTCATAGGCGTTGTCCACGCGGATAAGCGTGGCTTTAACCTCCCGTTCGGGCACGAAGTCGCGGTTTACGAGCACGATGCTCGACTTAGTGTCGTATATATAATGCGCATAGTGCATGTTGGCAAGGAATGACAACGCGCCATGCACTCCTTCTTCGATTTTTGCAAATGTACTGACAACGGCGTTCTCATCGCCGATGATTTCTCCACCTAAATAAGTTGCTATTTGTTTGGCTGTAAACTCCATAGTCGGTTTCAGTTATGCTTTGATACGCAAATATCGTAAAAATTATTGGAACTTAACATATAGAAACGCGTTTTTTTATCTTATACCCTTTTGAAAAGGCATTTCGAGAATAACAAATTGAAAGCAATTTCGGGTAATTACGAAATATCAAACAGCATCAAGCGGGTAATTACGTGCAGATGGAAACAATTTTGTAACAAATAGGAAATTATTGCCCGGACAGAAATTTATTTTGTAGGTAGGTGAGCAATGTATAGAACCGATTTACAAGTACGATAATTACAGGTAGAAGCAACACTCTCCTTCTTTACGTAAATATGAAATTTGAGGGGAGCGGGCATCAAGGAGATAATAATTATTTCCGCGTAGCATTTTTCTCCTTACTGCTTGAAAGTTTTCACTATCCTATAAGAAATTCTTTGTTACAAAGTTTGTAACGCATATTACAAAGTTTGTAACATGTGTTAGAAAGTTTGTAACACGTATTACAAAGTTTGTAACAAACTTTTTCTCATGATAAATGAAAAGGGTCATATATGAAAAGAAAATTGTCTGCGCAGACAGGGATATTTATCTTGGCGAAAATGTGGACGGTATGCGGGGAAGGTGAGTAGAAAACGGGAGGAGTGCTTGCGTGGATTGAGGGCGGGCGGGATGTAAGCATCAATATTATACTTGGGTTGCGAGCGTTTTGTACTTACGCGCTCAAAGCGCGTGGCATTTTTGCGTGACGCAAAAATGCCGATTGTATAAATCGCGGAATACGCCGTCCCCGGGGCGATGCCCCGTAACCATCCGAAACAAGCCGACTTGACATGACCGAAAAAAAGAAATCGCAGGG
>JBJEAH010000127.1:0-10458 GCA_051868815.1 Alloprevotella sp.
TGACGCGGGTATATGCCAACTGCGCCGCAAACCATACCACCGTATAGCCGCGCTCCTTTAAGGTCTGACGAATAAGGTTGCCAATGTGCATTACAAAAGTCTGTTGATTGCTTGCTTTGGCAAATATCTGACTTTTTTACATAAAGAAGAACATAGAAATAGATAAAAGTAAGCCTTCTGCAACAATTATTAAAATACCCCCCCCCCGAAAATGAAAACCAGACTTTACAAAATAAACAAAAATCTCCGAAAGCGGAAATGCTTTCGGAGATAAAATTAATTACGCGCTGATTGCCGTATTGACTTGTGCGGGGTCGACAGGCTGCTCGCTCTGGCGCGAATAGCGGCTGACGCTAAGCATCATGCCGAAATAGGCGCAGGTGATGAGGGTGGACGTGCCGCCTCGGCTAATGAGCGGCAAAGGCTGGCCTGTGACGGGGAAGAGACCGACGGCTACGAGCATGTTGAGGAAGGCTTGCGAAACGAGGAGCAACGCAAGCCCCATCACAAGAAAGGCGGGGAAGTTGCGCTCACACCGCCCGGCAATGATGCTCGCTCGGAACAATAATATTAAATAGAGCGCCATGACAATAAACGCGCCCCAAAGCCCCATTTCCTCGATGATGATGGCAAAGATAAAGTCGGAGTAGGCCTGGCTGAGAAAGTCGCGCTCTACGGAGTTGCCGGGCATTTTGCCGATGCCGTTGCTCGACACGATAGCTATGTTGGCGTGGGCTATTTGCCCGTCTTTGTCAATGTCGTATTTTTCGGGAGCGGGGCGTTCGTCCGCGCCGTGGCGCACGATGCGGTTTTTCCAGGTGTGCATGCGCCCCACGCCGGGAAGTTCGTAAAGCGGGCTGTCGTCGGGCGTGACGGCAACGACGGCAACCACCAGTCCCACGACCAGCGCCAGCGAGCCAAAGAGTTTGCCAAGTTGCTTGTAAGGTACGCGGCCGATGAACATCATCAGCACCACAACGCCGAAGAGCAGTGCGGCGGTGGAGAAGTTTTCGGGTAAAATCAACCCGCAAACCAAGCCTGCGAGAATTAGGATTACCTTGAAGGCTTTCGGATCCGTGCCTTTTTCAGTTTGCTGCACGGAGAGGATAAGCGCAACGGTGATGATGAGCGTGCCTTTGGCGATTTCGGAAGGCTGAAACTGCACAAAGCCGAGGTTAATCCAGCGCGCTGCTTCGTTGGTCTTGCCGCCGAAAAGCGTAATGAACAATAAGAGCAGCGAAACTGGATAGAGCAGCAGCGGCAAGGGACGGAAGTGGCGGCAAGGCACGGCGTGAATGGCGAGCACCACCACGGTGCCGCCGGCAAGAAACGCCGCCTGCTTCAAAAGCGGTGCCCAAAACGTCCCCGACTTATAAGCCAGCGTGCTGCCGGCACTAAATACCTCTATCAGGGAAATAAGGCAGAGGAAGAAATAAATAATCCAAATGACGCGGTCGCCTTGGAAAATCGATGTGAGTTTCTGCATATCGGTGCAAAGGGGGTATAGAGGATAAAGAAATCTATGGTGTCACTTGTTGGTCGAATTGTGAGCTAAGTGCCTGGAAGGCACTACAAAAGCTTAGCTTTTTGGTAACCGGGGACGAAGTCCTCGGATAGGCGTGGCGAGGACGATGTGCCTGGAAGGCACTACGCCACAGGACATGCTCTTTATACATTGCCACAGGCGTACTGCCTTCCAGGCAGTACCATAACATTTGCCTCCACCGAGCACTTCGTGCCCGGTTATCGTCGCTTCGCTCCGTACTGCCTTCCAGGCAGTTAATACCTTTACCATAAAGTTTCAAATTCAACCAACAAGTATAGTGTCTATTATTATCTATTGTATGGTCAGGCATCAACTATTTGCTTCATGCGGTGCGCCCATTCCTTGAACAGGTTGCCGCGCTCCGCCATGCCGTTGAAGAGGTCGAAGCTTGCGCAGCAGGGACTGAGCAGCACGGTGTCGCCGGGACGGGATAGGGCGCAGCAGGCAAAGACGCAGCGGCTGATGCTGTCGGTGTCGCAGATGGGCAGTCCGCAGTCCTTGAACACTGTCTGCAACTTGCTGTTGTCTGCTCCGAGGTACACGAGTGCCTTGCATTTTTCTTTCACCAAATCCATAATGGCAGAGTAGTCGTTGCCCTTGTCCTTGCCGCCGAGAATGAGGACGACGGGCGCGGTGACCGCTTCGAGGGCCACGCGGCAAGCGTCTACGTTGGTGGCTTTGGAGTCATTGATGAATAATGCGCCGCCCACGGTGCACACCTTTTCGAGGCGGTGGGGCACGCCGGGGAAGTCTGCCAAACCTTCGCGCACGGTGCTTGCCGGCACTCCGGCAGCGAGGCAAGCCATTGCCGTTGCCATTGCGTTGCGCAGGTTGTGGCGGCCGATGAGCGAGATGTCGGCAACAGGCATCTCAAAGTCCGCAGGTGCCGAAAGGCGCAAAACGCCGTCTTGAATAAAGCCTTTGCTGCCGCTCTCGGGCGCATCGCTGAACGGCAGCGGCGTGCCGCCTATCGGGTGGCGGCGCAGTTCTTCGGGCACGTGGTCATCGTCTTGCCAATAAATGAAGCTGTCGGACGTGCGCTGGTTGCGCGTGATGCGCATCTTAGAGTCCACGTAGTTTTGCAACTCGAAGTTGTAGCGGTCGAGGTGGTCGGGCGTGATATTGAGCAGCACGGCGATGTCTGCGCGGAAGTCGAACATATCGTCCAGTTGGAACGACGAAAGTTCTATGACGTAGCAGGCGTGCGGGTCTTCTGCCACTTGCAGGGCAAGGCTGCGGCCGATGTTGCCGGCAAGCCCTACGTCGATGCCTGCCTTCCTCATGATATGGAATATCCACGAAGTGGTGGTGGTCTTGCCGTTGCTGCCAGTGATGCAAATCATCTTCGCATCGGTATAGCGTGCGGCAAATTCTATTTCCGAGATAACGGGAATGCCCTTCCCGCGCACCGCCTTTACCATGGGCGCGTCTTCGGGAATGCCGGGACTTTTCACGATTTCATCGGCGTTGAGCACGAGGTTCTCGGTGTGCCCGCCGTCTTCAAAGGGAATATTGTGCTGCGTGAGGAGGGTGCGGTATTTTTCGCTAATCGTTCCTGCGTCCGACACAAAAACGTCATAGCCTTCTTTCTTTGCGAGTACGGCTGCGCCCACGCCGCTCTCGCCTGCTCCAAGTGCTACAAGTCGCATAATGAAAGTGTTTTATCTTATCTTCAATGTTATAATGGTCAATGCCGCCAAGAGGATTGTGGTAATCCAGAAGCGGATGGTGATTTTTGATTCGTGCCACGCGCCGTGCGGCCATTTGCCGAACATATAGCGACACTCGGGGTCGAGCTGCGCGGGCAGCACGCGGAAGTTGTCGTGAATGGGCGTGCGCTTGAAGATGCGGCGCTTTTCGCCTTTCTTTTTCCAAAACTTGAAATATTCCACTTGCAGTATCACGCTCAGGCTTTCCACGAGGAAAATGCCGCAGAGAATGGGGATAAGCAACTCCTTGTGTATGATGATAGCCAGCACGGCGATGATGCCGCCGATGGTCAGCGAGCCCGTGTCGCCCATAAAGATTTGCGCGGGAAAGGCGTTGTACCACAGGAAACCGATGAGCGCACCCACCATGGCGCAGATGAAGATAACGAGTTCCTGCGAGCCGGGCACGTACATTATATTAAGGTAGCCGGCAAACTCTATGTGGCTCGACACGTAGGCAAGGATGCCAAGCGCGATGCAGATAATGGCCGAGTTGCCAGCCGCCATGCCGTCCATGCCGTCGTTGAGGTTCGCGCCGTTCGACACGGCCGTGATGACGAAGATGGTGACGAATACGAAGAATATCCAGCCCGCCTTCGTCTTATGCTCGCCGAGGAAAGAGAACAACTCTGAGTAGTCTAAGTTGTTGTTTTTGACAAACGGAATGGTTGTTTTCGTTGATTTCACCGCTTCGCTCTTATGCACCACGGCGGTCACGCCGCTCTCTGTGCGCATCTCGATGTTCTCGCGAATGGTGGCGTCGGGACTGAGATACAGCGTCAGCCCCACGAAGAGGCCGAGCAGCACCTGCCCCACTATTTTGTAGCGGCCGGGCAGTCCGTCCTTGTTCTTCTTATAATTTTTGATATAGTCGTCGAGGAAGCCGAGCAGCCCGAGCCACACGGTTGTCACGAGCATCAATATCATATAAATATTGCGCAGGCGGCCGAGCAGCAGGCAGGGCACGAGGATGGCCACGATGATAATGATGCCGCCCATGGAGGGCACATTGATTTTCTGCACGCCGAAGGGGTCGATGCTGGCATCGCGCTGCACCTCGCTGATGTTGTGCCGCTTCATCCATTTGATGAAATATTCGCCGAACCACGCGGAAATCACGAGCGCAAGAATCAGCGCCAGCAGCGAGCGGAAGGAGATGTAGCTCCAAAGCCCGGAACCGGGCACGCCGAACTGTTCGAGAAAGCGAAAGAAGTAGTAGAGCATAATCGTAGGGGCGTATCGCATACGCCCGGTTATAGATTAATAGAATGTATTATATGCCGAAAGCCTTGCGGATCTCTTCGTGGTCGTCGAAATGGTGCTTCACGCCTTTCACGTCCTGATAAGGCTCGTGCCCTTTGCCTGCCACGAGGATAATGTCGCCCTTCTCCGCCATCATGGCTGCGGCGCGAATGGCCTCGCGGCGGTCGGTGATGCAGAGCACCTTCGGGCGCAACTCTTCGGGAACGCCTGCCATCATGTCGGCAATGATTGCCTCCGGCTCTTCAAAGCGGGGGTTGTCGCTGGTGATGACCACGCGGTCGCTCCGCTCCGCTGCCTCGCGCGCCATGATGGGACGCTTGCCTTTGTCACGGTTGCCGCCTGCGCCGCACACCGTGATGATGCGGCCGCCACGGCGTATGTCGTTGATTGCCGTCAGCACATTTACCAAAGCGTCGGGCGTGTGGGCATAGTCCACAATCGCGCTGAAACCTTTCGGCGAGCGGATTGCCTCGAAACGCCCGTTCACGGGGTGGAGCAGCGAGAGTTGGCGGAGCACTTCGTTCTTCTCCACACCGAGCATCAAGGCCGCGCCGTAAACGCCCAAGAGATTGGAAACGTTGAAGCGGCCTACGAAATGCACGCTTACCTCTGTGCCGTCGATGTCGAGCAGCATGCCTTCGATGCTTTCTTCCAGAATGCGTCCTTTGTAGTCTGCCGCACTGCGCGTGGAATAGGTGCGCACGGCGGCTGCCGTGTTCTGCACCATCACGCCGCCGTTCTTGTCGTCGGCATTGGTAATGGCAAAGGCGTCTGCGCCGAGATTATCGAAGAATGCCTTTTTCGCGTCACGGTAGTTCTCAAAGGTCTTGTGATAATCGAGGTGGTCGCGGGAGAGGTTGGTGAAGATGCCGCCGGCGAATTTCAAGCCGCCGATGCGTTTCTGATGAATGGCGTGCGAGCTGCATTCCATAAAGGCATACTCGCAGCCGGCTGCGGCCATTTCGCCCAAAAGGCGGTTCAGGGTAATGGGGTCGGGCGTGGTGTGCTCCGTAGGCACTTCGCGACCGTCAATGTAGTTGCACACGGTGGAGCAAAGGCCGCACTTGTACCCGAGGTTGCGGAAGAGGTGGTAGAGCAGGGTGGCGATGGTGGTTTTGCCGTTGGTGCCCGTCACGCCCACGAGTTTCAGACGGCTTGTCGGGTCGCCGTAGAAGGCAGTTGCCACGCGTCCCACGGCTTCCTCCGTGTCGGCCACGCGCACAAAGGTCACGCCTTCGGGCGCGTCCTGCGGCAGTGGGTCACTTTGTAATACGGCCGCCGCGCCGTTTTCTATGGCTTTGGGTATAAAGGCATGGCCGTCGGCTTGCGTGCCTTTAACGGCGACGAAGAGATTGCCCGGCTGCACTTGGCGCGAGTCTATCTGCACGCCCGTAATGTCGAGTTCCAAATTGCCGCGCACCTCTGCGGCATTTGCTTTCGCAAGGATTTCAGATAATTTCATCGTTGAGATATTTTGATGTATAGAGGCCTTAGATTTACGCATTGGTTGAATGTGTTAAGTGCCTGGAAGGCACTACAAAAGCGTAGCTTTTTGGTAACCGGGGACGAAGTCCTCGGAAAAGCGTGACAAGAACGATGTGCCTGGAAGGCACTACGCCACAGGATATTTACTCTAAACATTTCCACAGGCGTACTGCCTTCCAGGCAGGACCATTGCAATTGCCTCTTCCGAGGACTTCGTCCCCGGTTACCGTCGCTTCGCTCCGTACTGCCTTCCAGGCAGTTAATACCTTTATCATATTAATTTCAATTCAACCAACGCATTATAGATTTTATAGTACCTATAATATATTGTGTCTTATTGCTGCTTTTTCGGCTCAGGTTTCTGAGGCGTTTCGGGCTGCGTGGCGGAAGCCTCGGGTTGCGTGCCCTCTTCTTTCTGTTCGGGCTTAGGTTCCGGTTTTTCCACTTGCGGCGCAGCCTCGTCGTTGGCAAGGGTGAGTGCCACCGTTGCGCCACGCTCTACCGCCTTTCCTGCGGCAATGCTCTGCTTCTTCACGCGTCCCGAACCGCTGGCCGTAACGCGTACGCCCATCTTCTCCATGCGGAACACGGCATCGCGCAGTCCGTAACCGGTAAGGTCGGGCATACGGTCAGCGGCCGCCGGAGTTTCTGTGTGCAATGCCAACGCGCCGCTGCCGCTCTCGCAACTGCCCCACGCGCTGCCGCTTTCGGGTACGCTGCTGCTAACGCCCACTTTGAGGTCGTCTGCCAATGCCTTGGCGCGGTGCAGGTCGCCCGCCGCCACTTTCGGCGTAAGCACATGCACCGTGTCGCGCGCCTTGTCGTAAGTGTTGTTGCGCTGCTGCGCCATCACGGTTTCCGACACGCGGCGGAACACGGGGCCGCACATGCCGCCGCCCGAAGCCGGGGCGGTCTTACGCATACATACGATGCAGGAATATTTAGGATTCTCCGAGGGGAAATAGCCTGCGAACGAGATGAGATATTCCGTTGAAAAGCCGCTTTTTGTCCAAATCTGCGCCGTGCCGGTCTTACCAGAAGAGTGGAACTGCTTGCTGCCGGCTTTCTTGCCCAAGCCAATGCTTACCACCTGCTCCAAGCAGATCTGCATCTTCTTCACAGCCTCGGGGCTGGCCATTTGCTCGCGGATCACCTTTACAGGAAACTCCTTGACGACCTCGCCGTTTTTGAGAATGGCCTTTACGAAGCGGGGCTGGAGCATCTTGCCGTTGTTGGCGATGCCGTTGTAGAAATTAAGCGTTGAAATGGGCGGAATTTGCGTTTCGTAGCCTATGCTCATCCAGGGCAGCGCGGTCTTCGACCAGTTGCTGCCGTCGGGTAGCGGACGGCGTATGCGCGGTTTGGCATAGCCGGGAATGGGCAGGTGGAGGTCTTCGGCAATGCCCGTGCTGTAAACGCCGTCCACGAACTTCTCGGGCTGGTTGTGGTAGTGCTTATCTATTAATACGCTCACGCCGATGTTCGATGACTTCTGCAAAATCTGCGGCACGGTGAGCACTCCGTAGCCGCCCGAGCGATGGTTGTGGTCTTTCATGTTGCGCCCGTACATAGGTCGGATGCCGCAGCCGGTATCTACCCAGTCGTTCATATCTATATATCCGTCGTTCATGGCTACGAGGAACGACACGGGCTTGAACACGGAGCCGGGTTCGAGCAGGTTCTTCACGGCATCTACGTCCATCTCTTTATAAACTCCGTCTCCAACGCGGCGCATACTGGTGATGGCTTTCACGTCGCCCGTCTGCACTTCCATGAGAATGCAAAGGCCCTGATTGGCACCGACTTCCACGAGCTTGTCGTTGAGGGCTTTCTCGCAGATGTCCTGAAAGTTCACGTCAATCGTGGTCTGAATGTCCAGTCCGTCCTCAGCCGGCTGGTCTACGATGGTGAGGTAGCGGCTCAGCACCTTTTGTCGGTGCGCTGAACCGGGCTTGCCGCGCAGCACGGAGTCGAAAGCGAGTTCCAGACCCGTGAGCACTTCTTCCTCGCCCTTGTAAGTGAACAGGCCGACGGTGCGCCGCGCCAGTTCGCCGTAGGGATTTTTGCGCAGCTTGATTTCATCGCAGTGGAAGCCGCCCGAATTGGCCGACATCTTGAAGAGGGGCAATGCCTTCACCTGCTTGTATTGCAGATAAGTGATGCGCTTGTGATAGATCGGCCAGTGGTGGCTCTTTTTCTTGCGTCCCTTGAGCAGGTGGGCGCGGAGTTTGGCGGGGTCGATGTCGGGAAAAATGGCGTGCATGCCGTTGCAGATGCTGTCCATCTTGTCTTCGAGCAGCGAGTCGCGCACAAACTGCGCCCTGGCTTTGCGCTTGGGGTCTTTCTCCCAAGTCATGAAGTCCATGAATATCTTGTATTCCGGCAGCGACGTGGCAAGCACTTCCCCGCCGGCGGCGAGGATATTGCCGCGCGTGGCGGGCACTTCCTGGTTCTCTTTCTTAAAGCGTGCGCTTACGGCCATCCAATACTCTTTGTCACCGAAGATAAGATAGGCAGCGCGAGCCATGATGGCAATCCCTGCCACGGTGAAAAGGAAGAAAATAACGATGTAGCGGGGCAAAATCTTTTTGGCAGGGAAATTCATTCTTCTTCTATTTTAAGGTTGTACAAAGGTTCTGTGGGCGTGTGCAAAGTTGAGTCTTCGAGATTCTCTTCCACCTTGCTGCGGCGCGTCATTTCTTTCAACTGGCTGCTGCTGGTGAGTGCCTTGTAGCGGCGGTCGAGCAACGTGTCGGCGAGGCGCGTGCTCTCAATCATTTCTTGCTGGCAGGCGTAGCGGTTGCTCACATAGATAATGATGTAGAACGCAATGAGTACAATGAGCCAAATCTGCCGTCTGAACCATTTGCCGGCCAGCAGGTCGCCGCCGAGAATGGTGCGCAGCGATATATTCACGTGCTCCGAGCCGGTGTCGTCTTGCAGGGCGCGAATGGTTGCCTTGCGCTGCTCGCGGGCGGACAGGACGGTTTCTTCCTCCGGACCGGCTTCCTCCTGCTCTTCCTGTTCCTCCGTTTCTTCGGCTGCCTCTTGCTCCTCTAAGTCGTCGCGCAAAGGTTCTTCCTGCGTTTCTTCGATTTCAAGTTCTATGTCCTCGTGTTTCTTGGCCATATTGTATTGCTGTTTTTATCTTAAATAATGCTTCTTTCATTCTCACACCCCTACTTCTTTTCCGCAATGCGGAGCTTCGCGCTGCGGCTGCGGGGATTTTCCGCCTGTTCGGTTTCGGAGGGCACTATGACTTTGTTGTTCACCGCCGCGAAGGGGGAAAGGCGGTTACCGAAGAAGTCCTGCTCCACTTTGCCGTCAATGTTGCCTGCCTTGATGAAATTCTTCACCATGCGGTCTTCGAGGCTGTGGTAGGTCAGTACCACCAGCCGGCCGCCGGGGCACAGCACTTTCAGACTGCCTTCCAACAACTCGCGCAAAGCGTCCATCTCGTGGTTCACCTCGATGCGCAAGGCCTGGAATGCCTTTGCGAGGTCTTTCTTCTCGCGGTCGCGGCCCATCAGCGGGCGCACAGCTTCGAGGAACTCCTGCACCGTTTTTATCGGTTTCATCGCGCGTGCCTTGCAAAGCGCATCAGCTAATCGCCGTCCGTTTTTCAGTTCTCCGTACAATAGGAACAGCCGCGCCAGATCCTCGGGAGCGTAAGTGTTCACTATGTCGGCCGCCGTCGCGCCCCCGCGTCCGTTCATGCGCATGTCCAGCGGAGCTTCGTAGCGAAAGGAGAAACCTCTCGTTTCATCGTCGAAATGGTGGCTCGACACGCCGAGGTCGGCTATCAGTCCGTCCACACCGTCCACACCATAATAGCGCATCCAGTTCGTAAGATAGCGGAAATTGCTTTGCACAAACGTGAAGCGCGCCTCGCCCTCGGGCACATTCTGGGCGGCATCGGCGTCTTGGTCAAACCCATACAGATGCCCCTCGTCGCCCAGCCTGCCGAGAATTTCACGGCTATGCCCGCCGCCGCCGAAAGTCACGTCTACGTAAATGCCATCGGGGCGTATGCAGAGCGCGTCCACGCTCTCTTTGAGCAAGACGGAAACATGATAGGTCGGCGCGGTGGTTGGCATGGCTTTTATGCTTTAATTTTTATATTCCTCTTAAAAGAGTTCAAAGTTAGGGATAATCCGACACAATTACCGAAAGAAAATCTGATTTTTCTTATATGATAGCAAAAAATACTGATTTCATCGCAAAATCCAGCCCGAGCCTCGCTCAGTTTATCCCCGTGATCGTTCCCGTTTGCTCCTTGATATTTTTCCCGCTCCTATAAGACATTTTTTTCTTCCTCCTTGATATTTTTCACTGTCATATAAGAAAAAGTTTATTACAAAGTTTGTAACAAGCGTTACAAAGTTTCTAACACATGTTACAAAGTTTGTAATACGTGTTACAAAGTTTGTAACAAAAACTTTCTTATAGGATAGG
>JBJEAH010000128.1:0-10453 GCA_051868815.1 Alloprevotella sp.
CGTGCGCTTCTATTCCTCCGCCCTGCCCCACCTCTACCGCATCGTGCTGGAACAGAGCCGCGAGTTCTCGAAAGAAGCCCTCAACGAGCATCTCAAGACGCTGCGCATGCGCGGACGGCCCAAAATCATGCTGGCACGCTCTTACGAAGAGGCAATGCAGGTGCTCGACTGCTACGGCGACAACCTACTCGGCATCGTTTCGGACATGAGCTTTATGAGAAACGGGGAGAAAGACGCGCTCGCGGGCTATGCCTTGGCAAAAATGGCAAAGGAGCGCGACGCGCACCTGCCCTTCATTCTCGAATCGAGCGAGGCGGGCAACGCCGCATACGCCGAAAGGCTCGGCGTGCCGTTTATCCATAAAAACTCCAAGACTTACCCGCAGGACTTGCGCCAAATCATCATGGACCAATTCGGATTTGGCGACTTCATTATCCGTGACCCGCACACGGGCAAGGAAATCCTGCGCATCACCAACCTTAAAGACCTCCAGCAAAACCTCTACAATATTCCTGACGAGGCTTTGCGCAACCACCTTTCGCACAACCACTTCTCGCGCTTCTTCTACTCCCGCGCCATGTTTCCGCCCGCCGAATTGCTGAAAAGGGTGGACGTGAGCGAATATGCCGAAATGGACGAGGCGCGCCGCTTCATCTTCGACATCATCGTGGAATACCGCCGCATCAAGAACTCGGGCGTGGTGGCGGAATACCGCAAGGACCGCTTCGATGCTTACAGCAACTTCGCCCGCATCGGCAACGGCTCGCTCGGCGGCAAAGGGCGCGGCCTCGCATTCATGGGCACGCTCGTCGCCGGACACCCGCGCCTCGACGACGACCGCATCTGCGTGAATATTCCCCGCACGGTGGTGATCTGCACCGACATCTTCGACGAGTTTATGGAGCGCAACGGGCTTTACCCCGTGGCTCTTAGCGACAGCAGCGACGCGGAGATACTCGCGGCTTTCGAGCGCGGCGTGTTGCCCGAAGCACTTTTAGACGACCTCCTCGCACTCTTCGACGTGGTGGACCACCCCATCGCCGTGCGCTCCTCGGGCGTGCTGGAAGACGCGCACTACCAGCCTTTTGCCGGCGTATATGCCACTTACATGGTGCCGCGCGTAGCCGACAAGCAGGTCATGCTCACCCTGCTGCGCTCGGCGATAAAAGCCGTTTACGCCTCGGTGTTTTTCAAGGACAGCAAGGCCTATATGACCGCCACGCAAAACCTCATCGACCAAGAGAAGATGGCGATTGTGCTGCAAGAGGTTGTAGGCTCGGAGCACGGTCAATACTTCTACCCCACCCTTTCGGGCGTGGCGCGTTCCCTTAACTTTTACCCCATTGGAGAAGAAAAGCCCGAGGACGGCGTGGCAAAGGTGGCATTAGGTTTGGGCGCGTACATCGTGGACGGCGGCAAGTCGCTCCGCTTCTGCCCTGCATATCCGCACAACATATTGCAACTGAGCGAACTGCGCACTGTCCTGCGCGAGGGACAGAAGGAATTTTTCGCCCTCGACCTTTCCATGCTCCAGCAGTCACCCGAAACGGACACGGAATATAATATCCGGCACTTGCCCGTAGCGGCTGCCGACGACCCGGAAACGCTGCGCTACGCGTTTTCCACGCTTAGCCTTGAAGACCAACGGCTCACGCCGGGCGGCACAGGTACAGGGCGGCGCGTGGTGACGTTTTCCAACATTCTCGAATACGATGCCTTTCCCCTGGCGCGGGTCATCTCCGACCTGCTGCGCATCGGCAGCCGGGGCATGGGCAGACCCGTGGAACTGGAATACGCCATGGATATCCGCGAAGGCAAGGCCTATTTCTACCTCTTGCAGATACGCCCAATTGTGGACGTTTCGGAAGAAACGGAACTCACGCCCGACGACCTTTCGCGCCCCGCGCTCATCAGCAGCACCTCGGTGCTGGGCAACGGCATGGTGGAAGATGTACATTATATATTATATGTACGCTCGGACCGCTTCGACGCGCTGCGCTCCCGCGACATCGCCGCCGAAATAGGCAATCTCAACGAGCAACTGACGGCTCGCGGCGAAAGTTACGTGCTTGTAGGGCCGGGGCGTTGGGGCAGCAGCGACCCTGCGCTGGGCATTCCCGTGAAATGGTCGCACATATCGGGTGCCAAGGCGGTGGTGGAATGCGGGCTCGAGGACTTCCGCGTAGACGCAAGCGAGGGCACGCACTTTTTCCAAAACCTCACGTCGTTTGGCGTGGGCTATTTCACCATTCGCCCCTACCAGGGCGACGGCACGTTCGACGAAGCCCGCCTCAACGCTTTGCCCGCCGAATACGAGTCGCACAGCCTCCGCCTCGTGAAGTTCCCCACCCCGCTCTTCATCAAGATGGACGGGCGGCACAGCCGGGGCATCATAAGGGCGAACAATTAAAACACAAAGCAGGCAGAGAGTGTTGCTCTCTGCCTGCTTTGTATTGTATGTATCAGAAACCTGTTTATGACTTTTCGTGATAGCCGTAGCCGTAGCCATAGCCATAGCCGTAAGTATAGCCGTAACGGTAGTGTCCGTAGCGCGTGCTGACGTATTGCGAACCGTTGAGCACAATCGCCATTTTGTTGTACGTCTTACGCTGATAGAGTTTGTCGACTTCTTTGAGCAGGCGGCGGTCCATAAGTCCCACACGCACCACAAAGAGTGAAACATCGGCATATTTCTTCACGATGTTCGTATCTGCCACAATGTCGATAGGCGGACAGTCAACAAGGACTACGTCATATTCCTTTTTCAGAGTCTCAAACAACTTGCCCATCACTTCGCTTTGCAGCAGTTCCGTGGGATTGGGCGGCACAACACCGACAGGCAGAATGTCTACACTGCCGTCGAACTGATTATGCAGGATGACGCTATCTATATCATCGGTAGCACCGCACAGGTACGACGTAAGCCCTTGCTTGGGATTGTCTACCAGTTTCGAGAGCGAGGCGTGGCGCAAGTCCAGGTCGATGGCCAAGATGCGCTTGCCGCCGAGCGAGAGCGTCTTGGCAAGGTTGCCGGAGATGAAGCTCTTGCCGCTTCCGGCGTTGAAACTGGTAATCATGATGATATTTGCCGTATCTTTCTTCTCCACAAAATAGTCGAGCTTGGTGCGTACCAATCTGAACGACTCGTTAATGAGGTTGCGGCTGTTTTCACGGATATAGATTTTGCGCTCTGCGTTGTTCTGGCGGTGCTGCCACCAGTGTTTCTTGCGGCTAAGCAGAGGTATCTCGCCGAGGAAGGGCACGTTCAACGATTCAAGATCCTTGCGTCCGCGAACCGTGCGGTTGAGGAACTCGCCGAGGAAGATAATACCGCCGGGAATTGCCAGACCGAGGGCAAAGGCAATCAGCAAAATCGAAGCACTGCGCGGCGACGTGAGCCCGCCGCCATAAGGAGGCTGGATAATGCGCGTGTTCCACGCCGTGAAGGTTTTGGAAAGTTCGTTCTCCTCGCGCTTCTGCAAGAGATAAATGTAAAGGGCTTCCTTCACCTTTTGCTGACGGTCGATGCTAAGCAGCTGTTGTGCCTGACGCGGTGCAGAAGCTATCTTTTGGTTGTTAAGTGCTTCGTTGGCCTCGGCGTTTGAAATCTGCTTGCGGATTTGCACAATAAGGTTTTCAAGCGAGCGCACGATAGCCGTTTGCTGCGTGGCGAGGTCGCGATCCATTTTCTGAACAAGGGCATTGTCCTCGCTGCTGTTGGAAAGCAGGTCGTTTCGCGTAAGCACGGCTTGGTTGTACGAAGCGATAAGAGCCTCGATGCCCGTACCGCCGATGCCTGTATTGGTGGGCAGGAGTTGCCCGGCACGGTTCTTGTCGGAAAGATAGTCTTTAATATATATAGCCATCGAGAGCTGATTGTTCAGTTGTATCAGTTCGTTGGTGTTCTTTCCGCTCTGCTGCATATACATGCTCGAAGCCTCTTGGAGGTTGGGCATGAGGTTGTTGCTCTTGTAGTCTGAAATCTTCTGGTCTACATCGCCCAATTCCTTAGACAGCGTGTTCAGTCGCTCGGTGATAAACTCGGAAGTGCTTTCGGCAATCAGGTTCTTGTCGTGCATCCAGTGCTCATTATATACCTCAACGAGGGTAATCAGCAGGTCGTCGGCACGCGCGGGCACTTCGTCGTTTATGCTCAGATTGAGTATAGTGGACTCCTTGTCGGCCAATGCCACCGACAGCCTGCCCACATAGCGGGCTGCAACGGCATTGTTTGAATATTTCGTCACGGTGAGTTCTTCGCCTAAGAAATCTTGCAAGCCCACAGGCGTTTCGTCTATGCGCAGATTGCCCACAGGGGTTTTCACCGTTTGCCCGATACGCGTCTTAATGTCTTTGACGTGTATCTCTTCTTCTGCAAAAATCGTGAAGTCATGGATTACAAGACTTTTATCCTCGTCAACCTTTATCTTAAAAGTAAAGGGCTGGGCGGCTTCACGCTTGTCAAGGACAACAGACACGGGCGCATCATTATAGAGCGGCAGCGTGTGCAAACCTTCCTTTATGGAGATTTGCAGGTCAAGGCCGAGGCGCTTCGTGGCCTCTTGCATCAGCACGGGGGCGCTGATAGTGAGGATTTCGTTGTTGATGTTAGTGTTTGAAGAAATAATGCCAAGGTTGGCAATTTCCTGCATTGTTCCAGACGACTTTTGGTCGTTGTCCTTAATAAGAACCGAGGCGTTGCGCTGATATACGGGTGTGGTTGTGAGGATTTTGAACACCGCGATGGTCATTGCGATAATTACCGCCGCTACAAAATAATACCAGCGCGAAAGGAATAGTAGTCCGTATTCTTCAAGGCTCATGCCTTGTTCCTCTTCTTGCTGACCCAAGTTGTTTCTTTCTGTATCAGGCATCATAATGCTTTGATTTTGTTAGAGTTTTAGGAAACAAAACGCGCTCTTGGCGCAATATTAACACGATTAAAATATGAAAGAATTTTTTTTGAATAAAAACTTATTGCCCACTTAAACGCAATAAACTCTTTGCAAATATAAACAGAAAAAAGCAAACTGCGCAATATCTGCTAAGATAAATGTGTTTCTTTTTTATTTTTATACGAAATAAAACGATAACAAACAAGATAAAAATGCTAAGGAGATGCTCCCGCATCTCCCTTATATAATATTGTATAGTCGCTTAGTTCACTTCCTCGAGGTCTTCAAGGTCGTAAATGTCGAGTTCTTCCGTGTCGCCGTCCTCGTCGGCAATCTCAATGTCGTCCTGCCAGTCGGCAAAGTCGGCGGTAAAGGTGGCGGCCTCGCGGTCGCGGTGCACAATAGAACCGCCCTCGAGCATCGTTTGCAGTTTGTTGCTCTCGCTGTTGAGTTCCGTCCAGAGCAGGTCTTTCAGTTCGGTGAGGCCGTAACCCGTAACGGAGCTGATAAAACAGGTGGGCAGGTCCTGCGGCAGTTCCTCGCGCAGCATGTCCATCAGTTCCTCGTCGAGCAGGTCGGCCTTGGTGATGGCGAGGATGCGGTGCTTGTCGAGAATGGCGGGATTGAACTTGCGCAACTCGCCCACGAGAATTTCGTATTCCTTTGCTATATTATCCGTATCACCGGGTATAATGAAGAGCAGCAGTGAGTTGCGCTCAATGTGGCGCAGGAAGCGCAGACCGAGGCCGCGCCCTTCGCCCGCACCCTCAATGATGCCGGGAATGTCGGCCATGACGAACGACTTGCCGTCGCGGTAGCTCACGATGCCGAGACTCGGCTCGAGCGTGGTGAAGGGATAGTCGGCAATTTTGGGGCGGGCGGACGAGAGTGCCGACACGAGCGTGGACTTGCCCGCGTTGGGGAAGCCCACGAGACCTACGTCGGCGAGCAGTTTGAGTTCGAGGATGACCATCAGCTCTTGCATCGGCTCGCCGGGTTGTGCGTAGCGCGGCGTCTGGTTGGTGGCGGTGCGGAACTGCCAGTTGCCCAGCCCGCCGCGTCCTCCTTTGAGGAGCATCACCACTTGCCCGTCCTCGCACACGTCGCAGAGGTACTTGCCCGTCTCGGCATCGTAGGCCACGGTGCCGGGCGGCACGTCGATGTATTTGTCCTCGCCGTCCGAACCGTGTGAGCAGCATTTGCCGCCGTTGCCGCCGTTGCCGGCGAAGACGTGCCGCTCGTAGCGCAGGTGGAGCAGGGTCCAGAAGTTATGGTTGCCGCGCAGGTACACGTTGCCGCCGCGTCCGCCGTCGCCGCCGTCGGGCCCGCCGTTGGGCTGGTACTTGGCGCGGTGCAGGTGAATAGAGCCGCGGCCGCCCTTGCCGGAGCGGCAGAATATCTTGACGTAGTCTACGAAATTGCTTTCAGCCATTAAAGGGAGATTTAAGTAAACAAGTAAACGAGTAGACAAGTTAACAAGACAAGTTTCTCATGTAAAATATCATTAGCAAGACACTGTCTCGTCTACTCGTTTACTTGTCTACTCGTTTACTAATATCTGAAATGTATTTCTTCACACATTATCAATCACCCCGCACAGCGCGGCGTTGATTTCTTCGAGTGCGCCGTAGCCCTTGATGGCGTGGAGTTTTCCTTCGGCGGCATACCAGGCGGCAAGGGGTGCGGTTTGCGAGTGGAACACTTCAAGACGCTTGCGAATGGTTTCGGCGTTGTCGTCGGCGCGGCCGGAAGTCTTGCCGCGGTTGAGCAGACGCTCGGTAAGCATCTCCTCGGGCACTTCCAGCTGAAGCACGGCACTTACCTCCGTACCGCGTTCGGCAAGCATCTTTTTGAGGGCTTCGGCCTGCGGAATGGTGCGGGGGAAACCGTCGAAGATAACGCCTTCGCAGGGGCAAAGGCTGTCGTAAACGCTGGCGAGGATTTCTATCATCAGTTCATCGGGAATGAGTTGCCCTTTGTCGATAAACTGCTGCGCCGTGCGTCCCAATTCCGTGCCTTGCTTGATTTCGGCGCGAAGCACATCGCCGGTAGAGATATGGCGGAAACCGTATTTAGCCACGAGCAAGTCGCTCTGAGTGCCTTTGCCCGAACCGGGGGCACCGAATATAACGAGATTTTTCATGTATATATAATATTGTGTACAAAAGTTAGTCTTCCACCGTATAGATATGCCGCAAATTGCGCCCCTCGCCGTCGTAGTCGAGACCGTAGCCCACGATGAAGTCGTTGGGGATTTCGAAGCAACAATAGGGGATGTCGAGGTCTACCTTGAGGTTGCCGGGCTTCACGAGCAGGGCAGAAATCAGCACGCGCTTGGGGTGATAGTTTTCAAGCAGCGCGAGGAGTTCCTTCATGGTGAGGCCCGAGTCGATGATGTCTTCCACGATGACTACCGTGCGCCCTTCAATCGGTTCGTTGAGGCCAATGAGCTGGCGCACCTTTCCTGTGGAACTAGTGCCCTGGTAAGAGGCCATGCGCACAAAGGAAATTTCGCAAGGCACGCTGACGGCACGCAGCAGGTCGGCTGCAAAAACGAAAGAGCCGTTGAGCACGGCGAGGAAAAGCGGCTGTTCGCCGGCGAGGTCGGCGCTGATTTTTGCGCCGAGGGCAGCCACGCGCTCCTTGATTTTCTCTTCGGGAATGCTGACAGCGAAGCTGCGGTCTTTAATTTTGACGGTTTCCATATTATTAGTATAAAGTAGGAGAGCACAATTATTATAAATCTTTGCGCTTGCCTACAAATCTCAACTATCTGCGCAGGCAAATAGCCCAAACAGGCACTATCTTACGGCAAAAGTACAATTATTTTTCGTACTTTTGCGTTCAAAATGCAATAAGTGATGATAAATTCGGATTTTTTTGAACGAAAAATCGGTTTCAACGACATCCGTACGAGGTTGAAAGGGCGTTGCTTCTCGACGCTCGGCACAGAATGGGTCGATACTAACTTTAAGTTTCTCTCCACCTATGCAGAGGTGCGCCGGGCCCTTGACCTGCACACGGAGTTCGTGCGCCTGTTTCAAGAAGATGCGGCCGACTTCGACGCCGACTTCTTCGACGTGCGCGAACCGCTGCTGCGCATTCGCCCGGAGCGCACATACATGGAAGAGCAAGACCTTTTCTATCTCAAACGCTCGTTGGCAACCATCGAACGCTTTGCCACGCTGTTTCGCAAAACGGCAGACAAGCAAGGCGATGACGATGCCGCCGCGCCGCTCTATCCCACGCTCGCTTCCGTGGCCGCCGACGTGGCGGTGTTTCCCGATATCGTGAAGCGCATCGACGAGGTGCTCAATAAATACGGCAAGGTGAAAGACACCGCCTCGCCCGAACTCCTCTCCATTCGCCACCAGATAGAAATCAATACGCGCAGCATCTCCCACTCTCTGCGCGGCATCATCAACGAGGCCCGCACCGAGGGCTACATCAACCGCGACATCAGTCCCACGCTCCGCGACGGCCGCCTCGTCATTCCCGTGGCACCGGCCCTGAAAAAGAAGATAAAAGGCATCGTCCACGACGAGAGCGCAACGGGCAAGACCGTATTCATCGAACCGACCGCCGTGGTGGAGGCCAACAACAAGATACGCGAACTGAAAGCCGCCGAACGCCGCGAAATCATACGTATCCTCCAGGAACTCACTGCTGCCGTGCGCCCCGCGCTCGACGACATTCTCGCTTCCCTGCGTTTCCTCGCCCTCATCGACTTCCAGCGCGCCCTGATGACGTATGCCGAGAGCATGGACGCCTGCGTGCCGCGCCTTGTGTCCGACCCCTGCCTCACGATGCGCGAGGCCTATCACCCCTTGCTTGTGGAAAGTCTCAAGCGCAAGGGCGAAGAGATGACGCCGCTGGGCGTGTCGCTGCCGCGCGACAAGCGTTTCCTCATTATCTCCGGCCCCAACGCCGGCGGCAAGTCGGTGTGCCTCAAAACCGTGGGGCTGCTGCAATACATGCTGCAATGCGGTATGCCCGTGCCCGTGAGCGAGGCCTCTACCTTCGGCATCTTCTCGCAGATATTCATAGATATGGGCGACGAGCAAAGCATTGAGAACGACCTTTCTACCTATTCCTCGCATCTGCAAAACATGAAGTTGATGCTCCGCGAGGCCAACGCCACGACGCTCCTGCTCATCGACGAGATGGGCAGCGGCACGGAACCGCAAATAGGCGGCATACTCGCCGAGTGCATACTCGACCGCTTCGTGCAGAGCCGCGCCTTCGGTGTGGTCACCACGCACTATCAGAACCTCAAGCAGTACGCCTCGCACACGCCCGGCGTAGTGGCGGGTGCCATGCTCTACGACCGCCAGCAGCTGCAGCCCCTCTTCACCCTCGCCCTCGGCACGCCGGGCAGTTCCTTTGCCCTCGAGATTGCCCGCAAAATAGGGCTGCCTGCCGACCTTATCCGTGAGGCGGAAGAACTCGTGGGACGCGATTACGTGGTGAGCGAGAAATATATCCAGGACATCATTCGCGACAAAAACTATTGGGAGAACAAGCGCCGCGCCGTGCACGACCAGGAAAAGAACCTCGACCGTCTGCTCGAGCGTTACGACCAGGAAATCACCGACACCCGCACGCGCCGCCAGGCGGTGCTCGCCGAAGCCCGCGAGCAGGCGCAGACGCTCCTCGACAACGCCAACGCCCGCATCGAAAACACTATTCGTGAAATCCGCGAGGCGGAAGCCGAGCGCGAGCGCACGAAGCAGGTGCGCCGCGACCTGCAAGAGTTTAAGGAAGAGGCTCTAAGCGGCGCCGCCGACCTCGAAGAGCAACGCCTGCAACGCAAGATGCGGCAGATAGAGGACCGGCGCAAACGCCGCGAAGAGCGCCGCGCGGGCAAGGCTGGCGCGGCAGGCAACGCCGCCACGACTGCCGCCGCGCCTCAGAAGGCGGAGAAGCCCGTAGTGGCAGGATGCTGGGTGCGGTTGAAGGAAATGCCCGATGTGCGCCCCGGCCGCGTGGAGACGGTGAAAGGCCGCAGCGCAAAGGTGCTCTTCGGCAGCATTTACAACCAGATCGACATCGCCCGCCTCGAAGTGTGCGATGCCCCCGCGCCCGAAAAGCCTATGGCGCAGCAGGCCGTAAGCTACATCAGCCGCCAGACGCGCGACGCCATCGACGCAAAAAAACTCAACTTCAAACCCGACATCGACCTGCGCGGCATGCGCGTAGACGAGGCGTTGTACATCATCACAAACTTTATCGACGATGCCGTGCTCCTCGGCGTTTCCCGCGTGCGCATCTTGCACGGCACCGGCACGGGCGCACTTCGCGAACTCACCCGCAACTATCTCCGCACCGTGGCGCAGGTGAAGCACGTGCGCGACGAACACGTGCAGTTTGGCGGCGCGGGTATCACCGTGGTGGACTTGGAATAAATGTCCTTTTGGAAAATAAGGAGCAAGCCGCACACAATATTATATATACGCGCGCGAGCCCGGTACGCATCAGTGGAGACGTGACAAAATGAAGATTTTTGCAGATGTGCCCCTGTAAGGGGCTAATAAATTAGCGTAGGGGCTTGCCCCTAC
>JBJEAH010000129.1:0-1859 GCA_051868815.1 Alloprevotella sp.
AGGCCGAAATATTCGGCTCGGTTTTACGCCCGATGAAGTTCAGGCGAAAGAAATGCTCCTGTTTGACATCATGCCGCCACTATCATATCTGCTAAAAAGGTCGGTCATTATAATATCAAGCTAATAGGCGAGGCGCAAGCCAAGGTTATTGTTGCTATTCGTGGGCGTGTTGTTGTTGCGATTAGCAACGCGGCAGTTCGTTGCGTTGTTGTTCCAGCTGCCGCCACGTTTCACGCGGTTAGAGCCTTACGGAGCACTCCTTGAAGCAATGTTTATCTACATCTATGAAGAACGATTTATAGCAAGCATGGGCGATAAAGGCGAAACCCGAAGCAAGGTGCTCTTTCGCGTCCACAGAAATACCGCACTCTGCTTCGGCGGCATACTTGCCGTAATATTTTCTGAAACGGCGTTTGGCTTTTGATGAAAGCAACAGCCTGTGGGGCATCACTCTGTAGCCAAGGAATGGCATGCCTTGCGTGGAGGAGTGCAGGATCGGGGGCTTCATCGCAAGGCGCAAGCCTTGTGCAAAAAGCGCCAGCCTTTCGGCTATGCCTTTAAGCTCGCTGCGGGAGGAAGCCCCGAAAAGCAGGTCGTCCATATATCTAACATAGTGCCTGCATTTCAGTTCCTGCTTGGCAAACCTGTCGAGGCTCGAAAGATAGAGATTGGCGAGATACTGGCTCGTCAGGTTGCCGATGGGCAGCCCCTTGCCAGTCTCTTTATGGTAGCTGTCGATTATGTCGTCGAAAAGCCGCAAGAGCCTTGGATCCTTGAAGAGGCGGCCGAGGGCTTGCTTAAGCAGGGCGTGGTCGATACTGTCGAAATATTTCCTGACATCTAATTTTCCGATATAGCGGCAGCTGGTTACGGCTTCCACCGCCCTATCAAGTGCCTTGTACACTCCTTTACCAGGACGCGTGGCATAAGTTTCGCCAATCAGATGTCTATCGAAATAAGGGTGGCAAATATTCATAATCGCATGATGCAACACGCGCTCTTCAAACTCTGCCGCGCAAATGGTCCTTTCTTTGGGGTCGTGGATATTAAAGTAATGGTAGCGACCCACTCTGAAAGTGCCGGCCAGTAATTGCCTCCTCATAATCGCCAACCTGCTCTCTGCATGTTCGGAGAAGGCTATGACCTCACTATCCCACTGCTTGCCCCGCTTTGCCTTACAGAAGGCAAGCAAGAGATTGTCCAAATCAACAATCTGCTCAAAAAGGCGGTTCGCTCTCTTCATTGCCCGGCAATGCTTCAGGCGGAGAGACTGCAGGGAAAGCATCATCGGCCAAAGCCTCAAAGAGCCTCGGCGCATAGAGTTTCCAACGCTTTTTGTCTACCCCGGCGGGGGGATTGGCTTCTTGGAACACTTCAAAAGGAAACTTTGCCGCCTCCGCCAATTCCTTATTATTGAAAACCGCGAAAGCGGGCACAGCCTCCTCATGGGCGATGCCGGTTCGGAGATTACAAAGCAAAGAAAAACGGGCACGCTCGTCTTCCGACATGCTGGCTTCCAGTTGCTCGCGCTTTCTGGCCGTTTCTTCGCGGCTATTTTTCCGCTCCTCTGCCGGCTTGCCGCCATATAAAGGGAGAAACGTGATGCAGAACGTCCAAAAGCAACCCATGTCGACGGTAACCAACTCTTTGCGCGTTTCTACCACGCGCACCGACCGCAAAAACCTATTCATCCGTTCTTGCTCGCTCTCGCCGCCCAATATTGGAATGCTGAATACTCTGTACTGCATCGCTCTTTCTTTTCGTTTTTTCGTCGTGGCGCGGGCATTCTTTTCACGTTCGCCGCTTTTTATTGCGGCTCCGTTTTTAGAATGCCTGCGCCACGACTTTTGAATTGTTTT
>JBJEAH010000130.1:0-10135 GCA_051868815.1 Alloprevotella sp.
ATCGGTTTTCGAGCGCGTAAGGTGTCGCTCTGGCAATGTGACAACCTGATAGTTTCGGGGCAGCTGCGGCGGGAGGCGGTCTTCTTGGAAATTGGCCGTAAGCACGTAAACGCGACAGTCGTGATTGGCCAGAAAGTTGGCGATGTCTATGGTAACGCGCTCCGCGCCGCCGCAAGGAAAGTCCTCGTGCAGGAAAGCAATCCCAGCCCGCGGAATACTCGTGACGGTGACTGGCGGTGCAACAAGTCGGCTCTCAATGTTTGTCATGCTCATCGGTGCGGGTATAAATAAATTTTTCAGAAAACTTGCGGGCGAATATGGCAGGGCATTCCGCAAGATAGTCCTCGTCTGTTTCTTGCCACACATAGGGCGAACCGCGCTGCCAGTCGATGGCGCGGGCTGCGGCCCTAATAGTGTCGTCGGCAGTGCAGGCTATATTATTCCTAAAATCAGAGTTCCATAGAACAGTCTGCACAAATATTTCGTCGGCGCAAAGCATATGGGCGAAGCGTTCGAGAATTTCGGATTTCCGGTTAAGCAGATATTGGCAGAAGGCGTGCGTGATGCTCACCCAATTGCTGCCCTTGCGAAACTCCCAATTGGTGCGGCGGCGACGGAAACCCGTGATTTTTTGCAGCAGCAGAAGGCCGTTGCGCAAAGGGGCGGTGAGGCGATGTACGGCGGTGCCCTTGTCTTTCAGGTGCTTCGTGAAGATATAGTAGCGGCCCACCTTGCGGCGCAAGTCCTTATCGTGCCCTGCCCCGCTCCAAAAGTGAACGAACTCCTTGCCGGCATGTTCCTCGAAAAAGCGGTGAAGATAGTCTTGGCTTTTTATCGTCTGGTCTGTACCCGACAGCAGATGATAGTACAGATACGGCCCGCGCCTGAAAGCCGTGTCGAAGAGCAGCAGCTCGGTCTCCACCTGACTAATGTCGCCCCAACAAACCGCATTCGGGTGCGGCAGGAGATAGAAGCCGGCGCGGCGGGTGCGGTAGGCGGCGAATTGCTCACGCATTGCCGTTGAGCGGGCATCTATATGCAGGTAGATGTCGTTGCGCTCGTCGTCCAGCTGCCGGAGCAGGGCGGCGAGCACTTCTGGCTCGTTGTGGGCAATGATAAGGAAAGCATGCTTCATCGCTCCTTCGCATTAAGTTTTTCGAGGAAATCGCGCAGGCGCGTGTCCTCGTAGATATAGCCTTCGGAAAGCAGGCGATCGCGTACGTGCGTGCCCACCACGCGGTCGTATTCCTCGGCGAGTTTGCCTTCCTTATAGAGTTTGTAAAAGTAGCGCCAATGACGGCCGCCGTGGCGGCCTTTGTGCTGTTCGAGCTGTTGGCCGCCGTTGATCATCTTTTGCATGAACTGCTCGCGGCCGCGCACGTTGAAGTGGAAGATGGTGATTTCGGCGCGGCGCTCTATGTGGGGAAGCATGCTCACCTTGTGGTTGCCCATAGAGATTTGCAGATAGCCGCGCGAGCGGTGCAGCACCTTCTTGTTCTGACGCTCAAACATCGAGAAGCGCGACAGGCCGTATGCCTCGAAATCGTCAACGTATCGCACGAGATTTGTCCACTCCTGCCAGGGTTTGCCTTCTTCGGGCAGCACGCTGTGCAACTCGCCGGCCAGCACGTTGGCGCGGGTGGCCTTGAGCATTTCGGGAAACGAGCCGCAGGCGGGCAGCCAAAACTCGTCGGCATCGGCATTGATAATCCAGTCGGCGCGGTGCTTGGTGCGTGCCAACTCTACCATGCGGTCCACCCACGCCTTTTGCTCATAGTCGGTGGCGTGCTCTTCAATGACATCGACAATCCAGCCCTTGTCGCGATAGTGGCGTATGATGTCGGGCGTGCCGTCGGTGGAGTTGTTGTCGGTAACAATGAAATGGTCTACGCCCAGGGCGTGGTGGAACTCAATCTGCCGTGCGAGCATTTCCTCTTCGTTTTTCACGAGGAGCGTCATCACAATGTGCGGGCGGCGGGTGCGGCGCAGCGTGAAGGGCAGATCAAGCAGGGCACGCGCTGTTTTATACAGGAGTGAGTGGGTCATGCTTCGTCGGGTTTGTTTTCAGTAGAAACGGGAATCCAAGAGGGGCAGTTGAGATAAGGCGTTGGATAAAGGAGCGACCAGCGGTCGGGCGCGAGCACCGTCTTGCCCGGGTTATTGTTAAGCCACGCGCCCCACCACGAGAAGGTGCTGTTGCAGATAATGTTGTGGCGACAGAGGCTCATGAGCATCATGTCCTGCCAACTATCAGCTTTCTTGTTCCAATCCACGAAAACGGCCGTCTCGTCAAGCGGCAGATTGGCGCGGCACCATTCGGGGTCATCAGAAAACACATAGAAATGCGCCCCGCCCACGCGCCGCTGCATCTCTGCAATGGCCCGCTTGTAATAGGGCAGGCAGCACACGCCGCCTGTATTGCGCCAAACGCTCGGTTGCAGGTAGTCGCCGCGCCGCACGTGCAAGCTCACGGCAAGGGTATCGGCCTTGATTTGTTCTGCCAGTTTGCGCGTCTGCTCCGAAGCCAATTCAGGATGAAAGGCGAATGCCTCCCGCACCTCCCCTGCCACGTCGACAAAATACCGCTCGCTTTGGTAGAAACCTTTGAAATAGATAAGCGGCCATAAGTAGGGGCGGCGGTATGCCTCCAGTGTTTCGAGGTTCTGCTTGCGTTCGAGTATGGTTTTGAAAAACAAAAATTCGACAACTTTCTTTACTTTCTGATTGATGCAGAACTCTTCTTTCGGCAACTGAAATACGCGGTGCATTTCGTAACCGTTGTGCACATTGTAGTGCACCATATCCGAGAGGTCAATCCTCGTGTTCGGAAAGCGGCGGCGCATGTTCAGGTACATTGCGTAGATGAACATTTGGTTGCCCAGCCCGCCGGTCATTTTTATGAGACGCATATATATATTATATGTATAGGTCAATATTTTCCCAGCCGCTCGCTGATTCCGTCGCGGTAGGCCCGCCACAGGCGCGGGATGTCGGCGTAGGTCCAGCCTTTCGAGAACGGGGCAGTGAGGGCGGCGGTGAGGATATAGCCGCTCACGCCGATGAGACCGCGCAGGTAGCGCACGCCGAAGTTGCGGCCGTAGCGGTGGTTGAGATAGGTAGAATTGCGTATCTGGTAAAAACGCTTCCACTTCTTCTTTTGCTCGCGCTCCGCCCACGTATCGTCGGCAAAGAACAGTTCTTTGTCCATCAGCGCATCGGGCACATAGAGCAGGCCGAAACCTGCAAGGTGCGCCCGCAGGCAGTAGTCGGTGTCGTCGCAAAAGATGAAAAGGTCGCGGTTGGGCAGGCCTATTTTGTCGATGACGGGGCGCATGATGAGCGGTCCTTCAAAGGCGGTGCCTGCCACGGGGGTTGGCTCTGTGACGCTGCGCTTGGCGAGTTTGCCGCGATACATCGAGGCAAAGGGATTGGTGAGGTTGTATGCCGTGAAGTCGTGGCAGAATATCTTGCCGTTTTGCAACCGGCGCGGAGCCAGTATGCCCGTTTCGGGGTACGCGGCCTTGGCTTGCAGCAACCTTTCGAGGCACTCGGCTTGCGGGAACACGTCGTCGTCCATGCACCACACTGCTTCCGCGCCGTGCTCGCACGCCTCCCTGATGCCCGCATAGAAACCACCCGAACCGCCCTCGTTGCCTTGCTCCACGACGTGCAGCCCCGTTTGCGCCGCGAGCCATTCGCCCGTGCCGTCGGTGCTTCCGTTGTTCACCACGATGATTTCGCCCAACTGGCGCGTTTGCGCCCGCAAGGCTGCCACCGTGCGTTTCAGGAGCGGCAAGCGGTTGTAGGTTACGACAACGGCTATGATGTTCATCGGTTTATATATCTATTTAATACTTATCGTCAATCTTGCCCGGCTGCGTGCTGCGGTAGGCCTGCATCAGGCGGAAACATTCATCGGGGTCGAAGCCGCGGTCGGCGGCGTAGGTTTCGGCCATAAGGCGGTGCATGTGGGGCGTGGCGGGCAAGCGTTCGAAATTCTTGCAACCGGCTTTGATGTCCAGCGGACCGCGTGCCATGCGGTTGAGGTCTACGAGTTCGAGCCTCAGCCCGAGGCGTTCCGTCTTGTCAAACAGTATGTTGGCACGGCCGTAATCCTTGTGAGCCAGTCCCGCGTTGTGGAGCTTTGCGGTGAGATGCCCTATGGCGCGGAGCACTTCGTCGGCAAAGGGAATATCCTCCTTAAAAAGGTCTTCGTAGCGGTAAGGGCAGGTCGAGGCCACGCTCACAAAGAAACTGCGGTCGAAGAGCAGTCCCGCCGCCGAACGTATGTTGAGATACGCCACCGGTGCAGGGGTGCCGATACCGAGGCTGAGCAGGAGGCAGGCGTTGTCGAAAGCGCGCTTGGCCTTCGAGGCGCGCAGGAAACCGTACACGAAGCGGTTCACGAATAACGGGCGGCGGTACGATTTCACCACGTAAGCCTGCCCTCCGTAGCTGATGACGCGCAACTCGTTGCGGCTCTTGTGTATCACGCGCCCTTCGCCCCTGTCGAAGCGTTCGGGCAGCGAGCGCACAAAGCCTTCAAGTTGTCGGAACTCGGGCGCGAGGTGCAATATTTCGGGATGTAGCAATGACATTATTAATAATTTATATAGCGGCCAACTTGTCCGCAGCGGCGAGCGCGGCGGCGATGGTGTCGTCCATATCGTAATAGGCATATTGCCCGAGCCGTCCGCCGAACGTCACGCCGGGACAGTTTGCGGCCAATGCCTTGTATTCGTCGTAGAGTGCCGTGTTGCGGGCATCGTTTATCGGATAATACGGCGTTTTGCCGGGCTCATAGCTGTCGGGATATTCATAGGTCACGGCGGTGACAGGCAGTTGCGAGAACCTGCCGCACTCGAAATGCTTGTGCTCTATGACGCGCGTGTAAGGCACGCGGGCTTCCGTGTAGTTCACCACGGCATTGCCTTGGAAATCACTCACGGGCAGCACCTTTTCCTCGAAGCGCAGGCTGCGGTAGTCGAGGCGGCCAAGACGGAAATCGAAATATTCGTCGATGCAACCCGTAAACAGGATATGGTTAGCAAGGCCTTCCAGTGCGCCGCGCTCTTTCATGAAATCCGTGCCGAGGCGCACGTCGGCTTTCGCCAGTAATCGGTCAAACCAACCGTTGTAGCCGCCCACGGGAATGCCCTGAAAGGGGTCGTTGAAATAGTTGTTGTCGAATGTAAACCGCATGGGCACGCGGCGTATGATGAATGCGGGCAACTCCGTGGCTGGCTTGCCCCATTGCTTCTCGGTGTAGCCCTTGACGAGTGTTTCGTAAATGGTTCTGCCGCAAAGGCGCAAGGCCTGCTCCTCCAAATTGCGGGGCGCATCGCCCGGGCAACTTTCATCGGCTATTTCCGCATTGATGCGCTCCCGCGCCTCCTCGGGCGTAATCACGCCGAAGAGGCTGTGAAACGTATTCATGTTGAACGGCAGGTTGTAGAGCCTTCCACGGAAGCGTGCCAGCGGCGCGTTGATAAAATGGTTCATCGTGCCGAGCCGACACACGTAGTCCCATATCTCGGGTTTGTCGGTATGGAAGATATGCGCCCCGTAGGCGTGCACGGGTATGCCTTCCACGCAGCGGCAGTAGAGGTTGCCGCCCGTATGGCCGCGCTTATCGATGACGAGCACGCGCTTGCCCCTTTCGGCAAGTTCGTGCGCCACGACCGCGCCAAACAGCCCTGCGCCAACTATCAGGAAGTCGTATTTGCTTTGCATATCGTTTGCTTGGCGGGCGTTTTGCCAAACGCCCCTACTATATTTTATCCAATCCCTTCGTAAACTTTTTCCAATAGTATTTCAGGGGGTTGGTATATTTGAGTTGCTTCCACGGGCGGCTCTGGTGCGGGCGGTGCACTACGGGAATGTCCGTGGCGAGGTAGTTTTGCAGTCCGAGGGCGGGGGCGGCGTGCGAAATCGTCACGTCGTACCAGTTCTTATCGGGGTTAAGGCTGCCGAAGTCGAAGCGGCGCAGGAATTCGTGCGAGAGCAGCGAGCAGCAGAAGCTGCAATGCTTCTTGCAGGGCGCGATGCCCTTGGCATATCCCTTGGCGTAGAGGTAAGGATAGTTCACCGCGCCCCCGTCGTCCACCGTCACCGCCGCCATGATGCCGCAGTCGGGGCGGGCATCGGCCGCCTCGTGCAGGCGGCGCAAGGTATCGGGGGCTACGGTCACGTCGCTCTCCACGATTATGAGGTCAGCCCCCGCTTCGAGGGCTTTGCGGCTCGCCGTCTGCAGCACGAGCAGATAGTTGGGCGAGGGGTGGTCGGTGAGGTCGGCGAGGTTCACGAGCGTAAAGCCCAGTTCCTTCGCCGCCGCTTCAAGCCGCGCAGTGTTCTCGGGCGTGGAGAAATCGTTGTACACGGTGAGCGCACTCGCCGCGCCCGGGAGGTCGCTCGCGCAGATGGCGCGGAGCGTTTGCAGCGTGCTTTCTATGGAGTCTTTGACGGGCGTTATGATGTGCAGGTTGTTCATATCATTATCGTAACCGTAATCGATACAATTTGAGAAATTTCTTGTCATCGCAGCTGCGGTGACGGCTGTCGTACACAAGTGTCGGGGCATATTCGGGATAAGCCTTCTTAAATTCCTCTATCTCTTCGTTGCCCGTCAGAAGCCAGCCCTGCGCGGGTGCTTGTGGGGCGCAGTCGATGGGAATGATGCGGTCGTGTAGATAGAAGTTCACGGTGAAAGGGTGCGTGCGGTTGGCGAGGAGCACGTCCGTGCGATAGGAATAAATCGTGCCCTCGGGCGCAAGCAGCGCGATGTGCTCCGCCACCTGTTTGTCCGACTTGGCGTTCAGCACGAGCGGCTGGTACGCGCCATCGAGCGCGAAGAAGAGGGCGGCTGGCAGCAATGCGCTCCACAGGGCGAAGCCGAACTGCAATCGCGGCAATCTTTTTCTAAAAAAATAAAGCAAGCCCGCCATCAGCGGCACGGCGATGACCGCCATTTGCCACCAGGCCGGTTGCTGCAAGGCGCGGAATAAGGCAATGTTTTGGTCGGCATGGCGACCGTGTGCCACGATGCTTTCGGGCACAAGTCCCGCCAGTATACATATATATAATATGGTGAGCACGATGCCGAGCGTGGCAATGATGCCGCAGAATGCGCGTACCGCACCCGCCCGCTTTTGCGCGAGCCACAGGATGCCCTCAGCCACAAAGTAGGACAGAAAAGGATAGAGCGGCAGCAGGTAGGTGCTGCGCTTGCTTGCCGGAATGCAGTAGAACACGAAGATCACCGCCACGCACGTCGCCGCATACAGACGCACGGCCGGCATCTTTTTATAATAGGCCTTTGCTTTTTGCCATGCAGACGTGCTTTGCCGCGATCCGCCCGCGCGCTTGCCGCGCTTTATGACAAACGGGGCGATGAGCAGCAGCAGGGTGTAGGGCAACATGCCGGCCAAAACAGTCTGCACGTTGTACCACCAGGGGTTGATGTGCGACTCGTAGGTCATCTTGCCCGTCAGGCGCAGCACGTTCTCTTCGTAGATGAGTTGCAGGAAGCGCTCGCCGCCGTGGGGCTGCATATAGGCGGCGCAGTACCACGCCGCAAGGGGCAGCAGTGCCGCCAATGCCACAAGCGTGAGTCGCCACACCGCGCTCCAGAGCTTCACGCCGCGCAGCAGATAGAACAATCCCGCACAGGCGCAGGGCAGCAGCACGCCCACCGGCCCTTTGGTCAGCGCGGCCCCGGCGAGGCACGCCGCCGCAGCCCAGGGCACGCCGCGCAGTCCCCGCTCCCACCAGCGATACAGCGCAAGCAGCGCCAGCACCATCAGGGCGGCGAGCAGCATATCCACGCGACAGGCATAGCCAGCGCGGTGGACTTCAAAGTTTGTGAGGGTGATGAGTGCCGTGAGCAGTGCCACGCGCCCTCCGCTCCGTTTGGCGAAAAAGGCAAACAGGCAGAGCGTCATCAGGCAGAGCGAGAGGGCCGACGGCAGGCGCGAGGTGTATTCCGTCACCGCGCCCGTCAGCGTGGAGGCGGCGGCGATACACCAGTGCAGCAAGGGCGGCTTGAAGGCGATTTCCGTGCCGTTGTTCACGGGCAATATCCAGTCGCCATTGTCGAGCATCGAAACCGCCACGATCGCCTCGCGCGGTTCGCCGCGCGTGTTGAAGAGCGCACTGCCGAGAAAGAGGAAAAAGGCCGCGATGCAGAAGAGCGCGAGCATCCACAGCGTTTTTCGCTGATTGCTGTAATGATTTTCAGATATATCCATTGGTTTTTGCAAGCATCTTCTGCAAATTTATGAATAATCGTTGGATAATGCGCAGCAAAACGCCCGTGCTTTTGCTTTTCCCGATAAAAATTGTAACAAAAACGCATGTTTCGCGTCATTTTCCCGGCCTCACGTGTAGGGTGCGTTTAGCAAAACGCCCCGGGTCCAGGCAGCGGATGCCTTAAAAAGGGCTGCCCCAAAACGTTCAGGCAGAAAATTCTTACTAAGCCCAAAATAATTTTTACTAAGCCCTTGAAAGTTTTCGCTATCTGCCTGAAAGTTTTTGTTACAAACTTTGTAACATATATTCAAAAGCTTTGAACACATATTCAAAAGCTTTGAACACATATTCAAAAGCTTTGAACAAAAAATATTTTAGGGATAGAAAAAGATTTCAAGCAGAAAGGGAAAAATTGCTACGAGGTAATAAAAAACGTCTTATAGGTTGGAGCCGGTGCTCACGGATAATCGTATTTACTATGTGCAGCCCAGAACTTTCATTTGTGAAGGGTTTGGGGCGCAAACCGTTCAGCGGTATTTTTTTCAATAGCAACAAGTTAAGCAAAGGAATGAAGGGTTGAATAGTTTTTTGGGCAAAAAAATGCGTATAGGAGAAAGGGATTTTCCAAAGAAGCGAAACCTCACAACTTTTATCCAAAAAGCATCAGTCTTTCCTTCTTTTTTCTGCTTTTGCTGCGCAGCAAGCGGCCGTTTCGCACAAAAATATATACCTTTGCATAAGATAGGCGGCGGTTCGGAAGTATCATGATGCCGCTCGCCTTGCACTTTCCATACATTGGCATGAAAAATTATTTCGAAAAATTTCTGATAAAATTGCTTCGCGCGTGCTCGCGCATGCCCCTGCAACTGCTTTACCTTATCTCGGATCTCTGTTGCCCGGTGGTCTATTTCGTGGTGCGTTATCGCCGCAATGTGGTGCGCAAAAACCTTGTAACGTCGTTCCCCGACGCTTCGCCGAAGCGCATCAGGCAGATTGAGCGCAGGTTTTACCGTTTCTTCTGCGACTATGCCTTTGAGACGCTCAAGTTGCTCACGGTGAGCCGCGAGGAAATTATGCGCCGCATGTCGTTTGAGGGCATAGAGGATTTGGAGCGCGACCTGAAGGCCCACCCTTTCGTGTTCATCTACCTCGGGCATTACGGAAACTGGGAATGGATCAGCACGCTGCCCATCTGGGTCAAGAACCCCGAGACGCATTGCGCCCAGCTCTACCGCCCGCTCAACGACCGCTTGTTTGACGGCTTGTTCAACGACCTGCGCACACGCTTCGGAGCCGAGAACATCCCAAAATACGACGCTCTGCGCCGCGTGCTCACGTTGCGCCGCGAGGGCAAACGCTCTATCATCGGCTTTATCTCGGACCAGGCGCCCGGCGGAAGCAACTCGCACGACTGGGTCAACTTCTTCAACCACGACACGCCGGTGCTGACGGGCACGGAACGCATCGCCAAGAAGGTGAACGCGCCGGTGTATTTCGCCGACGTGACGCGCCCCAACCGGGGCTATTACCGCTGCGTGATGCGCCGCATGACCGACCGCCCGCAGGACTTTCCCGACTACAAGCTCACGGAGACTTATATGAAGGAACTGGAAGACATGATACGCCGCGCACCCCACCTCTGGCTATGGAGCCACAACAGGTGGAAGCACGAAAGAATAAAATGATTTTAGAAAACATGTAGACGAGTAAAAGTTAAAAACGACAACATAGACAACAAGAGACAACATCGAGTCTGACAATTATGCGCTTAATTTGACGACAACAGAGACAACTGGGCGTATTTCATACGCCTGCTGCGCAGAAAGACAACTGAAAGTTGTCAAAAAGTTGTCCCAGTTGTCGTCATAACAAAACGGCAGCACTGAAA
>JBJEAH010000131.1:0-1832 GCA_051868815.1 Alloprevotella sp.
GAAATCCCCGATTTTGATTTAGACAAAGCCGTCAACTATGGTATGCTGCCGCGCCACTATCTCACGGCAAATCCCGTAAAGCGCTTGCAGGCTTACGTTGGTGACTATCTGCAGCAGGAAATCATTGCTGAAGCTCTGGTGAGAAACCTTGATTCATTTACGCGCTTCATGGAAGTTGCTGCCATTAGCGACGGCGAAATGGTTAATTTCACAAAAGTGGCGAGTGAGTGCGGCGTGTCTTCAAAAACTGTAAAGGAATACTTTTCTATTATTCAAGAAACGCTTGTAGGGTTCTTCGTACCTGCTTATACCAAGACAGTCAAGCGCAGAATACAAGTGTCGCCTAAGTTCTATTACTTCGATATCGGCGTAGTCAATAGCATTCTGCATCGTGCGCCGTTAAATAGAGGTACGGCTGAGTACGGACATGCTTTCGAGCACCTGATCATTCAGGAACTTGCTGCTTATTTAGATTATAGCGAGTCGGCCCATAGGCTTTCTTTTTGGCATACGCTCAATAATGCTTACGAGGTAGACGCTGTTATAGGCGATGCCGTGGCAGCCATTGAGATAAAATCTTCGGAAAATATCTCTTCGTCGCATCTCAAAGGTCTCAAAGCATTTTCGGAAGAACATCCCGGTTGTAAACTTATGGTGGTTTCTTTGGAAGAGCGTCCACGAATGATGAACGGTGTGGAAATTTGGCCCGCGAAAGAATTTTTAAGCAGGCTTTGGGCGCATAAACTGTTCTGATTTTCTTTTCTTCCTTACTTTATAGTTGCATCAGCAGCCTTTTTTCCTTACTTTTGCATAATAAGACAAACAAAAACATCGCGTTGTTTATGCAGAAACTGGCAGATTATATTAAGAAGATTGAGATTAAAAGCCTTTGGAGCGGGCACAAGCACATCGTTTGGACGCTGCAACGGGGCGTGAACGTGCTGAGCGGAAAGAACGGCGCGGGCAAGAGCACCATCCTCAACAAACTTGTTCTGGCCTTGCGCGACATGCCCGCCAGCGGAGAGATCAAGGGCGCCACGCACCTCGGCGTGCGCATCGACTTCTCGCCCTCCGATGCCACGGGCATACGCTACGACATCATTCGCAGTTTCGACCGCCAGCCCGTCCGCGACGAGCGCATCACGGCGGCGGCAGGCGTGCCGCTCATCACGGAGCTCGATTGCCAGCTCTACCTCGTGCAGCGTCGCTATCTTGACTATCAGGTAAACGTGGGCAACCGCATGATTGCCCTCCTCACCGGCGGCGCACCCGACGCCCGCGAGCGGGCCACGGAGGCCGCCAATCTTAAAACGCGCTTCCAGGACATTGTGGACGAACTGTTTAGCGAAACCGGCAAGCGCATCGACCGGCAGAGCAACGAACTTTCCTTTATCCAATACGACGAGCCACTATCGCCCTACAAACTTTCCAGCGGCGAGAAGCAGGTGCTCCTGATTTTGCTCACCGTGCTCACCGAAGACCGCCAGCCCTACGTGCTGTTTATGGACGAACCCGAGGCGAGCCTGCATTTCGAGTGGCAGAAGAGGCTCATCGGCATTGTGCACGAACTGAACCCTAACGCGCAGATAATCCTCACAACCCACTCGCCCGCCCTTATCATGGACGGCTGGGAGGACAGCGTTACGGAAGTTAGCGACATCACGGTTTAGCAAATATGGGAAAGGGGCTTACAGATAATCTCAATTCGGCTTATGTTGAGGCTGCCAACCGTTTGGCGGGCAAGCAGGCTCCGAAGAAAATCGTGGCTTATGTGGAGAGTTACGATGACGTGCTCTTTTGGAGCAATCTGCTGCGCGAGGCGCAGTTGCCGG
>JBJEAH010000132.1:0-10105 GCA_051868815.1 Alloprevotella sp.
GCCCGCTTCAAACGCCGCAAGGAAAAAACCATTAAAAACACGTGAGACCTTGATGCTATCGAAATTGCAACGGTATATATTTCATTGCAACGGGTTTTTCTTGGTTTTTCCCTTGTTCTGTGTGGGGCGGGCGGGAACTGACCGCCGCCTTAACGGAGAGGACGCGAGACGGAAGCCGACAGGCTCACAGGCTCGTGGGCTATCCGATAAGGCAAGCGTTAGCCCCACACAGAACAAGTTGTTTTTCAAGGTTTTTATCCTAATTCATTCCAACGTCTTTTGTTTATAATGAATTAGTATGTAGGGGTTTATAATTCTTTGAGTTCGTGGGTGAAGATGTCTTCGGCCAGTTTCTTATACTTCTGGTATTCCGTGCTGAACTCGTTGCCTTCACACACGGGCAGGTTGAGGATATGCCCGCGCACCACGTCCATACCGATGCTGCGGCGCAGCTGTGCTTTCTGGTCGTTGGAACGCACTTGCTGCGCAAAGGTCTTGTTGATAACGCGCTCTACCTGTTCGGCAAAGGCGGGCTGCTCTGCGAGGTTGCGCGCCATGTCGAGGTAGTCCTTACCCACGCGCTTCCAGTCGTCGCCGAAGTCGCTGGGGAAGTTGATAGCGAGGAAGCGTTCGCCCGTCACGGGGTCGGACTTCTCGGCGAAGAGCTTCAAGCCCATGGCAATCATGAGCGTGCGCTTGAGTTCTTCCATGCGCTCGATGATGCTCTTCTCGAAGAGCGTGGGCAGCGGCTTTTCGAAGGTCTCGGTGTGGAGCACCATGCGGTTGAGCTGTCCTTCCGTGGGGTCGGCAATCATGCGGTCGTAGCGCTGCTTGAGCACACCCACGTTGGCCACGTAGCGCAAGGGGAAGCCCGAGGCGGCCGAAACGATGACAATTTCGTTCTTCTTGTCGCACACCGAAACGTCCTCCGTGGGGTTGAAGCCCGGAGCCACGAGCTTCATCATCTTGATGAGCTTGTCGCGGAAGCCGGTCTGGTCTTCGGGGAAGAGCGGCAGACGCAACTGTATCATCTTCATCATGCCGCCGCCGGCGTTGCCGAGCTGCTTGCTCTGCTCCTCGGAGTTGAACTGCAGGTAGCACTGCGCGGACTGCACCCAAGAGCGGCAGAGCTGCTCGAGGCGTTCTTCGGAGTTGTACTCCTGCTTGAGCTTTTCGAGAATGTTCACGCCCACCATCTTGCTGAGCGGGTCGTTCTTCGCGGCGTTCTCCATGGCGTCGTTGGCGTTCTTGTTGCAGACTTCATAGATTACGTCGGTCGTTGCGCTGAGGTCGGTCATCTGCAACATGTTCACAAACGACTTCTCGCCCTCTTCGCCGAGGTTCTGCACGAGGCGGTCGCGAATGGCGCGGGCGTTGCCCACCTGGCTGTCCTGATTGGCGATGCACTGCTTCACGAAGTCGTGCACGCGCTCGGGGTCGTACTTGCGGTCGTTCTGCTGCTGGTCGGCGCCGGCCTGCTCGTTGCACTTGCTGTCGGCCTGCAATGCCACTTCCTTGAGGATTTGGCCCAGCAGTTCCTTGTAGGCAAGGATGCCCTCGAGCATACGCGAGAGTTCGTTGATGATTTCCTGCATCAGGGCGTGCGCAAAGGCGTAGGCCGTGACGCGCGTGGCAGAAGTGTAGTAGTTGCAAAGCGCGGTCTTGTACTGCCCCATTACTTTCTTGGAGGCACCCGTAATCGTGTCGCGCAGCCAGCCGATGTGGTTCCACTCGTCGTTGATGGTCTTAATCTTGGCGGTCTGCTCCTTCATCTCGTTCTCCTGCACTTCGGTCTGCTCCTTGAACGAGGTGAGGCGGCTGGCGCAGTCGTCGATGAGGATACGGGTGTACTTTTCGATTTCGAGCAAGCTCTTTTCGCCGCTGTGCCACTGCTCGAAGAGCTGCTTCTCGATGTGGCGGCGTATGTGCTTGGCATAACCGAGGCGCTCGCCCATCTGGATTTCAAAGAACTTCTTCACGCCGTGCGTGCGGTACTGGTTCTCGTAGTAGTCCTTCACAAGGTCGGTGAAGGCGGCAAACCAGCTCTTCTTGTCCTCGCCGTTCATCACCTCGTCGGCGAAGCTCTGCGTGCGCTGCTCCCAAGTGATGTCGATGCCCTGCCAACGCTTCGAGGCGTTCGAATCGATGATAGCCTTGCCCAGCGTGAGGTATTCGTTGGAAAGCATCAGCTTGCCGCGGTTGTTGGTATTCTTGATTTCGTCCTTGTAGCCCGTGCCGATTTCCTCGATGGAGCGTTCGCCGTAGCCGATGCCGTCCTGCCAGAAGTTGAAGGTGAGCTGGCGTGCGGCGGAGCGTGCGTAGTTGTAGGTCACGCATTCTTCGATTTCTGCTTCCGGGTATTCGATGTGGCGTATGCCGAAGGTCATGAACTTGCGGCTGCGTGTGGCTGCGCCCGTGCCGTCGTATTCGGGGCCTGCACCGTCGTTTTCGCAGCCGTCGAGGCGTGCCATCTTGCCCGTGCCGGCGGAGAGCACCGTCTTTTGGAAGATGAAGTCGGCCACCGAGGCGGGCAGAGCCTTGGCGAGGTTGAGCGTCTTGCCTGCCTCGTTCACGTTGCTGTAAAGGAAGGCGGCGTCGAACGGCTCGATGCCTTCGCAGAGGCGGCGCACCTGGCCGGTGAAGTTGTCCATCGTGCCCGTCACGTCGTAGGGGTGGTAGGCGCGCACGCTCATGGCGTTGAGCTCTGAAAGGGCGGCATAGCCGTTGGCCTGGTAGAAGCCTGAGTCGTGGCTGGCATTGGCCACGTTGATTTCGGGCACATAGAGGTAGAGATATACCTTATATTGCGTGCCGCCCGGCTGCGGACGGTATTCCTGACGTATTTGCGCAATGGTGTCCACCACGGAGCCGGAACCCGTGCCGCCTGCAAGGCCGGCGCAGATGTGGAAGGTGACTTGCTGGTCGTTCGTCTGGCTCTGCATGGACTGTACCGCCTGCTTGAGGCGCGACATGAAGTCGCTGCCGTCGCGGCTGGCAAGGTTGTTGGCAAAGAGCGTGCGGCCGAGGCGGCGGCGCTGGCCGCCGATGCCGGCGGTGACGAGCGGGCCGAGCTTGCTCGTCATCAGGTCGATATCGCCCGAATTGAGGAAGCACTTGATGCCGGGATAGAGCGACAGGTTCTGGAACATGTTCATGCCGAGCCCGTGGATCGACACTTTCTGCGCCTCTTTCAGATGCACATACTTGCCCATCACCTTCCAGCCCTCGCGCGAATTGAGGTCGTCCTCGCTGGAATCTACATAGAGATAGTTGACGCAGGTGCCGTTGGTGGGTTCGTTGGAACGAAATTCCTCATAAACTTTTTTGCGGAACTCGCGCAGCACCTTGCCGCCCGTTCCGCCAAGACCAATAAGAAGATGGTTTTCCATAGCGTTATTTTGAAGTTAAGATTAATAAATATTCTGTGGTTGGGGCGTTTTGCAAAACGCCCGAAAAAATAGTAGCCTCTTTGATTTATGCCCTGCTGTACGATGGCGGGCGTTTTTGCAATATGCCGCTGGCGGGCGTTTTGAAAACGCCCCGACTAAAAATCGTCGCTGCTGCGCGTCCGCGCACTGCTGCCCATGCGCCGCCGCGAGGCAATGGCGCGTTGCACGTCCATGGTCTTGATCACCAGGAACGCACCAATCAACAGGAACAGCAGGCACCAGCCCAAACGTTTCAGGATATAAACGTTCAGGAACGTGTTCATCGTTTCGTGCATCGAAGCGGCGATGTCGAGCGGCGTATGCCCTTCAAAATCTGCCCAGCGCACGTATTCCGCAATGACCGGGAACACGGCAGTAGCTTCTTTGAAGATAGCATCCGTCTGCTCCTGCGAGAACTCGTAACCAGGCATAAGTTCGGCTTGCAAGGCCACGACATCATTGATACGCGCCTCGATTTCATCGCCGAAACTCTTGCACGCAAAAGCCCCGCAAATAAGAATGGATTGATAAAGGAATAAACAGAAGACCACAACGCCCGCCACATAACTGAGCGGCGTGAACGTGCGGTTCTTATGCCAGCCCTGAATGGCTAAGAACAAGAGAATTACCCCCCCAATGCAAACAAAAAGCCTAAAAAGATGCTAAGCAGGGAGTTGGTGAAAATATCAACTAAAAGCCCCATGGATAGAGTTAGTTAGGTTGTGATACAAATACTATCGCTTGCAAATGTAAACAATTAAAACAATATTTTAATAGGAAATAGCGCTAAAAAACGCCCTTCCCCGCCATTTTTCCTAAGATAACGGATTCTTCCGTTATCTTTTGCACGCCCGCCGCCTCTTTGTGCAACGTCTCTCTCGCGCGCGTATATATTGATATTGTGTGGCTCGGAGCAAATTTTAATTATCTGCCTCCTATTTTTTGCTAAGTGCCTGAAAGTTTTTACTATCATATAAGATATTTTTTGTTACAAAGTTTGTAACACGTATTACAAAGTTTGTAACATGTGTTAGAAAGTTTGTAACGGCCGTTACAAAGTTTGTAACAAAAACCATCTACGCAGATAATAAAAAATGTCTGCGCAGAGCGGGGAAAACATCAAGGAGGAAGGAAAAAATTGCCCGCACGAAAATCTTAAAATCGTCCGCGCCAGGCGCGGCGGCAACGGCAAAAAAAATGCAAAAAATGCAGAAAAAGCAGATTTCTTAGGTGATAATTTGCGCAGAAAGAAGAAAACACTTAAATTTGACGGCGTGAAAAACAATTTTTGTCTAACTAATACCAAATCAAAATCACTATGAAAAAGATTTACTATCTTTTAGCCCTGTTGTTTTTCTTTGCAATAGGGCTTAGTGGAAATGCCGAGAAGCGCTACACCGCCATTGGTTTCCAAAGCGGCGGCGAGCTGACTCCCGATGAAATTGTGCCGGGCACGCCTTACGCCCTCAACAATGCCAACAGCACCGATGGCGCTTTCTTCAACGGCAATGCCCCTAAAACAGCGTCGATCAAAGACGCCAACCTCATTACTTTCGAGTTGGCAGGCACAGACTTGGACGGCGTAACGCCGACCTATCGCCTGAAACTCGTGACGACGGGCGAGTATCTCCTCGACCCCTCCACGCAGTCGGACAACAACATGCACTTCGAGGCTTCGCAGGCCAAGGCGTTCGTGTTTACCATCAAGAGTGGCGACATCTATGCCGCAGACGCTATCGAAACCGAGGCTACTGACTGGACCAGCGCCACTACGAGCGAAGGACTGGGTGCCGTGGTGTTCACCAAAGCCGGCGTGGCTGACCCCACGCAGCGCACAGGCATCGTGCAAATCCTCGTGGGTGCAACCAACGAGAAGTCGCCTTCGTTTGGCAACGACTACAACCTGAACGCCTGGGCCATTTACGAAGTGGAGCAAATGGGACCGCAGGACTACCTCACGGAAGCTATCAACGAACTCTTCCCTGAAGGAACGGCTGACCTCTACAACCCCGGCGATGAACCCGGACAAATCAGCCAGGAGCTCTACGACGAACTGATCAACTCCTACGCCGCTGCACAGACGCTCCTCCAAGACGATGCCACCACGCAGGAACAGGCAGAAGCAGCCGTTGCGCGCTGCGAAGCCGCCATTGCCGCCGCCAAGGCAGGTGCTGTGCCCATCAAGGAAGGCTACTACTACTTCCGCTCCATGCGCAGCCAGTCGAACGCTGTTTACGACGACGGCGTGAAGGCACACTGGACCTATGGCAAATCGTGGGAAATGCCCGAATCGCCCACGGCCAACGATGCCAAGTACATCTGGAAACTTATTGCCAACACCGAAGGCGAGGGTTACTTCGTGCAGAACCTTGAAACGAAGCGCTACCTCGGCGTGGTGCACACCAAGGGTACGCACGTGCCCACTACGGAAGAGGCAGAAGAACCCTACCTCATCTATCCGCAAAACAAGGACTGCTTCGTGATTGAAAGCGTTTCGCTCATCGCCGACCCCGTGCTCGACTACAACGGACTGCCCACATGTACGGCACTCCACTGCCCGGCCGACCACGATGCACTCGTAGTGTGGGACACCACAAGCGAAGCTTCCGGCTGGCGCTTCTTCAACGTTTCGCAGGAAGAGGTTGATGCCATTCTCGGCACCATCGACCAGTTCAAGCGCAACCAGGAACTCACCGACCTCGTCTCCGACGTGAAGGCCGCCTACAAGAAAGGCTTTACCTACGAAAGCGAAGCCACGGCCGACGGCGACTTCAGCAACCACGGCCTGATTACTGACGTTTCGCAGCTCTGGACCAACGGCGCAGAGCCGTCTGAAGGCCCGATTGAAAACCTCCTCGATGGCAACATCGACAACGGCAACTTCTTCCACACGGCGTGGAGCTCGGCAGGCAAGGAAGCTGCACCGGCAGATACCTACTACTATCTCGCTGCCGACCTCGGCGAAGCCGTGCAAGACCTGCAAATCAAGATTGCATCGCGTATCAACAACAATTCGGTCAACGTGAACGACCGCCCGACGCTTGTAAAAGTCTATGCTTCTAACAACGATGCAGTGAAGCCCGCCGATGGCGCAGCGACCGGCAACGACGAGGTTTGGACCTACATCGATGAGGCAGCCATCACCTACGACATCGACTACGTTGTAGACGCTGCAACGACTTATCAGAACGACATCGCCATTGCCAACCTCAACCTCGGCGAGGCTTACCGTTACATCCGTCTCGATGTGACCCGTCGCGGCACGATTAACCTGCCCAGCGGCGAGAACTACTGGTGGAACTGCTCCGAAGTAGGTCTTTACAAGGCAACTTACAACTCAGAGAAGTCTCTTATCACCGCTGTGCCCGAAGAAATAGTAAACAGACTGGTTGAACTCCTGGGCACCGCCGAAGACGAGTTGATTGACGAGGCAGCCACTCAGGAAACCCTCGATGCACTTCAGGCCGCTTACGAGGAATTCCTCGCCCACTATCCCGACCCGCAGATTGTGCTCGACCTCCTCGCAGAGGCACAGGCACAGCTCGAAGCTGCCGACGACTCTGAAGATGCACTCGGCTACTTCAAGCCCGGCAGCAAGCAAGAACTTGCCAACACGATTGCCGCACTCCAAAACCAGGTGAAGGACGTGATGACCATCAACGAAATCAACGAGATAAAGGAAGCCCTCAACGCAGCCCTCGCCAAGTTCAACGCTTCGCTTATCCAGCCCGAAGACGGCACATACTTCTGGATTAAGAGTGCAACGACTTCCGTAATCGATGAAGAGACCGGCGAAGAAAAGACCGCTCTCGACTCCTATATGTATGCGCAGGGCAACGGCTCGCGTCAAGTGAAATGGCTCATTCCCGAAAATATGGGCAACCGCCTGAACTACGTTTGGAAAGCCATCAAGACCGATGAAGGCTACAAGTTCCTCAACGTCGGCACGGGCGAATACCTCAACCGTGTGCTCGGCAACGGCCAGGCCGTGACGACCTCCGTGGAAGGCGACACCTGCGTCGTTACCCTCCGCTCCGCCAAGATTGCCGGCGCATTCAACATCGTGATGAACGAAGGCGTATTCATGAACGCCGAACCTCAGAGCCACAACGTGGTAACTTGGGGCGTTGCCAACGGTGCCGACAACTCCGCATTCGTATTTGAAGAAGCTGAATGGCTCGACGGCACGTATGCTTACAACGTGAGCGCAACTGCCGGCTTCATGACCCTGCCGTTCGAAATCCAAGGCGCAACCAACGGTAAGCTTTACAAGGCACTCGGCGTTAAGGATCACGCTCTGCAACTCCAAGAAGTCACGAGCGTTCCCGCTGGCGAACCTTTCTACTATGTACCTGCTTTGGATGACGAAAGTCAGCCCGTCACCTCTGAAGAGTTCACGCTGCCCGCTTCCGATTACAGCGAAGTAGTTACTACGCTCGAAGCCAAGACTGTGAACGGTCTCGTTGGTGTATTCGAGGCAACTCCGGTTGTTAAGGACTGCGGCTACATCTTCAACGGCACAATCGTTACCACCAATGCCGGTCAGGTAATCGCTGCCAACAGCGCATACCTCGCAACTGAAGTGTCCACAGAAGAAACCGGCACGATTAACCTCCCGATCGACGGCACGATTAACTCTATCGGCAGCATCAGCCTTGACAGCACGATGCCTGCACAGGTAGACGTTTACACCCTCACGGGCGTGAAGGTTCGCTCCAACGTCAATGCCGGCGGCGCAACCCGCGGTTTGAGCAAGGGCCTGTACATCATCGGCGGCAAGAAGATTTTCGTGAAGTAAAATCCGATAGACACCTATTATATTAGGAGGCAGTCCGCAGGGGCTGCCTCCTTTTTTGTAACTTTGCAGGCGGAAAATAGAAAGAACGAACTCGTCCAGGGGGGCGGGCGTTCTGCCCCCCTACTCGTTTACAATAAAAAACGACAACATAGACAACAATAGACAACTCTTAGTTTGGCAATTTTGCGCTTAATATGACGACAACATAGACAACTGGGCGTATTTTATACGCCCACCCTTGCACGCCAGAAGACAACTGAAAGTTCTTAAAAGTGCGATTGCTCGCCAAGCCAAAGCGAAAAAGTTCTCTTTGGTCTTTTGGCTTAACGCAATCGTTGTCAAAAGTTGTCCATATTGTCGTCAAAATAATAATCCCGTTTACTCGTCTACTACTAAAATGACCATTCTTGCATTTACCTTAATCCTGCTTGCGGCATCTTACTGCGCCGGCCTGCTCGGCTCGCTCACGGGTCTCGGCGGCGGCGTGGTAGTGATCCCTGTGCTGACTCTCTGCTTCGGCGTGGACTTCCATTATGCCGTGGGGGCTGCGCTCGTGGCTTCCATTGCCACGTCAAGCGGTTCGGGCAGTGCCTACGTTAAAGAAGGCGTGACAAACATACGCCTCGGCATGTTCCTCGAAATCGCCACGACAATCGGTGCCGTGTGCGGCGCGGCGGTTGCCATTTACCTCAACTCAAACACCATTGCCATTATCTACGGCGGCGTGCTAGTGCTCACGGCCATCATGCAGCAGCGCCGCAAGTCGGACCACAACGGCGTGGTAGGCTCTGAAACAGCGCGACGGCTGAAACTCTTCGGCTCGTGGCCGCAAAAGGACGGAACGATGAAGCATTACCAGCTGCGCCACGTGGGCGGCGGCTTCAGCGTGATGTATGTGGCCGGTATCCTGTCGGGCATTCTCGGCATCGGCTCGGGCGTGCTGAAAGTTATCGCCATGGACGGCATCATGAAAGTGCCGTTCAAGGTGAGCACCACGACAAGCAACTTCATGATGGGCGTCACGGCCTGCGCCTCCGCCGTGATTTACGTGCAGCGCGGCAACATCGTGCCGGGCATGGCCTGCCCCGTGATGATAGGCGTGCTCTTCGGCGCACTCACCGGGGCCAAACTGCTCAAGCGCCTCGACGTGAGCCTCCTGCGCCGCATCTTCTGCATCGTTATCCTTATGGTGGCTGCCAATATGATTTACCAAGGCGCTACGGGCAAGTTCTGAATAAATAATCTATAAGTAAACAAGTAAACTAGTAAACGAGACAGAGATGTCTTGCTAATTATATTTTACACGAGAAACTTGTCTCGTCTACTCGGTTACTAACAACCTCGTTTACTAAAAAACAAACCATTATGTCTCAAAATCCTTCTCCCCACGATATGCGCGGCCTCATCGGCAACACCCTGCGCATCGGCGTAAGCGCGGCGTGCCTCGTAGCCTTTATCGGCGGCGTGCTCTATCTCTTCCAGCACGGCGCTGAGCCTTTGCCCGACTATTCTGATTTCTCCTACGGCAACGCCCCTGCCGAATACACCACGTGGGACGGCATCTTCGCCGGACTCTTCCACTTCACCGCTATCGGCTGGATACAGACCGGCGTGCTGATCCTGCTCCTCACGCCCGTGCTCCGCGTGCTGCTTTCGCTGTTCGACTTCCTGCGCGAACGCGACTGGCTCTACGCTTTTATCACCGCCGTGGTGCTGGCCGTAATCATCAGCAATTCTTTGGAAGGAGCCGTCAGCATCTGACAGGTCTCGCATAGATACGACAAACGCCCGGGGGGGGAAAGCCTCCGGGCGTTTTATTGTGTAAATTAGGGATATTCAGTTAATGGCTAATTGATTATTTGCCAGAGTCATAGATATT
>JBJEAH010000133.1:0-39302 GCA_051868815.1 Alloprevotella sp.
CAACGCGTAAAAAATCTCTTCAAAAAGCCCTACTTTTCGCCTATTGCTGCATTTCTTCAAAAACAATCTTGGCGGCAATAATATTTTTGTTGTAATTTTGGAGCGATTATGCCCTTTTCTTATAAGAAAGGCGGCGTTTTTGAATTAAAATCAAGCAATGCAAAAGAATAAAACGACTGTTTCGCAGCAAAAAGCGGCGGCGCAGAAAAGCGGCGGCCAGATGTCGGCAAAAGTTGCGGCACGCACCGCCTACGCCATCGGCTTTTTGCTCTTCTTTGGTTTCTTCGGCTTCACTTACGGCGACGTGCTCGTGCGCGCCGAGCAGGAGAGTTTTTTCAGTTTCGACGCTTCGCTGATGAAGTATGTGCTCGACCAGAGCGGCGGCTACCTGTATTGGGCGGGGCGTTTCGTGCTGCTCGCTTGCAAGAATTCCTGGACGGGCGCGCTGCTGCTCGCTGCCGTGTCCACCCTCACGGCATGGCTGGCCGACCGCGCCCTGCGGTTGCCGGCAAAGCTGTGCGGCGCGGGATTTGCAGTGCCTGCGATCTACGTGGGCTGGATGCTCTGGCGCGGCACAAATATCTATTATAAATCAGAACCCTCGCTCCTTGTACTCGTACCGCTCGGGCTGCTGCTCCTCGCAGCACTGGCGGCCGCCGTGTCGCTGCTGTGGAAAGGCAGTTACGCTTTCCCCAAAGATGCTACGGCAAAACCTTTCGGCGCGGCAGTACCCGCCCTCCTGGTGGCAGCGCTCATCGCCTGCGCCCATATTTTCAACAGCAACGTGATGCTTTCGGCGCGCGTGCAAAACCTGGCGCAACGGGCGGAATGGGAACAGATTATTGAGGAGGTGCGTGCCGCCAAGCGCCCCACGCGCACGCCGGCGGCCTACCATGCCATTGCGCTGGTGCAGACGGGTCAGCTGCTCGAGGGAATGTTTGATATTGTATACGATTATCCCGATGCCCGGCTCGACCTCATCGAGGGCGGCGAGGAATATGCAATGTTTGTGCCCGATGCCAATCTCTACGCCGGCCTTGTCAATGCCGGCTACCGCACCAATATGGACCACGTGGTTATGGACGGGCCGCGCCTCTATTACCTCAAGCGCATGGTACAGTGTGCCATACTCAACGAAGAGCACCGCCTGGCGGAGAAATATCTTGACATCATCAGCCACAATCCCTTTGAGGGTGAGTTTGTGGAGAAATACACCGCGCTGAACAACAATCCGAAAGCCGTGGAAGAAGACACCGAGCTCGCCGTTATCCGCACCTTGCTGCCGCGCGAGCAACGCTTTGAGCAGAGCTACCGAATGCCGGCTTTCCTCGGCTACAACGTGGGACTGATGGAAGGCTCCGACGCCACGCTCGTCACGTCGGCCGCCGCCTGCCTCTACTCCAAAGACCTGCAAGCCTTCCTGCTCCGGGCGCAAATCCTCGCGCAAAAGGGCTTTGGCATGACCAAAAGCGTGATGCAGGCCCTGGCCATTATGTCGCTCAAAGACCAGAATATCGCAAACATGTTCAAGATTCCGCCTTACGTGCACAACGAAGTCAAGGCGTTCTTGCTGGAAGCCAAGCCGTACGTCAAGGACCGCTACGAACTGCGCAAGAACCTGAAGAAGAATTGGCTCGGCAGCTATATGTATTATTATTATTGTGAAAACAACGAACCCGACCAAGTGCGCCCCGCCACCGAGAGCAACCACAAGGCAGGGGTGAACTGATATTATCGTTTATATTGACGGCCGTTTTGCAAAACGCCCCTACTCTTCAACTTCACTAAAAGATTTATGAAAAACAATATATTCCTCCTCGTGCTTGCCGCCTGCCTGTTCGCCGCTTGCGCCCGCCAGGCAGAAATACCGGTCGAAAGCACGCCCGTAAACGAAATCGCCGACATCTATCCCGATTACCGCGACATCGTTGTGCCGCCCAACATTGCGCCGCTCAACTTTATGGTAAAGTCGGAGGGCGACGAATATGTGGCCGCCGTTACCGACGGCAAGCGCACCGTCACCGCCGGCGCAGCCGCCGACGGGAAACTGGCGTTCGACTCTACGGAATGGCGGCAGTTGCTCACCGAAGCCAAGGGCAAGGAACTCGCCGTGACGGTCTATGCCAAGCGCGGCGCGGACTGGGTGCAATTTCCCAAATACAGCATCGGCGTGGCAGAAGAACCGATAGACCCTTATCTTTCCTATCGCCTCATCGAGCCGAGTTACGAACTCTATCGCCAACTCGGCCTCTACCAGCGCAATCTTGAGAATTTTTCGGAAAGCGTGATTTATGAAAACAACCGTTCCTACGACCGCGATAACAACCACTGCGTGAACTGCCACAATTACCAGGCTTACGATACGCAGCACATGCTCTTCCATGTGCGTGCCCAGCACGGCGGCACGGTGTTCGTGGAGAACGGCAAGGTGAGAAAGGTAAATATGAAATGCGACTCAATCCTTTCCTCCACCGTCTACCCCACGTGGCACCCCAAGCGCAACTGGGTGGTCTTCTCTTCCAACCAGACGGGGCAGACATTCCACATGGTGAACCGCCAGAAGATTGAAGTGGTCGACTACGGCTCTGACCTCGTGTTCTTCGATGCCGACAAGAACACGCTGACCAATATCCTCAAAACAGACAGCGAGTTAGAAACCTTCCCCTGCTGGACACCCGACGGCAAGAGCGTGGTGTATTGCTCCGCCCGCGTGCCGCAGTTTGCCGGCATGCCCGACTCCGTGCGGCGCGACCGCGTGAGCGACATCTACGACAGCCTGCACTACAGCCTGCGCATCATCGACTTCGACGAACAGACGCGCCGTTTCTCCGCGCCCCGCACCCTCGTCGATGCCGACAGCCTCGGCACGAGCATCGCCGTGCCGCGCGTCAGCCCCGACGGCCGCTACGTGCTCTTCACAATGGCCGACTACGGGCAGTTCCATATTTGGCACAAGAATGCCGACCTTTACGTCAAGGATTTGCAGACGGGCGAGGTGCGCCCGCTCACGCCTGCCAACAGCGAGTATGCCGACAGCTACCACACCTGGAGCAGCAACGGCCGCTGGATTGTAGTCGCCTCGCGCCGCGAGGACAATAACTATTCGCGCGTCTTTATCGCCTACTTCGACAAGGACGGCCAAGCCCATAAGGCGTTTCTCCTGCCACAGGAAGACCCGGAGCACAACATTCTGCTCGAAAAGAGCTACAACGTGCCCGAACTTACCAAGACCGCCGTGCCCGTAACGCCCGAAGAACTCAAAAAGGCAATTTACGACGACGGTGCCGCCCAAAAAGTAAGATATAAAAAGCCCGACTAAATATTAAGGCGAGTTCTTTACCAAAACTCGTCTACTCGTTTACTTGTTTACTCGTTTACTCGTCTACTATAAAAATCAAAAAATATCTCTCTATGAAAAACCGTAACTCTCTCTTTGCTTCGCTGCTGCGCCCGCTGTTGGCACTGCTCGTTGCAAACTGCCTTTCGCTGACCGCAACGGCAGAAACCACGCTCGCCTCCGGCAGCGTCTACCGCATCCTTTCGGCCTCATCGGGGCAAGCCCTTTCCACGGGCGGCAGTTACACGAAAGGCGACAACCTCACCATGGAAGCCGCCTCGGCCACGGCTACGGCACAAGACTGGGTGCTGCTCTCCACAGGTACGAAAAACGTTTACCTTATTTACAACCCCGAGACCGAACTGGCCATTGACCAGGCATTGGATTCTTCCTCCCAACTGCTGCACTGGACGATGGACTTGAAAAATACCAATCAGAAGTTTCTCGTTGAGGCTGTCGACGGCGAAGCCGATACGTACCGCCTGCTCGCTGCCGACGGCTCGAAAGCCGCCACGGTGCAGAGCAACGGCGCGATTAAGATGCAGGGCGACCTCACGGCTGCCGCTGCCAAGTTCAAGTTTTCCGACACCGGCCGCACGCACAGCATCAACCACCCCGTGGCAGGCATGAACTACGTCATTGCCAACACGTCCACGGGCAAGGTGCTCACCAACCGGGGCGACGGCAGCAACGACGCCCGCATCTATGCCGACGACTATGCCGAGGGCGACTATGCGCAGGTGTGGCAGCTCGAGCAACTCAGCAGCTATCCCGCCTACTATATCCTTTACAACAAGACCTATAACTCTGCCATCGACGTTGCCCTCGACAACAAGCTCTATCCCTTGCAGTGGACGCTCGCCACTTCTTACAGCTACAATCAGCTGGCACAAATCGAGGCAACCGAGGACGGCAGTTACCGTTTCAAATACACCAAAGGCACGACCTCTTATTATATCACCGCCCTTGCCAACGGCAACACCGGCCTGACGCAGGACGCCAATGCAGCCACGGCTGCCTTTACCCTGCGCGGCGTGGGCACGCCCGAAGATCCCGAACCTAATCCTTGGGAGAACGAAGCCTTTTTTGAGGAAAATAAAGAACCGGCACACGCCACCTTCATTCCTTATGCCTCAACCGACAATATGCGCGGCGATGCCAGTTACGAAAAGCCTTGGCTCACGCCCGAAAAGGCGGAAGTGCTTTCGCTCAACGGACTTTGGAAACTCAATTACGTCACCTCGCCCGCGCAGCGTCCCGGCGAAGAAGACTTCTGGGGCGACAACGTAGACGTATCGGCGTGGGACACCATCACCGTGCCCTCCTGCCTCGAAATGAAAGGCTACGGCGAACCTTTATATATAAATGTAGAATATGCCTTTGCCGACAACCCGCCCTACATTCAGATGAAACCGGGGCTGAACAACTCCGTAGGTTCTTACCGCCGCAACTTCGAGTTGCCCGCCGGCTGGGACGGCAAGCGCCTCTTCCTGCATTTCGACGGCATCTACGGAGCAGCCTTCGTTTGGATGAACGGCAAGTATATAGGTTATACGCAGGGCAGCAACAATGATGCCGAGTTTGACGTCACCGCCGCAGCCCGCACGGGTGAGAACAATGTCTGCGTGCAGGTGTTCCGCTGGAGCGACGGCTCGTATATCGAAGGGCAGGACATGTTCCACATGAGCGGCATTCACCGCGACGTTTACCTCTACGCCACGCCCAAGGCCTTTGTGCGCGACCACTACATCACCGCCGCGCTCAACACGACCTACACCGGCGGCACGATGAACGTGAATGTTGAAATGGACAACCGCGACGGCCTCGCCGCCGCCAAGAAAGTCAAGGTGAGCCTGCTCTCGCCCTCCGGCGAAACGGTGGCCACGGAGACTAAGGACTTTGCCCTCGCCGCCGCCGACAAGACGCTCGCGCAGGACTTCTCCTTCACGCTCTCCAACCTCCTGCCCTGGACGGCCGAGACGCCCAACCTCTACACCGTGGAAGTGGCGCAGCTCTCCGCCGACGGCAAGGAAGAAATGGCATTTGCCACAAAATACGGCTTCCGCACCGTGGAGATTAAGAACAACAAGATGACCATCAACGGCCAGCGCGTGTTCTTCCGTGGCGCGAACCTCCAAGACACGCACCCCGTGCACGGCCGCGCCGTAGACGTGCCTACGATGCTTAAGGACGTTATCCTGATGAAGCAGTCCAATATGAACACCGTGCGCACCAGCCACTACCCGCGCCAGGCAAAGATGTACGCCATGTTCGACTACTACGGCCTGTATTGCATGGACGAGGCCGACCTCGAATGTCACAAGAACTGGGAAGACAATCTCGGCCTTTCCAACAATGCCTCTTGGGAGGCAGCCTACGTGGACCGAGTGGAGCGCATGGTGCTGCGCGACCGCAACCACCCCTCCGTCTGCTTCTGGTCGCTCGGCAACGAGTCGGGTGTCGGCAGCAACATGAAAGCCTGCTACGACCGCGCCCACGCACTGGACAGCCGCCCCGTGCACTACGAAGGCGCAACGCGCGGCAACGCCGACTACTCGGATATGTGGAGCGTGATGTACCCCAACGTCAGCCTCGCCACTTCGCAGGCCAACAACAACTGGCGCAAGCAGCCCTATTTCATGTGCGAGTATGCCCACGCTATGGGCAACGCCGTGGGCAACCTCAAAGAATACTGGGACATCATCGAGGGCAGCACCTACGGCATGGGCGGCTGCATCTGGGACTGGGTAGACCAGTCAGTATACCGTTCCGATGATATTAAAGACGGCAACCTCACGACCAACGGTTTCCCGCGCTACCAGTCCGGCTACGACTTCCCCGGTCCCGCACAGGGCAACTTCGTGAACAACGGTCTCGTGAACGCCGACCGCGCCTGGTCGCCCAAACTTGCAGAAGTCAAGAAGGTGTACCAAGGCGTGCGCTTCGGCGATTTCTATCCTTCCAACAAGAAGGCAAGCATCAAGAACATGTACCATTTCACCAACCTCAACCTCTACGAGATGCACTACGCCGTGCTCGCCAATGGCCATCAGGTGGAAGAAGGCACGTTCAACATGCCCGCGCTCAAAGCCGGCAACACTCTGCTCGTAGATATACCTTATACCTATCAGCCTGCCGCCGATGAGGAATGCCTCCTCAATCTCGAAGTGCGCCTTAAAGAAGATGCCACTTGGGCAGAGGCAGGTTACGCCATCGCCTCGCATCAATATTCCTTGCAGGAAGCGTCTGCCACATTGCCCGCCGTCGAAACGGGCAGTGCCACGGCGTTTACCACCGACACGTCCAACGCCAACCGCGTGGTGCTTACTTCCGACAAGGCCAAGTTTATTTTCAGCAAGACCGGCCTGCTTTCCGCCTGGACTTACAACAATCAGTCTGTCATGACCGCCGGCCCCGAGTATGCCAACTTCCGTTGGGTTGAAAACGACGAGGCTTCCGGCAACACCGCCTCCGCCGCCAACGGCATCGATGCAAGCAGCCGCACCATGAGCTACACCGTTGCCGCCGACGGCAAATCGGCGCAGTTCACGGTAGATGCCGCTGGCACGCTCTGCTCCTACAACTTCGTGTATGATGTATATGCCAACGGCGTTATGGAACTCACGGCTTCTTACACGCCGCAGACCAGCGACCTGCGCCGCATCGGTATGCTGATGCGCTTCCCCGCCGCTTTTGAGAACGTGAGTTACTATGCCCGCGGCCCGTGGGAGAACTACATCGACCGCCAAACGGCTTCTTATCTCGGCCGCTACACCACCACCGTTACGGACATGTTTGAGGCTTATCCCCGTCCGCAAACCTGCGGCAACCACCTCGACCTGCGCGAACTTGTGCTGACGAATGCCGACAACTCGCTCGGCATTAAGGTGGAGAAAGCCGACGGCCAGGTGGCTTTCCAGTTGCTGCACTACGACGACGAGGCACTTTCCAAGGCTTATCACCGCTGGGACGCTTCGCTCACGGCGAAGGACGTTTATGCCCATTTCGACTATATGCAGAAGGGCCTGGGCAACGGCAGCTGCGGCCAGAACACGGGCACGCTCACGCAATATTTCTGCCCCTCGTCCGGCACATACACTTATAAGCTGCGCTTCACGCCGTTCGACACAACCGACACCGGCATCGCCGCCACGCCCCTCGCCGCTTCGCCTGCCGACTATGCCGTGCGCCACAGCGGCGGCATCGTCACCCTGACGGGCAACATTGAAGCCGGCACCTCCGTGGCTGCCTACAACCTTGGCGGTGTGCGCGTGGCCAATGCCTCCACCGCCGTTGGCACGCAGAGCCTCTCGCTCAACCTCGGCGCACAGCCCCACGGCGCATACCTCATCACCGTGACCAATGCCAATGGCACGCGTACGCACAAGATTGTGAAATAATAAAGCATCATTATAAACGGTAAAAAGCCGCAGACCCCCGCCTGCGGCTTTTTATTATATTTGCTTACTCGTCTACTCGTTTACTTGTTTACTCGTTTACTTGTTTACTCCCATGGCCCATATATTATTTATATGTCTCGGCAATATATGCCGCTCCCCTTTGGCCGAAGAAGTGTTCCGTACGCTGGCGGAGCGCAGCGGCAGGGGCAAAGATTTTGAGATTGACTCTGCCGGCCTCATTGACTATCATGAAGGCGAACTTGCCGATGAGCGCATGCGCCGCACGGCTGAGCGGCGCGGCTACCGCCTCACGCATCGTTCCCGTCCCGCCTGCGCCGCCGACTTCCGCCGTTTCGACTACATCGTGGCAATGGATGCCGCCAACCTGCGCGGCCTTGCCCGCCTGCGCCCGGCAGATGCCAAGGCCGAGGTGCTGCTCCTTGCCGACTACCTCACGCGCCACGCCTCCCCGTCCATTCCCGACCCTTATTATGGCACAGCCGCCGATTTCGAGCACGTCGTGGACCTATGCGAAGATGCCTGCGCCGAACTATTGCGCAGCTTGGAGTAGAGGCGCGGATATAATTTTCCCCATCAAGGTTTGCCGTGCAGACCCTGATGGGGATTTTTTTTAGTAGAGAAGTAGAGGCGTTTTGCAAAACGCCCGCCATTTTACACAATGTAAAAACAAGTCTATGCCGTGAGTTCGGCGGGTAGGATTGGCATTGCGCCATTCTTCGTACATACAAATGCCGAGGTTTGCACGGCGAGCTTGTGGGCCTCAGCCACGCTTTTCCCTTTCAGGATAGAAGCGATAAATGCGGCTGTGAAGCTATCGCCCGCTCCCACCGTGTCGGCAACCTCCACCTTCGGCGTGGGCTGGTAAGACACGTGGCCGGGCGTGAAGACGTAACTGCCGTTGATGCCGCAGGTGAGGATAAGCATTTTGAGATTGTATTTGCCGAGCAATATCCAGCACTTGTCTTGGAGGTCGATGCCGGGATAGCCGAACATGCGGCTCACTGCCACCAGTTCCTCATCGTTTATCTTCAAAATGTTGCAGCGCTTCATGGAGGCGCAGAGGATTTCCTTGGTGTAAAAGCCTTGGCGCAGGTTCACGTCGAAAACCACAAGGTTGCCGTCGTCCTGAGGCATGGCATCGAGAAAACTGTGTATCGTTTCGCGCGACACAATGTTGCGCTGCGCCAGCGAGCCGAAGCAGAATGCCCGCGTGTTCTCGGCCAGTGCTTTGAGCGAGGCGGTGTAAGGGATATTGTCCCACGCCACATTTTCCTTGATTTCATACTGCGGGATGCCCGCCTGGTCTATCTCCACCTGCACCGTGCCGGTGGGGTAAGGCACTTCGGCGATGTGATGGTTCACGCCCTTGGAGGTGAGGTTGTCGATGATTTCCTTTCCCAACGTGTCGCCCCCCACGGCGCTCACAACGCAGCTGTCCAGGCCGAACTGCGAAACGTGGTAGGCGAAGTTGGCGGGTGCGCCGCCGATTTTCTTGCCGTCGGGCAACACGTCCCACAGGGCTTCGCCCATTCCTACTACAATGTCTTTCATGATAATATTATTTTTATAAAGGGTTAGTTTTTAGTAGACGAGTAAACGAGTAGACGCGTTTACTTTACTTTGATTTTAAGTGTATAAAACATGAGGTAAACCACTCCGACGGCCATTACCGCCACCGAGCCAATCTGTCCGAAAGCATCGGCTGCAAAGCCCATGGCAAGGGGAAACACCGTGCCGCCGAAGAGGCCCATAATCATCAGGCCCGACACTTCGTTGCGCTCGTCCTCGGGCGAATTGACCAAAGCCTGCGAGAAGACCACCGAGAAGATGTTAGAGTTGCCAAAGCCTATCAAGGCGATGCCGATGTAGAGGGGCATAAGCGTGTGACCAGCCATCAGGAAGCACATGCCGGCAAGCATGAACAGCACGCTGGCGGCGAAAAACACTTTCGGCGAGAGCACCCGCAGGAGCAGTGCGCCGAGGAAGCACCCCACGGTGCGGAAGATGAAATAAACGCCAGTGGCAAACCCGGCTTCCTCCAAGGGCAGCCCCATGCGCTCCATGATTATCTTGGGCGCGGCGGTATTTGTGCCCACGTCGATGCCCACGTGACACATGATGCCTATGAAGCAGAGCAGCACGAACGGATGCCCCAGCAGTTTGAGGCATTGCCCTATGCTCGCCTGCCGCTCAGGGCGTTCCTCCTCGATGGGAGTGGCGGCGAGGAGCGAGATGGAGAGGAAACTTACCACGGCGTAGATGACAAACAGTACGCGCCAGCCCAGCCCGAAGGTGGGGAATGCCGTCGTGGCACCCCATGCGGCGATGACCGGTGCCAGGAAAGAGGCGATAGCCTTTACAAACTGTCCGAAGGTGAGGGTGGAGGCGAGTTTGTCGCCGCCGATCAAGTTGGTGACCAGCGGATTGAGCGAGGTCTGCATAATGGCATTGCCGATGCCGAGAAACGAAAATGAGAGCAGCATCACTGTGTAGCTGTCGCCAAAGGCGGGGACGATGAGCGAGACGGTGGTGACGGCCTGGCTTATCAATACGGTGCGCTTGCGCCCGATGCGGTTCATCAGCATGCCCGTGGGCACAGAGAAGATGAGAAACCAGAAGAACACGAGCGAGGGGAACAGGTTGGCCTGGGCATCGGTTAGCGAAAGGTCTTTCTGGACATAGTTGGACGCAGTGCCCACAAGGTCCACGAAACCCATCACGAAGAAGCAAAGCATCACGGGGACGATTTGCATAAGGAAAGACTTACGGTTGGTAACAAGCGGTTGAGCCATAATTTTTTTAATGTTTTATTATTGAGTAAACGAGTAGACGAGTAAACAAGCAGACAAGTCGGAATTAACAAATATCCTTAATGCTCCTTGATAGAGATAATCCCTAAATTGCTAATCTTGGAGCTTCCCCCGTGCGAGGTGACAGAAAGCGTGGAATAGGGTTGCGTGGGGAACACGAGGTTGGTGGCGACGAAGTGTCCGTTGTTGCCAAACACCTCAATGCTCGAGCGGTCGATGAAGATGCGCAGGGCTGTTTTCCTGCTGTTTTCGAAAGTGGGCGCAACGGTCACGGCGGGGAAGTCTTGGCTGAAATCTTTCAGGCCGCTGGCGCGGCGGTCGAAAGCGAGCGTGTGGGCGGCGGGGTTGTAAGTGAGCACCACGCGCTCCCCGGCCTTGTTGGCAATATTGATGCTCACGGAGTCGGCCTTGCGGGCATCAATGTCGAGGAGAATTTCGCAAATTCCGCCGTTGGCGGCAGGCAGTTCGAAGGTGCGGGATTTCTTGCCAACGGTCGCCTTGCCGGCTTTGCAAACCAGTGCGCCACGCAGTGCGGTGAGTTCGGCTGCCGGGGCAGAGGCAAGATAGAGTTCGCCGTCGGGGGCGCGGAAGAGGCTGACGTCGCGCGGCAGGGTGTTGGCGCTGCGATATTGCGTGGTCGGCACCTCGGCGGCATATTGCCAGTTGCTCATCCAGCCAATCACGGTGCGGCGGTTTTGCGGCGCGTGTGCCCAGCTCACGGTGGCATAGTGGTCTTTTCCGAAGTCCATCCATTTGGTGGGAATGTGCCCAGAAGCGTCGGTGTCGCTTTTGAACGTCTTTCCGTCGAAGTCGCCTATGAAATACTGCGTGGCACTGCCGCCAAACGGACCGCCGGGATTGAGGTTGCAGATAAGCACCCATTTCTCTTCATCGCTGCCTTCCACTTTCAGTTTGAAGAGGTCGGGGCATTCCCACACGCCTTCCTGTGCGCCCTCGCCTTTGCCGAAGGCGCTTTGCAGCGTCCAGGTCTTGAGGTCGGGGGAGGTGAAGAAAAGGAACTCGCGCTCGAGGGCGTGCGCCAGCGTCAGCACCCATTGCCCCGCCTTCTCGTCCCAAAACATGTTAGGGTCGCGGGCTTCGCTTTCTAAGGTCAATACCGGGTTGCCGGGATAACGCCGGAAGGTTGTGCCGCCGTCGTTGCTGTATGCCATGCTTTGTATCTGGCTTGCATCGCAGGAGGTGTAGAGTGCCACAACGGCATCTTTCCCGAAGCCTGCCGTACCTGCGGTGTCTACCACTGCGCTGCCGCTGAACACGTGCCCCAGCCCGTCCACATCGAGAGCCACGGTCTGATGTTCCCAGACAATCAGGTCTTTTGAGGTGGAGTGCCCCCACGAGAGGTTCTGCCATTTCGACCCGTAGGGGTTGTATTGGTAATAGAGATGCCATGTGCCGTCTTTGTAGAACATGCCGTTGGGGTCGTTCATCCAGCCATAGAGCGGCGTGTGGTGAAACGCCGGGCGGTATTTCTCCCTGTTGGCCGTGTCGAACGTGTCCGAGAGCCGCATGTCTTTCCAGCACGCATTGTCCTTCGCCTCGCGCAGGGTGGAGCGTCCTTGCGCGGTCACGACGTTCAGTAGCACGTGGTGTCCCTCGTAGGGCGTGAGGCAAAACGGCACGAAGTAGTCCACGCGGTTCATTGCGAGGCGAATGTTGAGGTTTTTTGCCAGTTCGCCGTCCACGAGCACTTTCACCCGCGCCTCTTCGGCCGACTCCTGCACGGGGATAAGGAGATACTTGGCAGAGCCGGTTACCCGCACCAGGGTGTTGTTCACCCCGAGGTGATTGATTTCAACGCCGCCCTCGGCAAAGGCCACGGGAGCCGGCGTGAGCGTGGCAAGCATAAGCAGCGCCACGAGTTTGCTTTTTAATGTTCTCATATTCTTCATACTATTAGAGGTTATGAAAGTAGGGGCGTTCTGCAGAATGCCCTCCAATTAGCCGATTAAAACGGTAAAGCGGGCAAGCGAGCGGGGTGCATCGCTTGCCCGCCAATCCAAAGAATCTTTTTACCTTTTCTTTTTATTTCGACGATGCAAAACTAAGGCAAGGCAGAAAGAGAGGGCATAAAAAAACGTGCATACTCTATGAAAAATGTTGCCGCGCCCATTTTTTTATAACCAATGCACATTTTTTCGCAGTTTTCCGCTATATTTGCAATATCCGCTGCACTCGCCAGTAGGGGCGTTCTGCAGAACGCCCGCCCAAGTTCTACTCTGCGCTCGTTTGCATGATATTATGAAAATATCGCCGCCCCGCGAAGAAAGATGAAAAGCACACAATATATATATATATGTTACGCGTGGGTTGAATAAGATAAAACCTGGAGAACAGCCCGCCCAGAGTGACCCCTACAAACCTTAAATCTATTTCTTAAAAAACCATGCGCCGCTTCCTCCCCCTCCTCATGCTCCTTGCCCTCGCCTGTGTGCAGACAGGTTGCCAGGAAAAGAAAAAATACAAAATCTGCGTTTCCCAATGCAGCCAGGACGACTGGCGCGCAAAGATGAACGATGAAATCAACCGCGAGATACTCCTCCACGACGATGCCACCGTGGAAATCTGCTCCGCCGACGACAGCAGCGAGAAGCAGATAGCCGACATCCGCCGCTTTATGAAGGGAAAATGCGACATACTCATCGTTTCGCCCAATGAGGCGGCCGCGCTCACGCCCGTCATAAAGGAAGTATACGAGCAAGGCACGCCCGTCATCGTCTTCGACAGAAGCATCATCGGCGACACCTACACCGCCCGCATCGGCGTGGACGACGAGGGCATCGGACGGGCGGCCGCCCGCTACGCGCAGCATCTTATAGGCAAGCATGGCAAGGTCATAGAGATTTACGGACTGCCCGGCTCCACCCCCGCCGAGAACCGCCACGACGGCTTTGCCGCCGAACTGCAAGCTCAGGTCGGCACAATCCTTGCCAGCGCGGCGGCCGACTGGAAGAAAGAAGAGGCCGTGCGCGTGGCCGACTCCCTCCTCGCCGCCCATCCCGACGCCCAGCTCATCTATGCCCACAACGACCGCATGGCTATCGGTGCTTCCGAGGCGGCGCGCACTAAGGGGCGGCGCGACATTCGCATCATAGGCATCGACGCAGCCCCCAACATCGGCATACGCGCCGTGGCCGACAGCGTCATCGACGCCACCTTCCTCTACCCCACTGAGGGTCACCGCCTCGTGCAAACCGCCCTCGCCATTCTCAAAGGCCAACCCTACCAGCGCGAAACCATTCTCCCCGTATCCTCCGCCGTCGACCTTACCAACGCCGACATCCTCCTCCTGCAAAACGAAACGCTCAAGGCCGAAACGCGCAAAATCAAACTGCTCAAAAAAGAGATCGACGACTATTGGGCACAACACAGCGCACAGACCACCCTCTTCTACGCCTGCCTGGCCATCATCGTCCTGCTCTTCGGCGTGGGTTTCCTGCTGCTGCGCGCCTACTGGCAGCACAGCAGGCATCAGAGAGAACTTATGGCCAAGAACACACAGCTCGAGCAGGAGCGCGACAAGCAGGCCCGCCTCAACGCACAGCTCGAGCAGGCCACGCAGTCGAAACTCGTGTTTTTCACCAACGTTTCCCACGACCTCCGCACGCCCCTCACCCTCATCGCCGAGCCCGTGGCGCAGCTCGCCTCCGCCCCGGGCCTCACGCCCCGGCAGCAAACCCTCGCCCGCCTCGCCCACAAGAACGTGAAAATCATCAGCCGCCTCATCAACCAAATCCTCGATTTCCGCAAATACGAAAACGGCAAGATGACCCTCAACCTCGCCGAGACCAACTTCTCCCAGGCCATTGCCGACTGGGTGGAGGCGTTCAGCGACAGCGCGCTCCGCCGCGACATCCGCCTCACCCTCCGTCGGGGCGTTCTGCAGGACGCGCGCCCCGACGCGCCCCTCACCCTCTCCATCGATGCCGAAAAGATAGAGCGCGTGGTGTTCAACCTCATCGCCAACGCCCTCAAGCACACGCCCGACAACGGCAGCATCTCCGTGACCTATGCCGCCAGCGGCGACACGCTCACGCTTCAGGTGGCCGACACGGGCGAGGGCATTGACCCGCGCGAGATCGGCAACATCTTCGACCGCTTTTACCAGGCCGACCGCACCCATCCGCGCGGCTCGGGCATCGGTCTTGCCCTTTCCAAGGCATTCGTCGAGATGCACGGCGGCACCATCGGCGTGGAAAGCACCCCCGGCAAAGGCACCGTCTTCACAGTCACCCTCCCCATACGCCACAGTAGGGGTGTTCTGCAGAACGACCGCCCCGATGCGCCGCAGGGCATGCCCGCCGCGCCCGTCCTCTCCGAAGCGCCCTCCTCCTCCGCCGCCGACACCGCCGCCGAGCTCGACAGCGTGGACAGCCCTGCCGCCGCCCCCTTCGACGAAGAGAAGCCCATCGCCCTCGTCATCGACGACAACAAGGACATGCAGACCCTTGTAGGCGAAATTCTTCGCGATCATTACAACGTCATCACCGCGGCCAACGGAAAGGAAGGCTGCAAAATGGCCCTCCGCCACGTGCCCGACCTCATCATCTGCGACGTCATGATGCCCCTGATGGACGGGCTCGAATGCTGCCGCCGGATAAAGGGCGAGCCTGTCACCTCCCACATTCCAGTGCTCATGCTCACCGCCTGCACCCTCGACGAGCAGCGCGTGCAGGGCTACGACAGCGGTGCCGACGGCTACCTCTCCAAACCCTTCGGCAGCGACGTGCTCCTGGCCCGCTGCCGCAGCCTTATCGAAAACCGCCGCCGCATAGACCTCAGTAGGGGCGTTCTGCAGAACGCCCGTACCGACACCCCCGCACACCGCATGGCGCAACTGCCCCAAAGCTTCCCCTCCGCCGACCTCGACAGCGAGTTCTACCGCCGTTTCCTCGAAATCTTCCAGGCAGAGATGAGCCGTCCCGAGCTGAGCGTCGACGGCATCGCCGCCCAGATAGGCATGGACCGCTCCCAGTTCTACCGCAAAATCAAGGCCCTCACCAACTACGCCCCCGTAGAACTCATACGCCGCCTGCGCCTCCAGCAGGGCCGCGCCCTGCTCCTTTCCACCGAAAAGACCATTGGCGAGATAGCCTACGAAACCGGCTTTTCCTCGCCCGCCTATTTCACCAAGTGCTACCGCGACGCCTACGGCCACACGCCCACGCAGGCACGCGCCAAGATAGAGGAAGCACAGTAGCGGCCTCCCGCCGCCGCGCTTGGCGCACCCATATAAGCCCCATGCGCAAAAAACCGAAAATATCTCGGAGAGAAGAAATCCTTCCTCCGAGATATTTTTTGTTTTCAGCAAGACATTTTTTCCTGTCCTATAAGATAGTTTTTATTACAAACTTTGTAACATGTGTTAGAAACTTTGTAACACGTATTACAAAGTTTGTAATATGTATTAGAAAGTTTGTAACAAACTTTTTCTGCGCAGATAGTGAAAAACACCAAGGAGTTAGGGAAAAATAGTTCGGGTTTAGTAAAAAACATCTGCCGCGCAGCGCGGCGCGTCGGGGAGAAGCGGGCAGAAGCCACCGGGGGTGGTGCTTATAAAAAATGTGCATTATTTATCAAAAAACGTGCGAAAACCGATTTTTTACAGCCTCTGCAACATTCCTTATAGAGCCCGCGCTGCGCCGCGCACTAACTTTGCGGCGTAAATTTTTTCTCCCCCGAAAAGGATAAACTTATTATTATTTTCACTTTTAACGCTTAAAAATCTAATGGTATGAAAAAAACTTTTCTCACCACCGCGCTGCTCTTCTTCTTCGCGGCAGTGCTGGTGCAGGCGCAAAACATCGCCGTGCAGGGAACTGTGACGTCGAAAGACACGGGCGAACCGATGATAGGAGCTTCCGTGGCGTGCCTCGCGGCAAAGGTGTCGGCCATCACCGACACGGAGGGACGCTTCTCGCTCTCCTGCCCCCGGGGGGCTACGCTCCGCGTGAGCTGCCTGGGATACAAAACGGCTGAAACTGCGGCAGAGCCTGCCGTGACCGTGGCCCTCGAAGAAATGGGGGCGGCTCTCGGAGAGGCAGTCGTGGTGGGCTACCAAACCGTGAGGAAGGCCGACCTCACGGGCGCAGTGGCCGTGCTCGACATGAAGGAGGCAAGGAGCGAAAGCTCGGGCAACATCATGTCGTCGATGACGGGCAAGCTCCCGGGCGTGAACGTAGTGGCAGATGCCGCCCCGGGCGGCACGGGCTCCATACGCATTCGCGGCATGGCCACGGTGAACTCGAGCAACGACCCGCTCTACATCGTGGACGGTGTGCCTACCGACAACATCAACTGCATCAACCCCGGCGACATCGAGACCATGCAGGTGCTCAAAGATGCCGCCTCGGCTTCGATATACGGCTCGCGGGCGGCAGGCGGCGTGGTGATCATCACCACCAAGCACGGCAAGGGCGAGCGCATGACGGTAAGCGTGAACTACGCCCTCAGCGCACAGACCGTGGCCAAGCGCTACGACATGCTCAACGCCGAGCAATGGGGACAGGCTTACTGGCAGGCGGCGAGAAACTCCAACATCGTGCCTTCGCACCCCCTCTACGGCAGCGGCGACAGCCCCGTGCTGCAGCCTTACGTGGTGGCGGGCAACGCCAATTTCCCCACGACCGACACCGACTGGCAGGACGAGGTGTATCAGACGGGCCTGACGCACAATCTCTCTGCCTCTATCGCCAACAGTTCCGCAAAGGGCTCCGTGCTCTTCTCGGCCAACTATATCAACAATGAGGGTACGATTAAGGAGACTTTCTACAACCGCTACTCGGCACGCCTCAACTCTACCTACAACTTCAACCGCTTTCTGAGCGTGGGCGAGAATCTGCTCGTGACGCACTGGAAAAATCGAGGCGCGGCCGTGGCAGGCGACCGCGGCATCCCCTTCACGGCCATGAGCCAGCACCCCGCGCTGCCCGTGCGCGGCGCAGACGGAGACTGGATGCGTCCCAAGGAACTGATCGGCTCCGACCTGGCCAACCCCGTGCAGCTGCTGGAGAATGCCAAGGACGACGACCTGGCCTCGTGGCGCATATTGGGCAACGCCTATATAGAGGTGAAGCCTGTGGAGGGGCTGGCCATAAAGTCGAACATCGGCGTGGAGCACAGCCAATATTTCAACAACACCTACGCCCGCGCCGTCAATCCCGGCGACGTAAACAGCGCGGCGAGCGTTTACGGACAGGGCGACACGTGGACCTGGACCAACACGGCCAACTACGCCAAGACTTTTGCCGACAAGCACCGCCTCACGCTGCTGCTCGGCACGGAGGCCATAGGCTACACCTTCCGCGACCTGTCGGCTTCGCGCGAGGGATATGCCTCAGAAGATGAGGGCTACATGCAGATAGGCAGCGGCACGGGCACGAGAAACAACGGCGGTGGAAAGACGCAGTGGAGCGTGTTCTCGGTGTTTGGCAAGGCCGACTACAACTACGCCGACCGCTACCTCGCCTCGCTGACGGTGCGCCGCGACGCCAACTCGCGCTTCGCGAAGGACAACCGTTCGGGCGTGTTCCCGGCTTTCTCGCTGGCATGGCGCCCCACGCAGGAAAAGTTTTTCCCAAAAAACAAAATCCTCACCGACCTGAAACTCCGCTACTCCTGGGGGCAGAACGGCAACGCGAATATCCCCGCCCTCTATCCTGCCTACACCACCTATGTATACAACACGGGCAACGGCGCTTACGACCTGAGCGGCACGGGCGACAGGACCAACTCGGGCATCACCCTCTCCGCCACCGGCAACCCCGACCTGAAATGGGAAACCACCAGCCAGCACAACGTGGGCATCGACCTCTCGCTCTTCGAGGGCTCGCTCACCCTGAGCGCCGACTACTACATCAAGAGAACGAAGGACATGCTCACCATTCCGCCCGCACTCGCCGTGGCAGGCGAGAACGCCTCGGTGTGGCTCAACACGGGCGACATGGAGAACAGGGGCTGGGAGGTGACGCTCAGCTACAGAAGCCCGAGATACGGCGACTTCTCCTGGAACGCCTCGCTCAACCTCTCGCAGTATAAGAACAAGCTCATCACGCTCAACTCGCGGCAGAAATACATCGGCGGGGACCAGCGCCTCATGCCCGGGCAGCCCATGGGCGTGTATTACGGATATGTGTGCGACGGCATCTTCCAAAACGATGCGCAGGTGGCCGCCCACGCTACGCAGCCCGGCGCAGCCCCCGGCCGCCTCATCTACCGCGACCTCGACGGCAACGGCGTGATCGACGAGGACGACCGCTGCATCATCGGCGACCCCAACCCCGACCTCTCGCTGGGTCTCAACATGGCATTCAAGTATAAAGGGTTCACCCTCGACATGTTCTTTGCCGGCGACTTCGGCTTCGACATCCAGAACCACATGAAGCGGCAGCTCCTCTCGATGAACTATGGCAACCTTTCCACCAACAGGGGCGCAGACATTCTGAACGCATGGACACCGACCAACACCGACACCGACATACCGGCACTCACGCTCACCGACGACAACAACGAGAACCGCTTCTCGACCTATTACGTGGAAAACGGCTCGTTCCTCAAGATGAAATACCTCAAGCTCGCCTATGCCTTCCCCTCAAAATTGCTGGATAAAATCAAGGCCACGAAAATTGAGGTGTACGGACAGGTGGAAAACGTGTTTACCATCACCGGCTACTCCGGCCTCGACCCCGAACTCCTGCCTGCCGAATACGGCGCGCGCATTGACAACGGTGCCTATCCGCGTCCGAGAACCTTTACCTTCGGCATAAACCTGCAGTTTTAGACTGACAGAATAATCCACGATTTAGTAAACTCGTCTACTAAAAAAAACAACACCACCGCAACCATGAAACTGAAAAATATAGCACAGATTTCCCTCCGCGCCCTTGCCGTCCTCTCATTGGGACTGGTGGCAGGCTCATGCGACGACCTGCTCGACACCGAGCCGCAAGGCGTATATACTAAAAACAACATCGGCGACAAGGAAGCCGTGGACCTCATGACGGCTGCCTATGCCACGCTGCTCAACCATTATTTCGGCAACAACGAATCGTTTGCCGGCCCGATTAACAACTGGGTGTTCGACGTGCGCTCCGACGACGCGCTCAAAGGCGGCGACGGCGTGGCCATGGAGGGATATATCCACCAGCTCGAAGTGGGGAACGTGCAGAGCGACAACCCCGTGGCCGATTTCAAATGGCGCAACAACTATTTCTCTATCAGCCGCTGCAACACCGTGATTCGTGCCCTCGCCGCCTCGGATATCCTCGGCGAGAAGGAGAAAGCCTCGATGACGGCCGAGATGAAAACCCTCCGAGCCTACTACTACTTCGACATGCTGCGCATCTTCTGGCAGTTCCCCTATATCGATGAAAACACTGCCGACCCCAACACTTGCCGCGCCGACCAATACACCCGCGAGCAAATCGCTGAATTTATCAAAAATGACCTGCGCGAAAGCTACGAGCTGTTGCCAGAAACTCAGGAGCAGGCAGGACGCTTCAACCGTTACGTGGCAGCGGCTCTCCTTGCACGCGTTGACCTGTTCACGAGCAGCTGGGCAGAAGCCGAGCAGTATGCGGGCTACGTTATCGACAGCCGCAAGTACCAGCTCTACGACAATTTTCTGGATATGTCGAAGCCCGAGTGGAACAATCAGCGCGAGTCGGTTCTCGCCATTCAGTTTTCCTCGGCCAACTCGCCCGACCAGTACAACTTCAACAACTGTCTCAACTGCACCTTCTCCGAAGGCAACCTATACGGGAACGGCGACGACTTTTATCTTGCTTCGCAAAATCTCGCCAATGCCTTCCGCACCGACGCCGACGGCCTGCCTTATCTCGACGGCGCACCCGACGGACTGAATGTGGACCGCGCAGACTTTGAGGGCAACGTGGACCCGCGCCTCGACTTCACCCTCGGGCGCATTGGCATGCCCTGGCGCTCTCACGAGTACAATGAAAAGTGGTGCCGCAACCTCAGCCTCTACGGGCAGTTTTCCGGAAAGAAGCCCTACCCCGCGCCCGAGTCGCCCTACGTAAAGCCCGGCATCGTGCCCTGGGGCGCATCGTCGCTCAACTGCATACTGATACGCTATGCCGACGTGCTCCTCATGAAGGCCGAAGCCCTCATCGAGCAAAACAAGGACCTCGACACCGCCCGCGAACTTATCAACGAGGTGCGCCGCAAGGCGGCCCGCTCGGTCGACCCCGCCTATACGCCTGTCGATTTCAACGCTTCGGTGGCCCACTATGCCGTGGGCGAGTATCCCGCCGCTGGCTGGACGCAAAGCCGCGCACGCAAAGCCCTGCGCATGGAGCGGCGTCTGGAACTGGCCATGGAGGGACTCAGATGGTTCGACCTCGTGCGTTGGGGCACTGCCGTCGAAACCGTGAATGCCTACTACGCCTCGGAGGGCAGGCTCCGCTCGTACTACGAGGGTGCCAGCCTCACAGAGAGCGAACTCTATTTCCCCATCCCCCTCAATCAGGTGGACAACGCGGGAGACCTCTATAAATAAACAGCGAGTCCCGCGCCGACTGATGGCGCGGGACTTTCTTTTGGAGAAAAAAGCGGAACGCTTCGCCTATAATAGTCTTTGCAATAGCGTGTCAATTTGACCGATGTAATAGAACGGAACGTTCACGAGGCGGAAGGGTTTGGCGTGAGGCGCTGGCGTTGCCACTTCCTGCACCGAATAGTTGCCGCTCCATACTCTTAGCGCCACCACTGGGCGTTCGCAGGCATTGACAAAAGAGTGCAGGGAGCGCAACCGGGCGTTAGTGCCGGCTTTCACCTCAATGGGGATTATCTGTATGCCGTCCTGCCAAATGAAATCCACTTCTGCAGTCGCGCCTTTTTGGTCGCGCACCCAGAAGTATTGGGATTCTTTATATTGCCTGTCGGCTGCGACGCGCAACTCCTGCGCCACGATGTGCTCTGCCGCCCTGCCGCGCCACGTATCCAGCAGTTCCTTGTTTTGCAGATATTGCACCTGAATGCCGGCAAAGAAGTTGGCCAACCCCGTGTCTACCATCATGAGTTTCGGCGCGCGCCTTTTCGCCGGCATGGCGGGGACTGCCGTTGCCGTGACGGGGTAGTCCAAAGAAAGGAGGTACGCCCGTTCCAGCAGGTCCATGGCATCATGTATTTGTGTGGCGGTGTAGCTGCTGTTGCCGAAGCAGCCGAATGTGATGGTTTCGGCGGCAGAGAGCCACGCCGTGCTTAATATATGGCGCAAGATTTTCGCCTGTTCCTGATTTTTCGCAAATTTCTCAGCGTCCTCGTTATAGCCCTTCAATAAGGCGTTGAATATGGGCGCAAGCCGCGTGATGTCGCCCGCGTCGAGGTATTCTGCAACCGCCTCGGGCATACCGCCGACAAGCGCATAAGTATTAAACTCGGCTATCATGTCTTCGTGCAGCATTTCGGGCACGGAGAGCCCGCGCACCATATCTGCCCAGGCATCTCCATTTTTCGCTTCGATATACTCGGCGAACGAGAACGGGCGCAAGGTCAGGTATTCCACACGCCCCACGGGAAACGACAGTCCTGCTTTTGTCAGGCTTTGCAGCCTGCTCCCCGCCGCAATCACATGTATCTCGGGCAATTCTTCGTAGAAATAGCGCAACATTGCCACGGCCTTTGGCTCTTCCTGAATTTCGTCGATAAAGAGCAGTATGCTGCTGCCCTTGCACTGCATGAGTTGGCGGGTGAGGCAGACGTACTGCCACAATGCTCTTACATCGCTGAACTTTCTGAATATTTCGGCATCGCCCTTTTCGAGATTCAGGTAGACGAAGGCATCGAAATCCTTGCCAAATTCCTTTACGAGTGTGGTTTTCCCCACCTGTCTGGCACCACGCAGCACCAGCGGTTTGCGGTGTGCCTTATTGCGCCAAATATTCAGTTGTTTTACAATCTCTCGCTTGTACATACGCAACACATTGATTTTATGGCACAAAGGTAAATCTATTTTCTAAAACATAGGCAACTTTTGCCCGAAATCTTTCTAAAACATAGGCAACTTTTGCCCAAAACCTTTCTAAAACATAGGCATTAGTAGGGCTTACAGCCCGCCCCAACCATCCCCTAAACGCCAACACGGGTCGGTTTCCTGATTTGGAAGCCGACCCGTGTCGTATCGTGGGGCTGTTGCTTTTGCCTTATTTCACCAGCACTTTTTCCACCTTGTCGCCTTGACGGAAGAGGTAGATGCCGGCGGGCAGGTCGTTCTTGGCGGCGCGTGCGGCGCGCTTGCCGAGATAGCGGCCCTCGGGCGTGTAAATCATGACGGGGAGCGTCGGGTCTACGGCGGGGCGCACGGTGCTGATGCCCGTCGTAAGCTGCACGGGCATTGCCTTGCTCCAAAGCGAGAGGCCTTCCGCGCCGATGGCTTGCACCATGTAGGAATATTCGAAGCCGGGGCGCAGGTTCTTAACGGCATACGACGTACCCGTGATGCCGTTCTCCTCTGCTACGGGCGTGTCAGCACCGGAGCTGTTGCTGAGTGCCTCGTCCGTGAAGTTGAGTTCGGAGAAGTCGCCGTTGTAAACACCCATTTCCGTGAGGTAGATGCGCTTCGAGGGATAGATGCCCACCTTATAGGTTGCTGCCACGTCGGAGAAGTTTACATAGTACGTGCCCGTATTTACAGAGATGGTTTCGGAGGCAAATTCCTCGTTGTTGCCCGTGAGGATGCTCACCTTGGTTTCAACGTCGGTATATGAAGAATATTGCTCGGGCAGGAGACGCACCGTCACGTTGCCGTCGGCGGGCGCGGTGCAGGAGGGCGTGATGAGCGAGCCGTTGAGCGTGCTCTTGCCGAGGCGCACGCGGCCGTCGCTGCCGTAGATATATGTGCCCGTCCAGCCGCTTTGGGAGAGGTAAGTGTCGAGCACGCTGGCGATGTTCGTGATGCCGTCTGCGCCGCCTCCGCTGCCCTGCACGTTGTCGAAGGTTTCAAGCGCCTGCTGATAGGGCGTGGGGTTTTTCAGAGAGTTGTTGAACACTTTGAGGTTGTAGGCCGTTGCGCCTTCCACGGCTGTCCAGTTGGCGGTGAAGCCCGTTTCGGAAATGTTCGTGGCTTCGAGCGGCTGGGGCGTGCCCGTCATGTTGCCGCCCATAAAGTCGAAGGTTATCAGGCCTGTGCTGCTCTCCGCAATGTTCTCGATGGGTTTGCCCATATACTTTCGGCCGTCGCTGTTGGCGTTGTTGAGCGTGGCGGCAGGCGTGGACGTGTCGGTGAGCGAATAGTTGCGCTTCGTGCCGGGATAGGGGTCGCCGGCTCGGTCGGTGGCAAGGGTATAAGTCTGCCCGTAGTAGTAGCCCGAGGCAAACTGGTTGTCGGCGGGGATAATCGTCATGCGCTGCGGCGTGCCGTTGTTGGGCGTGTTCTGGTCCCAGGCCGACTTGCTGTAAGTCACGTGCAGCACGAGCATACCGTGGCCGTCGCTGTAAGAGTCCCAGCCTTTCTGCTGATGGTTTTCGAGCAGATAGTATTCGTCTGTATTCCCATCGTTGTAGATGATATAAGCCTCCGGCTCGTCTGTAATGGGTTTCATGTCCTGAATGGTAATGGGACTGTCGAGCACGGTGGGGGTGAGCCAGCCGCAGAACATGCGCTCGTAGGAGGTGTAAGGCGCGGGCACGTAGCCGTCGCCGCCGTAGGCACCCGAGTCCATGATGTCCCAGTCGTCCATGCCCCAGTTGCCGCCATAGTTCGTGTCGTAGAAATCGGGCAGGTCGAAGCAGTGGCTGTATTCGTGGCACATCGGGCCGATGCCCGCCATCTTCGTGCCGCTCGTGCCGTTGAGTTCGGAGGAGCAGGCGTAAGAGTTAATCTGCACGCCGTCGAGCGCAAGGTAGCCGTAGCGGTATTGCAGCCAGTAGCGGTGCGGCCAAATGGTGTTGGCTTCTGCGCCGCTGGCTTGGCTGTAACCTGCGTAGATGACATATATCTGGTCCACCTGTCCGTCGCCGTCCCAGTCGTATTTGCTGAAATCCACCTCGCTGTCCACGGCCTTGCAGGCTTCTGCCACCATGTATTCGGGGCGCACGTCGTTGCCGTCGGAACCGGAGTCAGCACCGTAGTACGACATATTGCGGGTAAGGTCAACGGGCCCCACGACGTCAAACTCCATGTCGAGTTTGCCGTACGACTGGTCATAGAAATAGTCGCGCACGCTGCCGTAGTTGCCGTTGATTTTCGTGCCGCGCGTGTTCATCATTTCCTCAAACTTCTCCTTGGTGCTGGTCGATGCCATCTTCTTGTCGGCGAAGTTCACGAGGATCAGCAGGGCGCGCTTCGTGCCTTCGAAGGCTGCGGCGCGCTGCACGGGGCTTTTGGCCTGCACGCGTTGCACGGCCTTGGCAGCCGTTACTTTGTTGCTCCATATCTGGTGCACGTCCTGCACGCTGAGCTTGTTGGTTTTCAGAAAATCCGTCTCGGCGGCAGTGCGCTGCGCCGTGGCGTGCACGAGTTGCGCAGTGGGCATGAGTTTGCCGTCCTGCAATTGTGCGTAGTAGAACGAGCCGTCGGCGGCCTCGCACACGGGAATGCCGTCTTCGGTGGTATGGAAATGGAAATGCTCGTCGCCCGTGAGCAGCACGGTGACCACAGTTCCGTCGGCCTGCGTGCGCTTTACCGGCACGCGCTTAGCCGGACCGGCATACAGCAGGGCGCTTGCCAAGCCGATAGCCAGAGTTAGAAGCAGACTTCTTTTCATGGTTGTTTTAAATGTGTTGGATTTTATTGTATTGATTATTTTGGTTGAATTTGTCGGACATGAAATAATCATTCAGCACACGCTGCTGCCGGCTGCCACTTTACGCTCGGGTGTGATGACGCTCAACGTGCCGTCGCAGTTCACGGCGGAGAGAATCATGCCTTGGCTCACGAGGCCGCCCTTGAACTCGCGCGGCGGCAGGTTGGCGATGAAGCACACCTGCTTGCCCACCAGTGCCTCTGGTTCGTAGTGCATGGCGATGCCGCTCACGATGGTGCGGTTTTCCAGTCCGTCGGCAATCTCGAATTTCAAGAGCTTCTTCATTTTCGGCACGCGCTCGCAGGAGAGCACCGTGCCTACGCGGATATCGAGTTTCTCAAAGTCGGAGAAAGCTATGTCTGCCTTCACGGGTTCTGCCTTGTAGGCGGCCTCTGCCATTTCCTTCTTGCACTGCTGCAGCTTGGCCACCTGCGCTTCCACCACGCTGTCTTCGATTTTCTCAAACAGCAGTGCCGGCTCGCCGATTTTGTGGCCGGCGGGCAGTAGGTCGGTTGCGCCGAGCGATGCCCACGACAGGCCTTCCACGGCCAGCATCTCTTTCAGCTTGGCAGAGGAGAACGGCAGGAACGGCTCGAAGGCGATGGCCAGGTTGGCCACGAGTTGCAGCGAGAGGTTGATGATGGTCTTCACGCGCTCGGGGTCTGTCTTGATTACCTTCCACGGCTCTGCGTCGGCGAGGTATTTGTTGCCGATGCGGGCGAGGTTCATTGCCTCTTTCTGCGCGTCGCGGAAGCGGAAGCCGTCGAGCAGGCGCTCCACGTCGGCCTTCACGTTCTTGAACTCGTTGATCGTGGCGCGGTCGGTCTCGTTGAGTTCGCCGCAGGCGGGCACGATGCCGTCGTAGTATTTCTTGGTGAGCTGCAGGGCGCGGTTCACGAAGTTGCCGTACACGGCCACGAGTTCGTTGTTGTTGCGCGCCTGAAAGTCCTTCCACGTAAAGTTGTTGTCCTTCGTTTCCGGTGCGTTGGCGGTCAGCACGTAGCGCAGCACGTCCTGCTTGCCGGGCAGTTCCTTGAGGTATTCGTGGAGCCACACCGCCCAGCCGCGCGAGGTGCTGATTTTGTCGTCTTCGAGGTTGAGGAACTCGTTGGCGGGCACGTTGTCGGGCAGAATGTACGACCCTTCTGCTTTAAGCATGGCGGGGAACACGATGCAGTGGAACACGATGTTGTCCTTGCCGATAAAGTGAACGAGGCGCGTGTCGGGGCTTTTCCACCACAGCTCCCAGTCGTTGGGCCTGAGGTCCTTGGTGTTGGAGATGTAGCCTATGGGTGCGTCAAACCACACGTAGAGCACCTTTCCCTCTGCCCCTTCCACGGGCACGGGGATACCCCAGTCGAGGTCGCGGCTCACGGCACGGGGCTTCAAGCCCATGTCGAACCAGCTTTTGCACTGTCCCATCACGTTGCTGCGCCATTCGGTGTGCTCCTTCGTAATCCACGGCTCGAGCCATTGCTGGTGCTTGTCGAGCGGCAGATACCAGTGCTTCGTCTTTTTCATCACGGGCACCGAACCGCTCACCGTGCTCTTAGGGTTGATGAGTTCCTCGGGCGAAAGGGCCGTGCCGCACTTCTCGCACTGGTCGCCGTAAGCGCCTTCGGCGTGGCAGTGGGGACATTCGCCCGTGATGTAGCGGTCGGCGAGGAAGGTCTTGGCCTCCTCGTCGTAGTACTGCTCGCTCTCCTGTTCCACAAACTCGCCTTTGTCGTAGAGCTTGCGGAAGAAGTCGGAGGCCGTCTTGCGGTGCGTTTCGCTCGTGGTGCGTCCGAACACGTCGAACGAGATGCCAAACTCCTCAAACGAGTCCTTGATGATGCGGTTATATCTGTCCACAACCTCCTGCGGCGTGCAGCCTTCCTTGCGGGCGCGGATGGTGACGGGCACGCCATGCTCGTCAGAGCCGCAGATGTAGAGCACGTCCTCCCCCTTGAGGCGCAGGTAGCGCACGTAGATGTCGGCGGGGACATACACCCCGGCGAGGTGTCCTATATGCACGCCGCCGTTGGCGTAGGGCAGGGCTGCCGTGACGAGGGTGCGGTTGAATTTCTTTTCCATAAATATATTGTATAATTAATTATTGTGTAAACTATAGGAAAATCTCCTTTTCCGTGGCAAAAGCCAATTATAAGCGTACAAAGTTACGGAAAAGGTATTTACTTGCCACAACTTTGAGCCTCCTTTTTTGCCAATTGCGTCATAGTGTCGCCTAAATTGCGTCATTTGCATACCAATTGCACCGCTCAGCTTTCATTTTGCAAGCAGTATCAGAGTGATAAAATTCCAGGGGACTCTGTGCCGCGCGTCTGGCAACTGTCGGCCATTACGGCTGATGCGAAGCGTATTTTAGATTATATTTTATCTGATAATGGCAAAAACGGTGTGTTTCTTTGCTTTCAAGCTCCCCAAAAACGTGTAAATTTGCAGCGACAAAAACAAACAAACACCCAAAACATGAAAAAGATAAGAGCCGCCGTGGTGGGCTATGGCAACATAGGCCGCTACACGATTGAAGCACTTGAAGCCGCGCCCGATTTCGAGGTGGCCGGCATCGTGCGCCGTAATCCGCAGGACGAGCAGCCTGCACAGTTGAGACCCTACCGCGTGGTGGGCGATATTCGCGAGTTGGAAAACGTGGACGTTGCCATTCTCGCCACGCCGACCCGCAGCGTAGAGAAGTTTGCGCGCGACATTCTCGCCCTCGGCATCAACACCGTGGACAGTTTCGACATTCACACGCAAATCACCTCCCTGCGTCGTTCCCTCGGCGTGGCGGCACGCAAGGCCAGTGCCGTGAGCATCATTTCCGCAGGCTGGGATCCGGGCAGCGATTCCGTAGTGCGCACGCTTTTGCAGGCGATTGCACCCAAGGGATTGAGTTACACGAATTTCGGTCCGGGTATGTCGATGGGCCACACCGTGGCCGTGAAAGCCATCAAGGGCGTTAAGGCCGCGCTTTCCATGACTATTCCCACGGGACAAGGCATTCACCGCCGCATGGTTTACGTGGAAATCGAACCGGGCCACGACTACGCGCAGGTGGCTGCCGACATCAAGGCCGACCCCTACTTTGCCAACGACGAGACGCACGTTATCGAAGTGCCCTGCGTGGACGAGGTGATCGACATGGGGCACGGCGTGAACCTTGTGCGCAAGGGCGTGAGCGGCAAGACGCAGAACCAACTCTTTGAGTTCAACATGAAGATCAACAACCCCGCGCTTACGGGTCAGGTGCTCGTTTGCGTGGCACGCGCCACGATGCGCCAGCAGCCCGGCTGCTACACAATGGTGGAGGTGCCCGTCATCGACCTGCTTCCCGGCGACCGCGAGGAACTCATCGCCCACTTGGTATAAATTAGTGAACGAGTAAACAAGTGAACTTAGTAAACAAGTAAACTTGATACATATATAAATAAAATCCGCCGCAACGTCTGCATGGAGACGCTGCGGCGGACTTTTTATGTGCCTGGCAATCAATACTGCATGTAATCGGGCAAAGGGGGCTGCTTCGCCTGCTCGAGGCGGTCGCCGAGCAGTTCGCGGAGCAGGGGCAGGAGGGCGTGGCGCAGGGCATTGTCGTTGAGCTGATGCTCACCGTCGAACTTGCGGGCGTGCGTATAGTGCTTCAGAAAGAGGGCGTAGGTATTCACGAGCTTGTCGTGGATGCCGAAGAGGCCGTAGCACAAATCCTGCTCTTCGGGCGTGATGCCTTCCCACTGCCCGCGCTCCATGGCGTTGAAGTGCTGGATGGTCTCCTTCGTGATGCGAAATTCCTTCACCTTGTCCTTGCGCCCGTTGAGAAACTTGAATGTGCCCGTGCGCATCATCTTGCTCGCCGTCGACATGTTGAAGGCGGGATTGACGCAGACGCGCAGATAGCCGCGCATCTGCTGGGCATACATGCCGCCCATGCTGGTGCCCACGATGACATCGGGCTTTACTTCGGCCACAAGGCTTTTGAGAAAGGGCAAGGCCTCGACTGGGTCGACGGGAATGTCGGGCGCAACGATTTCGGCGGAGGGCAGCATCTTGCGCAAGGTCTCCACCGTGCCGCTCGCGCCGGAAGAGGCGAAACCATGGAAGTAAACCATGGTGAAGGCGGGATTTTTTAATGTTTTTTCCATTGCTGTTTTTAGTAAACGAGTATACGAGTAGACGAGTAAACGGGGGTAGGGGGATATAGAATAGGGGCGTATGCCCTACGCCCCCATTCCAATTGTATTATTCGTTCTTCAAAATTACTCTGCGATGAGGCTGAACTCTGCACCCGAGGCATAGTCGTTGCCGTTTTGCTCATTGAGGGCGCGGAAGCGGATGTAGCGTGCCTTGACGGGCTTGTCGAAGAATACGCGCTGCGGCTCGCCGCTGTTTTGGAATGAGCCTTTGCAAACGGGCTCGCCCCAATTTTCAGCATCGTTGCTCACGTAGATTTCAAAGTCCCTGACGCGGCCGTTCGGACCGTCGGTGCGCGGCGTGTAGACAAAGCCTTTCATTGTCTTGACGGCGGCGGCATCGAAGTCCACCCAGTGGGGATATTTGGCCAGCGTGACGCTGTACATGGTGTGCCAAATCGAACCGAGGTCGCCGTCGGTGAGGTGTGAGGCATCGCCTTCGCCCGTCTCGACGCTCGAAGCGTAAATCACCTCGAGGGGCACTTCCTCAATCTTTGCAAACGTGCCGGCGATGACCAAAGCGGGCGCGTCGGCATACCATGCCTTGACGGTGCCGCCATCGCGCAGGTCGAAGGGCTGGGCATAGGCATGCGCTTTCTTTTCTGTGCCGATGGTGTACATCACCTTGCGGTCGGCGTAGGGAGAAGCGATGCTCACAACGCCGGTGCGGGAGCGGGAAATCGTGATGGGCTTTTCTCCTGCGCCTTTCACGGCTGCCTTCTCGGTGATGACGGAGGGCATGGCGCGGCCGATGTTGAGCGGACGGATAATGAAGCCAAAGTTGTGGTCGTCGCCCTTGGTGCAGTCAGGCGCAAGCGGGCCGCCCTGTCCGCAACTGTTGCCGCCGAGGCCGGTGACCTTGGCGTCGAGGTGCAGGTGCGTGGCGCTGCTCACGGGCAACTGGTAGGGATGGGCTGCCTCGGCGAGTTCTTTCTGGCTGTACGGCAGAGCCGATGCGCTCATCTGTCCGTCGGCCACGAAGAGCACACCCTGGCCGCGGTCGTTGGTGAGGGCGCACCAGCGCACCTCTTCGCGGTTGCCCATAGCTTGGGGTTTGGGCAGCATAATATCGTCGCCGACGCGCTGGGCATGCAGTTCGATGAACTGAGAGGTCTTGCGGTCGTTGTAGTTATTGACCGGACCGCGACCGTAATAAGTGAAGTTGTCGAGGTCTTTGGGCAACTGCATGGCAAAACCGATGCGGGCGAGGTCGGCACTGGGCTTGTTCGACGTAATCGCGCTCTGCAATTCGATAGAGCCGTCGGGATAGACCGTCCAAATCTGATTGGTGATAAACTTAAAGTCGTTGTCGCCAAAGGGCCGGTTCTTGTCTTCCTCAAACGTGTAAGTGCCCTGCGGTTCGCGGTCGCCGTTGGTGTAGTGCATCTTGGTGGCGTAAGGGGCTTGGCTTTCCACGGTGAAGGCTATCTGCACCGCGCCGTCCTTGCGCTGGCTGTACGAACAGGACACGGCCTTGTGGCGCAGGTTGTCGAGACCGTAGCTCGCCCACTTATACATCGCCCAGTTGTCATTGTCGGTGGGGGCGCGGAACGCGTCGAGCTTCGGTCCCTTGCCGCTTTCAATCACCTTTTGGTCGCCGTAAGTGAGGTTGCTGATGGTGCCTTCTGCCTTGGAGAACGTCACGCTGAAGCCTTCGCCCGTCACGGTGATGCCGTCGGCGGTTTCAACGGGCTTCTGCAGCGTGCTGCCGCCGGCGTAGACGCTTTGCGTGATGTCGGCCGCCTTGACAGGCAGTTGCTCGTCCATCTGCACATAGCCCTTCTCGGCCCAAGGCTTGTCGGCTTTAAGCACAAACTGGATTTTCACGAAATATTCGCTCGCTGCCTCAAGTTTGGCGGGGTCGAAGGGCAGGGTAACGTTCTTGCGCTCGCGGGCTTTGAGCGTGCCGCCCTGGATGGGTAGCGCGGCGGGCTTGGAAACGCAGACACCGTCCTTCCAAAGCGACCACATGATGTCGTAGTCGGCGAGGTTTTCAAAGTAATTCTTATTGAAAATCTCAATCGTGCGACTGTGCTCGCCGACAGCGCGGACGCCTACGTTCTGATACACCTTCTTCACCTCGAAATATTGCGCTTTGGGCGAGAGGTCGGGGCGCATCACGCCGTTCATGCAGAATGTGCCGTCGTTGGGCTTGTCGTTAAAGTCGCCGCCGTAGGCCCAGAACTTGCTGCCCGTCTTGGCGTCGTAGTAGTTTTGCGCCTGGTCCACCCAGTCCCAAATGGCGCCGCCGATAAAGAAGTTGGTGCTTTCGATAGCGTCCCAGTAGTCGATGAGATTGCCCACGGCGTTGCCCATAGAGTGGGCGTATTCGGAGATGTGGAAGGGATAAACGAGATTATATTTACCCTTCACGGCACCCTGCACCCAGGCGATGCTGGGATATTGGTTAGAACCTATGTCCACGATGTCGTTGTTGCGCTCATACTGCACGGGGCGTGAGGCATCGAAGGCCTTAATCGCTTTGTAGGCTTCCACGAAATTGTTGCCCGGGCCGGCTTCATTGCCCAAGCTCCAAATACATACGGAGGGGTGGTTCACGCGGGCGTGTACCATTTCCATATTGCGGGCCACGTGGGCATTCTTAAACTCCGGCACGTGCGAGAGACTGGCATCGCCGTAATAGTATTGGTGGCTCTCGATGTTTGCTTCGTCTTCGAGATAGATGCCGTACTTGTCGCAAAGATAGTACCAGTAGGGCGCGCAGGGGTAGTGCGAGTTGCGCACGTGGTTGATGTTGCCGCGCTTCATGAGCATCACTTCCTGCTTCATTTGCTCGCGGGTAATGGCGTGGCCGCGGTCGGGATTGTTCTCGTGGCGGTTCACGCCCTTCATCTTAATAGGCTTGCCGTTGAGGTAGTAGTAGCGGCCGGCGAGCTGGAACTCGTCGTCTTTCGCTGCCGTCTGCTTTACCTCGATTTTGCGGAAGCCCACGGTGGTGGAGAACGTTTCAACCACCTTGCCCTTCTTGTCTTTGAGTTGTCCCACGAGGACATACATCTGCGGGCGCTCTGCGCTCCAGGGCTTCACCTTTGTGCCGGCTTCGAGGCGCACGCAAACGTCCTGCTCCACGTTGGGCAGCAGTTCTTTGAGGGCGGCAACGGCCGTCACGCCTGCAACGGGCTGGTTGCTTTCGCCGTAAAGTTCGTTCTCGTAAAGGGCGTAGTCGATGGTATAATCCTTAATCTTTTTCTTGTCAAGGTTTTGCACCTTGGCAGTAATGTTGAGCGTGGCGTTGGTATAGGTGGCATCGTAGTCGGGAATGCACACGATGTCGCGCACCTGCACCTTCGGCTTCGCCGTGAGGTAGACATCGCGGTAGATGCCCGGCAGGCGGAACATGTCCTGGCTTTCGAGGAACGAGGCGTCGCTGTTGCGGTACACTTCGACCGCCAAAACATTCTCGCCCTCCTTCAGGTAAGGCGTGATGTCAAACTGCGCGAGGTTGCGCGAGTTTTTCGAGAAACCTACGTAGCGGCCGTTGACGTAGAGGTAGAAGAAAGAATCCACGCCGTCGAAGTTGAGGTAAACCACCTGGTTCTTCCAGTCGGCGGGCACGGTGAACGTGCGGCGGTACGAACCCACCTCGTTGCGGTAGTCGTAGGTAAGCCAGTTTTTGCGCGGCTCGCGCATCACGCCGCCCTTCCAGTCGCCCACTGCCACGTTGTGGTGGAAGATGACGCGCTGGTTGGAGTAGATGGGCAAGCCGTATTTCAGACTGCCGTCCTTGCCGATGCCGGCGATGTTCCAGCACATCGGCACTTCCACCTTATCCCAATCGGCGGTGCTGAAAGATGTTTCGTAAAAGTTCTTGGGTCGTTGTTCGGGTGTGCGCACCCAGTGGAAATCCCATGTGCCGTTGAGCGACTGGAACAGCGTGCTGTGTTCGGGCAGCACCTTTCGCGCGCTTTCTGTGTCGGCAAAGGAGAAGAACCATGCGTGCGGCTGCTGCTTGTTGTAAGCGAGCGAGTCGGGGCTTTGCCATTCCCAGCTGGTCGGAGCCTGCATGTCGCCATAATAGAAGCCGGCGAGCGGCTGCGTCTCCGCATTCGGCTGCGCCAGAGCCAGCGCAGGCGCGGCGAGACAGGCGAGCAACAAAGATTTTGTTTTCATCATATTAGATTTTTAATATTGATAGGGTTATGAGTTTTCTTGCTATCTTCTGCAAATATACGTAAAAATAGTGAGGGCAAGCAAAAAAGGCGGCTATAAAACCCGTTTTGCTTATAAGGAAGTCCGAATTTGTGGAAACGAATTGCTTTCAAAGATTTATAACTCGGCGCAATCTCCACTTTTTTTCGAGATTGCGCCAGGTTATAAGGTTATAAGTTGGCGCAATCTCGGATTTTTTCGGACTTTGCGCCGAGTTATAAATTAAGAAGCACCATTTGGGCAATAATTTTGAGGGCGTATAGACTGGTTCCTACTTTTGAGAAAGTTCTTTCTGCCTATTTGTCCAAAACTATTTGTATCAGGAAATTCTTGGACTTGTCGCCGTAGCGGCGGCAATCTTCGCTGCCGCGCCTTTCTGTGGTGATGCAGAATATTTTGCCCTGCAATTCTTCGCTGATCATCTGTGCCGCCACGGCGGGCGAGTAGCCTTTGCGATTGTCTTTGCCTTCCTGAACTTCGGTGTAGTAGCCGGGGATTTTCTCAAGTTTCATCAAGAGGGCATTCAGTTCGTCTTGCTTTTTCTGGGAACGCAGATAGGCGTCGATGCGCTCGTTGATGAGTTGCACGGTGGCGCGATCTATTTCGTTATCCTCGTTTTTGTAATAGTTCCCCAGGATTTCGATTTGGTAGAGCAGCTTTTCCAACAATCCAGTTGCCTCTTCCTCAAAAGAGTTGCCGTTCAAGATCGACTTTTCATAAGCCTGCTTCGTGCCAGGCCCGAAAATGTGGAACACGCGAAAGTTTGCTTGGCGATTTACCTTGTCGTACCACCATTCCACGCCGTGCACGCGGCGATAGGTCGGGTTGTTCTGGTCGGCATAGCGCAGCAAGGCATAGTTGCGCCCCTCGGTGCCCGCGATGAACGGGTCTTTGTTTTCGGCGTAATATATGCTCACCTGCTGTTGGTCGTGGGCAGCGACGTTCAAGGGGCGACTTTGGCAAAATCCGGCCGAGGCCGACGGAGATTCTCTCTGATAGGTGTCGAGCAGTTCGGTTACCACGGCATCGCAGGCTGCCTTGTCCTTTTTCTTGTCGTAGGGCATCGCATAGGTTTTCAAGCGGAGGTAATACGTGGAGTCCAAGCGGTCGCGCCCCTGCTCGGATTTGTAATTCGTCTGGGTGCAGTTCTTCGTTTTTTGGAACAAGGCTTCTGCATTTTTCAGGGAGGCGGTCTGTGCCGTGGCGGTGAGGCTTGCCAGCGCGGCGGCGAAAAGAAGAATTAGGTTTTTCATAATGTCAGTTCGGTTGGGTGAGACGTATTATATATATTGTGTAAAACTTCCTCAATCAGTTCGCGGCACATGCGCTCTTCCTCGTCCTCTTTGTTTTCCATGGCCTGCGCCAGCAGTTCTTCCACCAGCTGGAGCGCTTCGGGCGAAGGCGGGGCTTCTTCTACCGGCTGCTCTGCGGGTGCGGGTACTTCCTCTGCACGCTCCGCTACGGCGGGGACACTGCGCCGCGGCCGTTGCGCCTTTCGCTTGGCGGCGGCAAGACGGGGTGCAGCAGGTGCGGTCCTTTCCGCAGGCGCGGGCTGCCGCACGGCGGCAGGCGCAGCAGGGGCAACGGTTTGCGCCACAGGCTGTGCGGGCTGCTGCGGCGCGTGAAGGGCAAACAGCCCCGCCGCCGCAATCACGACGGCTGCTGCCGCGCTCGCCGCCCATTTTGCCAGGCGATGCCTGCGCGGCGCGGCGGCCGCGCGGCCCGTGAGCAGTATGGCGTAGGCCTGCCATTCTTCGGGCACATTGTCCTGAGCGGCAAACCATTCCCGGAGCCGCCGTTCCTCGTCCTCCGATGCCGTGGCCGCCATGTAGCGGTCGAGCAAACGCTGTATGTATGCCTTGTCGTTCATTTGATTTGTTTTTTAATAAGTTCCAAAAGCCGCGCCCGCGCTTTGCAAAGCGTGCCGCGCACCGACGATTCGGACGTGCCCAAAATGCTGGCTATTTCGCAGAACGGCAGGTCGTGCTCGCTGCGCATCAGGAAGATTTTGCGCTGGTTTTCAGGCAGTAGGGCGAGTGCCGTGCGGAATACGCGCTGCATTTCCTCGCTTTCCAGCCTGCTGTGCGGCGTTTCCTTTTCTGCCGGCTCGGGCATGGGCGTCTCTTCGTGCTCCTCTCCCCAAAAGAACCTTAGGAAAGGGTGCCGCCGGCGGTGTTTCTGCCTGTTGAGGCAGTGGTTGCGTGCCAGCGTGGCGGCGTAGGCTTTGAGTTTCTGCGGGTCGGACTGCAGCAGCTCGTGCTGCTCCCACATTTTCAGCAACACATCCTGCACGATGTCCTCCCTTTCCTCCTCGTCTTGCACGTATCGCGCCGCCTGCGCTTCGGCTGCGCTGTGGCAAAGGGGGGCTAAGGATATGTATGTTTGCTTGTCCATCTATTATATGATACAACGCCGCGCCGCTTTCGCTACTTGGAAAATGATTTTTCTTATGTTTTGGTTGATTATCCGTAGGATTTGACAAAAACCATAAAAACCGCTTGCATCGTTTGAAGCCCGAGGGCACGCCGCCGGGCTTAACGCCGAGCATTAAAGCCTGCGGCTTATGCTCGTCTTTAATCCCTTCGGCTGCGGTCGGTTCCCGCCCGCTTCAAACGACGCAAGCAAAAAACAAGAAATAGTAATGCAACTCTTCTTTTACATTTACAGAAAAATAATGTCCACTTTTCTCAGTTTTTGTTTCTTCCAAACAACAGATATTTTATAATAAATAAGGCTGCGTCAAGCATTGACGCAGCCTTTCCTTTATATATGTTTTTTTAGAAACAAATTAAATACCGGCCATATCGAGCACGTGGCTTACGGCCTGCTCCAAGCCGGTGGTGTCCTTGCCGCCGGCCGTGGCGAAGTGGGGCGCACCGCCGCCGCCGCCCTTGATGAGTTTGGCAGCCTCGCGCACCATGTTGCCGGCGTGCCAGCCGCGGCCTTCCACGAGGTTCTTGCTGATCATCACCGTGAGGAGCGGCTTGCCCTCAAAGGTGCTGCCGAGCACGCAAAGCATGTCTTCGGGCAGCATGCCGGAGATTTGGAATGCGAGGTCCTTTACGGCATCGGGCGCGATGTTGGCAGAGAGCACGGCGTTAAGCACTTTCACGCCGCCCTTCTCCGTAGCGTTGCGCACGAGGCGGTCGCGCAGGGCGGTGACGCGCTCTTTCACGAAGTCGTCCACCTGACGCTTCAGTCCGTCGTTTTCCTCGATGGTTTTCTTAATGGCAGCCGTGATGTCCTTTGCGCCGGCAAAGAAGTTTTGCAGCCCGTGCAGGATGTCCTCCTGTGCATAGATGCTTTCCTCGGCGGCTTTGCCCGTGATGGCCTCGATGCGGCGCACGCCGGCGGCGACACTGCTCTCTGAGAGTATGCGCACGATGCCGATGCGCCCGGTGCTCTTGGCGTGGCAGCCGCCGCAAAATTCAACGCTCTTGCCAAACTGCACCACGCGCACGCGGTCGCCGTATTTCTCGCCGAAGAGGGCTATGGCCCCGAGTTTCTTGGCTTCTTCGATAGGCACATCGCGGTGGTCCTGCATGGGAATGTCCTCGCGGATACGGCGGTTCACAATCCGCTCCACCTCACGCAATTCCTCGGGCGTTACCTTTTGGAAATGCGAAAAGTCGAAGCGCAGGTATTCGGGCGTTACGAGCGAGCCTTTCTGCTCTACGTGCGTGCCGAGCACCTCGCGCAAGGCCTGGTCGAGCAGGTGCGTGGCGGTGTGGTTGGCTTCGCTGGCATGGCGTGCCTCGGCGTCCACCGTGGCATGGAAAGCGGCGGCGGGATTGGCGGGCAGCTTTTTAGTGAGATGTATGGGCAGATTGTTTTCGCGCTTCACGTCGAAGATTTCCACCGTTTCGGTCTCGCTTTGCAGCGTGCCCCGGTCGCCCGTCTGTCCGCCCATTTCGGCGTAGAAGGGCGTTGTGTCCAACACAAGTTCGTAATAGGTCTGCTTCTTCTGCTGCACGCGGCGGTAGCGCAGTATGCGGCTTTCGGCTTCGAGCGCGTCCCAGCCCACGAACTGCGTTTCGCCTTCTGCGAGCACCACCCAGTCGTCCGTTTCCACGGCGGCGGCGTTGCGGGCGCGCTCCTTTTGTTTCTGCATTTCGGCGTTGAAGCCGGCTTCGTCTACTTTCAGTCCCTTCTCGGAGCAGATAAGTTGCGTGAGGTCGAGGGGGAAGCCGTACGTATCGAAGAGGGTGAATGCCTTTTCGCCGTCCACGGTGTCGCTGCCTGCCTTCACGGTCTGTTCAATCACGCCTTCAAGCAGCGAGATGCCTGTCGAGAGGGTGCGGAGGAAGGACTCTTCTTCTTCTTTCATCACGCGGCCGATGAGCGTCTGCTGCGCCGGCAGTTCGGGATAGGCGCCGCCCATTTCTTCCACGAGGGTGGGCAGGAGACGGTAGAGGAAGGCTTCGCGCTGGCCGAGAAACGTGTAGGCGTAGCGCACGGCGCGGCGCAGGATGCGGCGGATTACATAGCCTGCCTTGGCATTCGATGGCAGTTGCCCGTCGGCAATGGAGAAGGCAATGGCACGCAGGTGGTCGGCCACTACGCGCATGGCCACGTCGGTCTCTTCTTTTTCGCCGTAGGTATAGCCGGAGAGTTCGCCAATCTTTTTAATGATGGGCTGGAATACGTCGGTGTCGTAGTTGGAATGTTTGTCCTGCATCACGCGCACGAGACGCTCGAAACCCATGCCAGTGTCAATCACCTTATGCGGCAGCGGCTCGAGCGAGCCGTCGGCCTTGCGGTTGTACTGCATGAACACGAGGTTCCAGATTTCGATGACCTGCGGATTGTCTTTGTTCACGAGTTCTGCTCCCGGCACAGCGGCGCGCTCTTCGGGCGTGCGGCTGTCGATATGTATCTCGGAGCACGGACCGCAAGGGCCGGTGTCGCCCATTTCCCAGAAGTTATCGTGCTTATTGCCGTTGATGATGTGGCTTTCGGGGAAGAAACGTCCCCAGATGGCGGCGGCTTCGTTGTCGCGCTCGAGGCCTTCTTCCTTTGAACCCTCGAAAATGGTGACGTAAAGATGCTCGGGGTTGACTTTCAGCACGTCCACGAGAAACTCGTACGCCCACGTGATGGCTTCTTCCTTGAAGTAGTCGCCGAAGCTCCAGTTGCCGAGCATTTCAAACATGGTGTGGTGATATGTGTCGTGCCCCACCTCTTCGAGGTCGTTGTGCTTGCCGCTCACGCGCAGGCATTTTTGCGAGTCGGTCTGTCGGCGGCATTTCGGTTCGGTATTGCCGAGAATGATATCCTTAAACTGGTTCATGCCGGCATTGGTAAACATCAGCGTGGGGTCGTCTTTTATCACCATTGGTGCGGAGGGCACGATGAGATGTCCTTTCGATTCGAAGAACTTCTTGTAGGCTTCGCGTATTTCGTTGGCTGTCATATTGCTTGGTGCTTTTTTGTAGACGAGTAGACTAAAGTATGCTTTTTTTATTTTGCGACAACTTAGACAACTCTTGACAACTTGTTTGTATTGCTTCATTTACATGCACCTTTGGCTGCGGCTCGGCATAGCCCGATCAAACAAGTTTGTCGGTCTCTGCGCTCGCCTTGCACAAACGTTC